>NZ_JBIDAK010000001.1:237768-560683 GCF_043202455.1 Kitasatospora sp. NPDC048194
GCGGCCCCCGCGCCCCGAGCCGCCCCCCCCCCCCCCCCCCGGGCGGGGGGGGCCCCCCCCCCCCCGCCCCCCCCCCCCCCCCCCCCCCGCGGCCCCCGGGCCGTGGGGCACCTGGCTCTGGGCGCGCCTGGCCATCCGTGCACCTGGCCTATGGGTGCACCTGGCCATGGGAGCGCCTGGCCGCGGGTGCACGTCGCCGTGGGGCACCTGGCTATGGGTGCGCCTGGCCATCCGTGCACTGGGCCCCGGGAGTGCTGGGCCACGAGCTCACCTGGCCGTGGGCTCGCTCGGCCGGGCGGCTCGCCCGTCTCTGCTCCGGATCCAGGTCGGCCTGCTGCTGAGCCCCGCAGCCGCCGTGCCCGCTCCCGGGAAGCTTCCGCTCCTCCCTCCTCCCTCCCTCCACCTCGCTCGACGGCGCCTCAGCCCGGCGGCTGCGGCTGCCAGAGGCAGCCGCAGTCCGGGTGTCCCCGCAGCCGCAGGCGGCGCGGCATGCCCTCGCTCGCCGACACCTCGCACCAGCCGTCGACGCTCGGCGGTCGGCCGCCGTCCAGGAACACCTGGGCGTGCAGGGCCGCCAGTCCGGTGACAACCGTCGCCAGGGCCGTGTCACAGGCCGGGGTGCGGGGCCGGCCCGGCCCGTTGTCCGCCAGTTGCGCCAGGAGCCGCGGCCAGGCGGCGTCCTCGTCCTCCCGCCGCAGCACCAGGCAGTGCCCGCACGCCGAGCGGCCCGGGATGACCAGCGGCCCGACGATGCCGAACTCCTCGACCACGCCGACGTACAGATGCGGCACTCCGGCCCGGAGCAGCAGCTTGGCCTCGTACGTCCCGCCAGCGAAGGCGGCGCTGCCGTCCCGGGGTGCGAGGACCACGAAGTCCGGCGGCGGGTCGTCGGACTTCCGCCTCGGCAGGGGCACCAGCGGCCGGCCCGCGGCCCGTTGCACGGCCTCCCGGGCGGCCGTGGAACGCAGCCGTCCGATGTCGGCGGGCGGCAGACCCGCGGGCGAGCAGTCGCCGGGCTTGACCCGCCCGCCGTCGGCCACCGTGACGGTGCCGGTGCCGGCCGCGGCGAGCACCGCCGCCACGGCGGCGCCGACCCGGCCGGCGCCGCGCACCTCGATGCGGGTCCCGGACCGGCGGGTCAGGACGGCCGGTGCGGCGCCCGGGCCGGAGTGGACCAGCGAGAGCGAGGCGAGGTCGGGCCCGAGGAGGTCCCGGTGGGGTTGGGGGAAGCGGGACAGTGCGCGCTCGGTCGCCTCCGCGTCGTCCAGCAGCCCGGTCTCCTCCAGTGCGGTCAGCAGGGTGTCGGTGGGGCCGCGACCGAGGCCGATCCGTTCGCCGGCCTCCAGGAGCTCGGGCCGGTCGCGCGTCCCGTCGACCAGCCCGAGGAACGTGCAGAGGGTCTTGTCGGCGTTGTCGAGCACGCCCGCGTAGCGGGTGACGGTGCCGAACTGCAGGGTGTCGGAGTCCCGCCAGCTGCGGGACAGAGCGGGCTTCAGAGCGAGGCGCACGGCGATCTCCCTTCCGATCGTTTCGGGACGGCTGACCGCAGCATGCCCCATGGCGCCGACCGCGTGCTGAAAGTTATCCACAGGTCCGGGCGCATGATCACACCATCCGTTCGCAGGCCCTGTGGATAACTGGTCCGCCCCCCGGAGGTCGGTTCCCGGACACCCTCCGTCGGCCTTTCGTTCCCGATCGCTCCACGAAAGATTTCGGCCACGGCAGCGGACTTCTGTCAGTGGTACCGGGTAACGTCGTGTGCCATGGCAGCCGAGCGGGACTCCCGTCCACCGGCGTCGCGTCGGCGTGCCCGTGCAGCGTCCGGGTCCCAGGCGGCGGCGCCGAGCACACGCGGGCGCCCGGACGAGAAGCAGCACGAGGATCCGCCCAGACCGCAGCAGCCGCCCACCGGGGCGGTGCCGCCGGATCCGCACGACCGCAGCCGGGTGGAGGTGCGGCGCAGCGCCCGCCGCAGCCGTACCGTCTCCGCCTACCGCGAGGGCGATCGCACCGTGGTGCTGATCCCGGCCCGGATGTCGCATGCCGAGGAGCAGCGCTGGGTCGCGCAGATGCTGGAGAAGCTTGCCGCCCAGGAGCGCCGGCGGATCCTCGGGGACGACGCGCTGATGGCTCGGGCGCGGGAGCTGTCGGCCGCCTACCTGGGTGGTCGGGCCGTGCCGGTGCAGGTCCGCTGGGTGACCAACCAGAATTCGCGCTGGGGGTCGTGCACGCCCAGCGAGGGGACGATCAGGCTGTCGCACCGGCTCCAGGGGATGCCGGAGTACGTGGTGGACTACGTGCTGCTGCACGAGCTCGCGCATCTGCTGGTGCCGGACCACGGGCCGGCGTTCTGGGCGCTGCTGGAGGCCTACCCGCGGACGGAGCGGGCGCGCGGTTATCTGGAGGGTGTGGTCTCGGCGGCCCGGTTGCCGCACATCCCGGGTGCGCGGCATGGGGCCCCGGGCGGGGATCCGGCGGCCTCCTGCGGTTGAGGCCGGGAGCGGCGGGGTGGCGGTGCGCGGAGCCTGAGGCCTGGCTGGGCGGGGCTGGGACGGCCGAGCGGACCGGCGGATCACCGGGTGAGAGGCGTCGAAAAAGGGGGCGCGAGCCGTGTCGGCCTGCGCCCCCTTTCCGTGTCGCACCTCAGCCGGTCAGTCGCCTCGCCCGGGCGACCAGGTCGCGCACCGAGTGGTCGGTGAGGTCCGGCAGCCGGTCGTAGTCGAACCAGCGAAGGTCCAGCGACTCCTCGCTGATCAGTGCCCGCGCTCCGGCGGGGGCCAGCGCGATGTACTGGACGTCCAGGTGGGTGTTCTCCGGCCGGTCCTTGCCGGCGCAGCGGACCAGGTGGCGGTCCAGCTTGGCCGGTACGGGGCTACCGTTCTCGCGCAGCAGGGTCAGGTCGGGGATGCCGGACTCCTCGACGGCCTCGCGGAGCGCGGCCGAGGCGAGGTCGGCATCGCCGGGCTCGCAGTGCCCGCCCATCTGCAGCCACCTGCCGACCTTGGGGTGCAGGGTGAGCAGCACTCGCCCGGCGGCCGGGTCGACGACCGCCGCGCTCGCCGTGATGTGGGCGGGCAGGCAGGAGCGGTACAGGCCCTCGGGCTGGTCGGCCAGGTGGGCCAGGTAGTCGCGGCGCAGCTGTTCCTGGTCCTCCTCGGCGGGCCGCCAGTCGGTCAGGGTGCGGACCGCGTCCGCGTGCAGGGTGGGCGCGGACGTGCTGGTGGCGGTCATGCGGTGGGCTCGCCCTTCCCGTCGGTGCCGCCCTCGTCGGTGTTCGGCTGGTCGGTGTTCGGCTGGTCGGTGCCGGACCGGTCGCTCCCGGGCCGGTCGCCCTTGGTCAGGTCGGGCTTGCCGGCCGCGGCCTCGCCCAGCAGCTTGTCGAAGGCGTCGAAGTCGATCCCGCCCTCCAGGTCGTCGCCGCCACCGCGGTGCACGAAGGCGTCCGGGTCGTCCAGGTCGGCGGCGGTGGGCAGCATGTCGGGGTGCTCCCAGAGGGCGTCGCGGCCCTCGACGCCGCGGGCGTCGGCGAGCAGCGCCCACAGCCGGGAGGCGTCGCGCAGGCGGCGGGGGCGCAGTTCCAGGCCCACCAGGGTGGCGAAGGTCTGCTCGGCCGGTCCGCCGGCCGCGCGGCGGCGGCGGACGGTCTCGCGCAGCGCGCCGGCCTGCGGCAGGTGGGGCGCGGCGGCCGCGTGGACGACGGCGTCGACCCAGCCCTCGACGAGGGCGAGCGCGGTTTCCAGGCGGGCGAGCGCGGCCTTCTGCTCGGGGGTGTCCTCGGGCTGGAGCAGGCCGCCGGCCAGGGCGTCCTGGAGGGCCTCGGGGTTGCTCGGGTCGAGCTGGCCGACGAGTTCCTCCATGCGGGAGGTGTCGACCTTGATGCCGCGCGCGTAGGCCTCGACGGCGCCGAGCAGGTGGGCGCGCAGCCACGGCACGTGGGCGAAGAGCCGCTGGTGGGCGGCTTCGCGCAGGGCGAGGTAGAGCCGGACCTCCTCGGCGGGCACGTTGAGGCCCTCGCCGAACTCGGCGACGTTCTGCGGCAGGAGGGCGGCCTTGCCGGTCGGGGCGAGCGGCAGGCCGATGTCGGTGGAGCCGACGACCTCGGCGGCGAGCGCGCCGAGGGCCTGGCCGATCTGGGTGCCGAACATGGCGCCGCCCATGGAGCGCATCATGCCCATCAGCGGGCCGGCCATGGCCTGCATCTCCTCGGGCAGGACGCCGCCCATGGCGTTGCCGACGCGTTCGGCGAGGGGGTCGACGAGGTCCTTCCAGACCGGGAGGGTGGCCTCGATCCATTCGGCGCGGCTCCAGGCGACGGCGGTGCCGGCGCCGGAGGGGAACTCGGTGACGCCGTCGAGCCACAGGTCGGCGAGGCGGACGGCCTCGGCGACGGCGGCGCGTTCCGCGGCGCTGACCGAGCGGTCCTTGCTCTTGCCCTCGGCGGGTTCGGCGACGACGGTCTGCCGGGCGATGTTGGTGGCGAGGTCCCAGTTCACGGGGCCGCCCTCGAAGGACAGCATCTGGCCGAGCTGCTGGAACGCCGCGCCGAGGTCACCGGGGTTGAGGCCGCCGAACATCGCGGCGAACGGGTTGTCGGCGCCGGCGCCGCCGGGGCCGCCCGGGGCGCCGGGCATGCCGAAGATCGCGCCGAAGGGGTTGCCGGCCCCGAAGCCGAAGGGCTGCGGGCCGCTGTCACCCGAGCCGGCCGGGCCCTGGTCCTTCTTCTTCTGCGCGTCGTCGGGCTTGGCCTTGCCGTCCTCGGGCTCCTCGGGCGGAACGCCGAATCCGAAGGGAAGGTCGCTCACGGGGTCCTCGATCCGGTCGGCCGTCATACGGGTGGGGCGGGAAGTGCTGCCCGCCCGGGGCTCCGCTGGAGCGGGGGACTCGTCAGCGGCTCCCGCGCGGCGGGCCCGTGCCGGGTGCACCGCGGGGCCTTCGCCTCGGGCAGGATGGACGTACGTGACACACGTCCGTACGCACATAAGCTAACCGTGGAGGATGGCCGGTGAGTTCCCCGCCCTCGGACGTTCGCTCTGGGCTGACCGGAGGAGAGGACGCGTCGGACACCACGGCGTCACCGCCTCCAGCCTACGGCGGGCGGCCGCTGACCGTGGCCGTCACCGGTGCCGCGGGGGTGCTGGGCGAGCGGGTCGCCGCCCGGCTGGTGGCCTCCCCGCACGTGCGCAGGGTGCTGGGGGTGGACGACCGGCGCGGCGACGTTCCGGGCGTGCAGTGGCGGGTGCTGGACGTGCGCGACCCCGCGGTGGCCGAGCGGCTGGCCGGGGTGGACGTGGTGGTGCACCTGGCGATGGACTTCGGGATGGAGTCCGACCCGAGGGCCCGCAGCGCCTACAACGTGCGCGGCGCGCAGACGGTGCTGACCGCGGCCGCGGCGGCCGGGGTGCACCGGGTGGTGCTGTGCACGTCCGCGATGGTCTACGGGGCGCTGGCCGACAACGAGGTGCCGCTGGCGGAGGACTCCGAGCTGCGGGCGACCGAGGAGGCCTCGCTGGTCGGGGACCTGCTGGAGATCGAGCGGCTGGCCCGGCGGGCGCCGCGGGCCCATCCGGGGCTGCAGGTGACGGTGCTGCGCCCGGCCGTGGTGGTGGGCCCCGGAGTGGACACGGTGCTGACCCGGCACTTCGAGGCGCCGCGGCTGCTGGTGGTGGCCGGTTCGCGCCCGTGCTGGCAGTTCTGCCACGTGGACGACCTGGCGGCGGCGCTGGAGTACGCGGCGCTGGGCCTGGTCGAGGGCGAGGTGACGGTCGGCTGTGACGGCTGGCTGGAGCAGGAGGACGTGGAGCGGCTGTCGGGGATCCGGCGGATGGAGCTGCCGGCGGCCTTGGCGCTGGGGACGGCGGCCCGGCTGCACCGGCTCGGCCTGACCCCGGCTCCGGCGGGCGACCTGGCGTACACGATGTACCCCTGGGTGGTGTCGGGCAGTCGGCTGCACGAGGCGGGGTGGCGGCCGGGGTTCTCAAACGAGCAGGTGCTGGCGGAGCTGCTGGCCCAGGTGTCGGGCAAGCACGCGGTGGCCGGGCGGCGGCTGGGCGGCAAGGAGGCCGCGACCAGTCTGGGGGCGGCGGGGGCGACGGTGGCGCTGGTCGGTACGGCGGCGCTGGTGCGCCGGGCCCGCAAGCGGCGCAGGTTCTGACCCCGGGGCGCGCGTCCGGGCGGCGCGCGTCAGGAGCGGCGCGTGTCCAGGGCGGCGCGCGTCAGGAGCGGCGCGTCAGGGCGCGCGGTGACGTCGGGGCGACACGGTGATGTCGAGGCCGGCCCTGGCACGACCGGCCAGCTCAACGCGCGAATGTCACGATGCGAAATTCCCACATCGTGATGTGGAAACCCCTTGCCGGATTCCCGCCCCGATGGGGAATCATGGGGTCATGTCCGATAACCACGACCCCATCCGCCTGCTCGCGGTCCGCGACACCCCGCTCTCGCTGGACGAGGTGTACGAGGCGGTCGGCGACGACGCGGCCGGCGGCACCACCGTCTTCGTCGGGACGGTCCGTGACCACGACGGCGGCAAGTCGGTCGCCGCGCTGGAGTACAGCTGCCACCCCTCCGCCGAGCAGGAGATGCGCCGGATCGCCGAGAAGGTCGTCGCCGACCACCCGGTCAGGGCGCTCGCCGCGGTCCACCGGGTGGGCCGGCTGGAGATCACCGACAAGGCCGTGATCGTCGCCGTCTCCTGCGCGCACCGCGGGGAGGCCTTCGCGGCCGCCCGCCAGCTGATCGACGACCTCAAGCACGAGGTGCCGATCTGGAAGCACCAGGTCTTCACCGACGGCCAGGAGGAGTGGGTCGGCGCCGACGGCTGCTGAACTCCCTGCCGTCCCCGCTCGGTCTCTCGCTCGGGTCCCTCTCGGCCCCCGCTCGGCCCCCTGCTCTGCTCGGCCCCCGCCCGGTCCGCGGCGGATGACTCCCGGCGGGGCGGCGGCGGAACCGGCCGCACACGCACCGCGTCCCTCGGGTCAGGCGCGCCGTCGTCTCACCCGAACGGGTCCGGACGGGTGCGCCGGATACTCCCTGGAAGTGAGCCGATCGGCCGTCCCGTAACCCGGACGGCGCCGGCCGCGTTGTCCGCCGGGGTGGTTAATCTGCTCATAGACACGACGAGCTGGGAGTACTGACATGGGTGCGCTCGCCTGGCTGATCATTCCGGTTGTCGCCGTCCTGGCCGCCGCCGTCTGGGCCGGCTGGGCCCAGCGGACCCCGCGGGCCACGGGGGACCCGGCCTCGCTCGCCGAGCACCGGCGCTTCATGGCCGCGATGGAACGCACCACCGCGGGCACCGCCGCCCCCGGTGAGCGCTCCGGCCAGTAGCCC
Source organism: Kitasatospora sp. NPDC048194 (assembly GCF_043202455.1). Taxonomy (NCBI): domain Bacteria; kingdom Bacillati; phylum Actinomycetota; class Actinomycetes; order Kitasatosporales; family Streptomycetaceae; genus Kitasatospora; species Kitasatospora sp. NPDC048194. The sequence continues at coordinate 245,098 of NZ_JBIDAK010000001.1, forward strand.
GGCGGGCACCGCGTCACCCGCGTCCCGTACTGTCGAGGCATGCCACGCCGCTCCGCGACGATGCTCGCTGCCACCCTGCTGCTCATAGCGCTGCTCTGCGTGTCGGTGCTGATGAAGGTGCCGTACACGGAGATGAGCCCGGGGCCGACGTACAACACGCTCGGCGACCAGGGCGGCAAGCCGGTGATCACCATCACCGGGCACGACTCGTACCGCACGAGCGGGCACCTCAACATGACCACCGTCCAGGTCACCGGGGCCAAGTACGAGCCCAGCCTGGTCAACGCGGTGGTCGGCTGGCTGCGCGACGACGTGCTGGTGGTGCCGCACGACAACGTCTACCCCAAGGGGCAGTCGGACGCCGACGCCAAGAAGCAGAACGCCGAGGAGTTCGCCTCCTCCGAGGACAGCGCCCGCACCGCCGCCCTCAAGCAGCTGAACATCCCGGTCGGCAGCGAGCTGATCGTCAAGTCGGTCACCGCCGGTGCCCCCGCCGAGGGCCGGCTGCACGCGGGCGACCAGATCGTCGCCGTGGACGGCACCGCCGTCTCCTCGGTCGACCAGGTGGTCACCGCCGTCACCAAGCACAAGCCCGGCGAGTCGGTGGTCTTCACCGTGGTGCCGCGAGCCAAGGACACCTCCGGCGACGGCACCGCCACCCCGGGGGCCAGGACCGACGTCACCGTCCCGACCGTACGGGCCAAGGACCTCGACCCGAAGGCCCCGGCCGAGCGCGCCGACCTCGCGGTGGTCGGCATCGGCACCGGGATCCGGCACACCTACCCGTTCCAGATCGACATCGGCCTGCAGGACGTCGGCGGCCCCAGCGCCGGGCTGATGTTCTCGCTCGGCATCATCGACAAGCTCACCCCCGGCGGCGACCTCACCGGAGGCAAGTTCGTCGCCGGCACCGGCACCATCGACGACGACGGCAAGGTCGGCCCGATCGGCGGGATATCGATGAAGCTGATCGCCGCCCGGGACGCCGGGGCCCAGTACTTCCTCACCCCGTCCTCGAACTGCGCCGAGGCGGGCAAGAACGTCCCGTCCGGGCTGACCCTGGTCAAGACGGACACGCTGGACGGCGCGCTGAAGGCGCTGGAGCAGATCCGCTCCGGTCAGACCTCCGCGCTGCCGTCCTGCTCCAAGTAGCCCGGGCGGCCACCCGGCCACCCGGCCACCCGGCCGGCCGGGACGGGCCGCGCGACGGCTACGAGAAGGTGGCCAGCAGCGCGTCGGTCAGCCCGGGCACCAGGTCCGGGCCGGTCAGCACCTCGCGGGCGCTGTCCTTGGAGCGCAGCCGCAGGGCGATCTCCTTCTTGCCGTCGCGCAGCACCGCGGCGGTGATCCGCACCTCCTCGCGCTTGGGGTGGTTGGCCACCCACTCGGCGAGCTGGGCGTCGCTGGCGCCCCGCGGACGGGACTGCTCGGCGCCCGGCGGCAGCATCAGCCGCTCGACGACCAGGGCGCAGCCGGCCACCGAGTCGGGCCAGGCGATGGTGCCGAGGAACTTGTCGAGCTCGGTGCCGGCCGGGATCTCGTCCTGCTCGACCGGGGTGAGGCCGGCCTCGTCGCCGTCGGCGAGGCCGAGCTGTTCGGCGATCCTCGGGTCGGCCTTGCGCAGGGCGGCGCTGTCCACCAGGGCGAACAGCCGGGCCGGGAGGTCCCAGCCGAGGGTGGCGGCGTACTCGTCGATCTCCAGCGCGGCCCGGGTGAGGGGGGTGGCGGCCGGGAGCTTGGAGACGTCGTCGGGGGAGTTGTTCAGATCAGGCGCGTCGGACATGACTCAATCCTCACACGTCGGGCGGTCGGCATCCGCACAGGTCGGGCGGGCGGCGCCCGGCCGGGCGGCGCGAGGGGCGGGGCGCGGTCATGGGGAGGAAGGGTGGCGGCGGTGTCGGGGAGCAGCGTCGTAACCGTCTGCTAACGGTGGGAACTAGGCCGAAGCCTGGTTAAGTTGCTCTGACGACCGACCGATTCCCAGACGACACAGCTGAGGTGCCACCGTGGTATTCCAGATGCCGGAACGCTCAGGGCCGGGTTTCCGGCGAAGGGTGGGGCCGCCCTCCCGGCGGGCGCGGGTCGCCCTGCTGACCCTGGGCGTGCTCGCGGTGCTGTTCCTGCTGTTCGTCATGTTCGCCGGGTTCTGGACGGACTGGCTGTGGTTCAGGTCGGTGCGCTACTCCTCGGTGTTCACCACCCAACTGTGGACGAAGATCGGGTTGTTCGGGGTCTTCGGCCTGCTGATGGCGGTGGTCGTCGGCTTCAACGTGTGGCTGGCGCACCGGCTGCGGCCGCCGCTGTCGGCGATGTCCGTGGAGCAGCAGAGCCTGGACCGCTACCGGGCGGGCCTGGCGCCGTTCAAGCGGTGGGCGCTGATCGGCGTCTCGCTGGTGATCGGCCTGGTGGCGGGCGCGGCGGCGTCGGGCCAGTGGCGGACCTGGCTGATGTGGACGAACGCGACGTCCTTCGGTGAGAAGGACGCCCAGTTCGGCATGGACGTCTCGTTCTACGCCTTCGACCTGCCGTTCTACGAGTTCGTGCTGGGTTTCGCGTTCAGTGCGGTGATCGTCTCGCTGCTGACCTCGGCGCTGGTGCACTACCTGTACGGCGGGCTGCGGCTGCAGGGCCCGGGCCGGCGGGCCAGCGCGGGCGCGCAGGGGCACCTGGCGGTGCTGCTGGGCGTGTTCGTGCTGCTGAAGGCGGTGGCGTACTGGCTGGACCGGTACGCGCTGGCGGTGAAGACCGGCTCGTACAAGGGTGTTTCGGGGTGGACGGGGCTGCGCTACGTGGACGCGAACGCGTTCCTGCCGGCCAAGACGATCCTGTTCTTCGTGGCGATCATCTGCGCGGTGCTGTTCTTCCTGACGCCGATCCGCCGCACCTGGGCGCCGGCGCTGATCGGGCTGGGGCTGATGGTGCTGTCGGCGGTGCTGATCGGCGGGCTGTACCCGGCGATCGTGCAGCAGTTCCAGGTCAAGCCGAACGAGCAGGCCAAAGAGACGCCGTACATCCAGAAGAACATCGACGCCACGCGCCGGGCGTACGGGATCGCGGACGCGCAGACGACGCAGTACAGCCCGCAGGGTTCGACGAACGCGGACGCGCTGAAGCCGGACGCGCAGACCGTCTCGGACATCCGGCTGCTGGACCCGAACATCGTGTCGCCGACGTTCCAGTCGCTGGAGCAGCAGCGCAACTACTACGCGTTCCCGAGCACCCTGGACGTGGACCGCTACGGCACGGGCGACGGCAAGCAGGACAGCGTGGTCGGCCTGCGCGAGCTGGACCTCAACGGGGTGCAGCGCAACTGGATCAACGACCACTTCAAGTACACCCACGGCTACGGCGCGGTGGTCGCCAAGGGCAACCAGGTCGACGACCGCGGCCAGCCGGTGTTCACCGAGTCGGGCCTGCCGGCGACCGGTTCGCTGGGCGACTACGAGCAGCGGATCTACTACGGCGAGAAGACGACGACGTACTCGATCGTCGGCGGCTCGAACAAGGAGATCGACTACACCGATCCCAAGACCGGCCAGAACGCCGAGTACACGTACACGGGGGACAGCGGGGTCTCGCTGAGCAACCCGCTCACCCGGGCCGCGTACGCGGTGCGCTTCGCCGAGCCGCAGATCCTGTACGCGGGGGCTATCAGCGACGGCGCGAAGGTGATCTACAACCGGACGCCGAAGGAGCGGGTGGAGAAGGTCGCGCCGTGGCTGTCGATCGACGCCGACCCGTACCCGGTGGTGCAGGACGGCCGGGTGGTGTGGGTGCTGGACGGCTACACCACGTCGGACGGCTTTCCGTTCTCCTCGAAGACGACGCTGGGCGCGGCGACCAAGGACTCGCTGACGAACCAGCGCGGTGAGCTGCTGACCGTCGCCAACCAGGTCAACTACATCCGCAACTCGGTCAAGGCCACGGTGGACGCCTACACCGGCGAGGTGAAGCTCTACCAGTGGGACGAGAAGGACCCGGTGCTGAGGACCTGGATGAAGGCCTTCCCGGGGACGGTCGAGCCGAAGGCGGACATCCCGCAGTCGCTGCTGCCGCACCTGCGCTACCCGCAGGACATGTTCAAGGTGCAGCGCGACCTGCTGGGCCAGTACCACGTGACCGACGCCAACTCCTTCTTCAACGGCAGTGACATCTGGCAGGTCCCGGTGGACCCGACCAGTGACACCAAGCAGGTCCAGCCGCCGTACTACGTGACGGTGCGGATGCCGGACACCAGCGCCGCGAGCTTCTCGCTGACCAGCACCTTCGTGCCGAACCAGCGGCCGAACCTGGCGGCGTTCATGGCGGTGGACGCGGATCCGGGCGAGGACTACGGCAAGATCCGCATCCTGAAGATGACGGGGGAGAGCGGGGCGCCCGGGCCCGGCCTGGTGCAGTCGAAGTTCAACTCCCGCCAGGAGGTGGCCTCGCAGATCACGCTGCTGAAGAGCGGCGGGGACTCGGAGCTGGAGTACGGCAACCTGCTGACCCTGCCGGTCGGCGGCGGGCTGCTGAACGTCGAGCCGGTGTACGTGCGCGGGCGCGGCGCCAAGTACCCGACGCTGCAGAAGGTCCTGGCGGTGTACGGGGACGACAACGTGGCGTTCGAGAACACCCTGGGGGACGCGCTGAAGAAGGTGTTCGCGGGGGCGGCCCCGGCGACGACGCCGACCGTGCCGTCCAGCCCGGGCGGCGGGACGACGCCGACGCCCTCGCCCACCGGGCCGGCCACGCCGGCGCCGGGCGGGACGATCTCGCCGGAGCTGCAGAAGGCGCTCGCGGACGCGGAGAAGGCGTACAACGACAGCCAGACCGCGTTCAAGAACGGTGACTGGGTGGCGTACGGCAACGCCCAGAAGGCGCTCGGCGACGCCCTGAAGGCGGCCGAGGCGGCCCGCGGCGGCAGCCCGGCCCCCGCCCCGACCGGCACTCCCGCCCCCGGCGGCGGATCGCCGAGCCCCAAGCCGTAGCGGCGGCCGCGGCTCGGCGGTGGCCCGCTGAGCTGCGACAACCGTTTTCGGTTCCACCCCGCGTCCGTGCTATGGTTGTGCCAACGACGCGGGGTGGAGCAGCTCGGTAGCTCGCTGGGCTCATAACCCAGAGGTCGCAGGTTCAAATCCTGTCCCCGCTACTCGGTGTCAGAGGCCCGGAGGATCATTCCTCCGGGCCTCTGTCGTATCCGTGTGCGGACGTTTCCGTCCGGAAGCGGGGGGAACCGCTCCGGTACTATCGACCGTCGCCAACGGGGACGGCACAGGGGTTTGTGGGGTGGAAGTGTCGGGAAATCGACAAAGCGCCGAAGCAATTCCGTCGGCTTCGGGTGGGCCCCGCCCGAATTCGGCCGGGGCAGGTGTACGCGGGTAGCGGGTGATGCGACGATGGGACACATGGGGGACGGTGCACGGCTGCTGACCGGCCGTCGGGTCCGGCACCTCTCCCGCGAGTCCTTCCGGCCGCGGGCCGGGGCACGATGCCGCGACACTCTGGGGGAGCGGGAGTCGGCATGAGGCTGATCGGCAAGTCAGGCACCAAGTCGGGTGCCGCCGTCGAGGCGGACACCGACGCCTGGGCGGAGAGCGCCGAACACCCCGACAGCCGCCCCGGGGCCCTGCCCGCCCAGCGCACCAGCGGACTGTCCGAACGCCCTGCGGTCGGCGGCTTCGGCCCGGACAGCCTGGTCCACGTGTCCACCCGTCACTTCTCCGCCGCCGTCGGCCCGTACGGCGGTGCGGACGGCGGCGGTGAGAGCGGCGACGGGCCGGCCGGCGCCGCGCTGGACCCGGCCGGCCTGGACCCGACCAGCTTCGAGACCGCGCTGGCCGCCCGCGAGTCCGCCGCCCTGGAGGCCCGCCACCGGCAGGCCGCGGACGACGGCGACGCGGACGCCGCCTGCCGGCTCGGCACCCTGCTGCTGCGCCGCGGCGACCTGGAGGAGGCCGAGCCCTACCTGCGCGCCGCGGCGGCCGCCGGGCTGCGCGCCGCCGCCAACAACCTCGGCGTGCTGCTGCACCAGCAGGGCCACCGGGCCGAGGCCGGGCAGTGGTGGCGCCAGGCGGCCGTGGCGGGCAGCGCCCCGGCCGCGCACGCGCTCGGGCTCCAGCTGCGCGACCAGGGCGAGGAGGAGGCCGCCGAGTACTGGCTGCACTTCGCCGCCGACCACGGCCACCCGCTCGGCGCCTACGCCTTGGGCGACCTGATGGAGCACCGCCGCGACGTGCGGGCCGAGCGCTGGTTCAAGGTCTCCGCGGACGCCGGGCACCGGGAGGCCGCCTACCGGCTGGCCCGGATGCGCGAGGCCGCCGGGGACAAGGACACCGCGGAGGCCTGGTACCGCACCGCCGCCGCCCGCAGCCACGCCCGCGCCGCGCTGCGCCTGGGCGTCCTGCTGGAGGAGCGCGCCCGCAGCGACCGGTCGCTGCTGGACGAGGCCGCCCGCTGGTACCGCCAGGCCGCCCAGAACGGCGAGCCGAGGGCCGCCTGCGCGCTGGGCTTCCTGCTGCGCGACTCCGGTGACCTCGCCGCCGCCGCCGAGTGGTGGCAGGAGGCCGCCGAGGCCGGCGACGGCAACGCCGCCAACGCGCTGGGCGCGCTGCACGCGAGCCGGGGCGAGGCCAAGGAGGCCGAGCACTGGTACCGCACCGCCCTCGACGCGGGCGACCAGAACGGCGCCTTCAACCTCGGTCTGCTCTGCGCCGGAACCGGCCGCGAGCAGCAGGCCGAGCAGTGGTACCGCCGGGCCGCGTACGCCGGGCACCGCGAGGCCTGCAACGCGCTGGCCGTGGTGCTGCTGCAGCGCGGCGAGGAGGCCGGCGCCGAGCCGTGGTTCTCCAAGGCCGCCGAGGCCGGCAGCGTGGACGGTGCCTTCAACCTGGGGGTGCTGCACGCCGGGCGCGGTGAGCTGCGGCAGGCCCAGGAGTGGTACGCGCGGGCCGCGGCCGAGGGCCACGGCGAGGCGGCGCTGCAACTGGCCGTCGCCCAGGAGCAGCGCGGCAACCTGGCCGGAGCGCTGGAGCGCTACCGGCAGGCGGCGGCGGGCGGCTCGGCGGAGGGGGCGTTCCGGCTGGCCTCGGTGCTGGACCGGCGCGGGGACGCCGACGCCGAGGCCGAGCACTGGTACGCGGTGGCGGCCGACGCCGGGCACCGGCGGGCGCAGGTGCGGATGGGCGTGCGGGCGGCCGAGCGCGGGGCGCTGGAGATCGCCGAGAGCTGGTACCGGCGGGCCGCCGAGGCGGGCAGCCGCAGCGCCGCGTTCAACCTGGGGCTGCTGCTGGCCCGGCAGGACAGCGAGGCGGAGGCGATGCTCTGGTACACCCGGGCCGCCGACGCCGGGCACGGGCGCGCGGCGCTGCGCCTGGCGCTGCTGGCGCTGCGCCGGGGAGAGCCGGTGCAGGCCGAGAACTGGTGCCGGCGGGCGATCGACTACGGGCCGGCCGAGGTCGCGGAGCGGGCCGGGCGGCTGCTGGGCGCGCTGCACGCGGAGCTCAGCGCGTAGCACGGCGGGTTCGGCGCCGCAGGGTGGGTTCGGCGCCGCCGGGTGGGTTCGGCGCCCTCGGGCGGGATCAGCGCCGCCGGGTGGGTTCAACGCCGCCGGGTGGGCTCAGCGCCGCCCGGCGGGCGCGGTCAGGGGCCGCAGTCGGGGCACAGGCCGCGGTAGGTGACCTCGGCGGTGGTGACGGTGAAGCCGAAGCGCTCGGCGGCGGGCAGGGCCGCGAGCGGGTCGCCGTGCGGGTGGACGTCGCGGATGGCGCCGCAGCCGGAGCAGACCAGGTGCTGGTGGGCGCGGTGGGCGTTGGGGTCGTAGCGCTTGGCGCGGCCGTCGGTGGCGACCTCCAGCACCTCGCCGAGGGCGACGAGCTCGCCCAGCGTGTTGTAGACGGTGGCGCGGCTGATCTCGGGCAGGCGGGCCGTGGCGCGGGCGTGCACCTCGTCCGCGGTGAGGTGGACGTGCTCGCCGTCGAGGACCTCGGCCACCACCCGGCGCTGGGAGGTGAGCCGCCAGCCGCGTCCGCGCAGTCTCTCCAGCAGATCGCTCATGGCACCAGAGTAAGTCACGCTCTGAGTTTGGTTCCAGTGTTGACTTGGACAAAGTCCAAGTTAGGATCGTGTCACACGACCGGATCCCTCGGAGGCACCCGCTATGACCACGCAGGACGAACTGCGCCCGACCCTCACCACGGAGGCGGGTGCCCCCGTCGCCGACAACCAGAACACCGAGACCGCGGGCGTCGGGGGCCCGGCCCTGATCCAGGACCAGCTGCTGTTCGAGAAGCTCGCGCACTTCAACCGCGAGCGGATCCCGGAGCGCGTGGTCCACGCCCGCGGCGCCGCGGCCTACGGCACCTTCACGGTGACGGCCGACGTCTCGCCGTACACCCGGGCGGCGTTCCTGTCCGAGGTCGGCAAGCAGACCGAGGTGTTCCTGCGCTTCTCCACCGTGGCCGGCAACCTCGGCTCGGCCGACGCGGTGCGCGACCCGCGCGGCTTCGCGGTGAAGTTCTACACCGAGGAGGGCAACTACGACCTCGTCGGCAACAACACCCCGGTGTTCTTCATCAAGGACGCGATCAAGTTCCCCGACTTCATCCACACCCAGAAGCGGGACCCGTACACCGGATCCCAGGAGGCGGACAACGTCTGGGACTTCTGGGGCCTGTCGCCCGAGTCGACCCACCAGGTGACCTGGCTGTTCGGCGACCGCGGCATCCCGGCGAGCTACCGGCACATGAACGGCTACGGCTCGCACACCTACCAGTGGCAGAACGAGGCCGGCGAGCACTTCTGGGTCAAGTACCACTTCAAGACCGACCAGGGCATCCGCAACCTCACCCAGGCCGAGGCCAACCGGCTCGCCGGCGAGGACCCGGACAGCCACCAGCGGGACCTGCGCGAATCCATCGAGCGCGGCGAGTACCCCTCCTGGACGGTGCAGGTGCAGATCATGCCCGCGGCCGACGCGGCCGGCTACCGCTTCAACCCCTTCGACCTGACCAAGGTCTGGCCGCACGCCGACTACCCGCCGATCGAGATCGGCCGGCTGGAACTGAACCGCAACCCGGACAACGTCTTCGCCGAGGTCGAGCAGTCGGTCTTCTCCCCGGCGCACTTCGTGCCCGGCATCGGCCCGTCCCCCGACAAGATGCTCCAGGGCCGCCTGTTCGCCTACGCGGACGCCCACCGCTACCGCGTCGGCATCAACGCCGACCACCTGCCGGTCAACCGTCCGCGCGCCACCGAGGCCCGCACCAACGGCCGCGACGGCCACCTGTACGACGGCCGCCACGGCCGGCAGAAGAACTACGAGCCGAACAGCTTCGGCGGCCCGGTGCAGACCGGCCGCCCGCTGTGGGCCGCCACCGCCGTCGACGGCCCCACCGGCAACCACGCGGCGCCCTCGCACGCCGAGGACGACGACTTCGTGCAGGCCGGCGACCTGTACCGGCTGTACTCCGAGGAGGAGAAGCAGCGCCTGATCGCCAACCTGGCGGGCTTCATCGCCAAGGTCTCCGCCGACCGCGAGGACATCGTGGAGCGGGCGGTCGACAACTTCCGCAAGGCCGACGCCGACTACGGCAAGCGGCTGGAGGCGGCGGTCCGCGAACTGCGCGAGCGGTAGGAGCGGGCCGATGCAGCGGCGGGCCCCTTGACCAGCACGAACTGGTCAAGGGGCCCGCAACCATTCCGGAGGGCGGCGGCCCGCGTCAGACCGCCAGGCGCCGCAGCGTCTCCTCGTGCAGCAGGCCGTTGGTGGCCACGGCGTCGGCGCCGCCGGGGCCGGGGACGCCGTCCAGGCCGGTGAAGCGGCCGCCCGCCTCCTCGACCACGATGCACGGCGCGGCCATGTCCCACAGCGACAGCTCGGGCTCGGCGGCGATGTCCACGGCGCCCTCGGCGACCATCATGTAGGACCAGAAGTCGCCGTAGGCGCGCGTGCGCCAGCAGGCCCGGGTGAGGTCCAGGAACGGGTCGAGGCGGCCGCGGTCCTCCCAGCCGGTGAGGGAGGAGTAGGAGAAGGAGGCGTCCTCGATCCGGGAGACGCCCGACACGTGGATCCGGGAGGCCTTGGCGAGGCTGCGGCCCGCGAAGGCGCCCAGGCCCTTGGCCGCCCACCAGCGGCGCTGCAGCGCCGGGGCGGAGACGATGCCGACCACCGGGCGCTCGACGCCGTCCGGGCCGTCCTCCAGCAGGGCGATCAGGGTGGCCCAGACCGGGACGCCGCGGATGTAGTTCTTGGTGCCGTCGATCGGGTCGATCACCCAGCGGCGCGGGCCCGAGCCCTGCAGGCCGAACTCCTCGCCGAGGACCGCGTCCCGCGGGCGGGCGCGCTGGAGCACGCTGCGCACGAGCTCCTCGGCCGCCTTGTCGGCGTCGCTGACCGGCGTGAGGTCGGGCTTGGTCTCGACCGTCAGGTCGAGGGCGCGGAAGCGCTCCAGGGTGACCGAGTCGGCCGAGTCGGCGAGGACATGGGCGAGTCGGAGGTCGTCGTGGTAGTCGGCCATGTCCAAGACCCTAGCGAGCCCGCCCCGATCGGCACAGCCGGGCTCGCGGAGCGGGACGCCCCGATGGACCCCCGACGGGCTGCCCGCCGAGCCGCCCCGAAGACCCGCGCCGCCGGCCGCGCCGCCGGGGCGTCCCGGGCGCCGGCCGGCTAGTGCGCGGTGCCGCTGAGCTGCAGGCCGATGACGCCGGCGATCACCAGGGAGACGGAGACCAGCTTGAGCACCGAGGTGGTCTCGTTCAGGAAGACCATGCCGTAGATCGCGGTGCCGGCCGCGCCGATGCCCGTCCACACCGCGTAGGCGGGGCCCACCGGCAGGTTCCTCAGGGAGAGGGTGAGCAGGCCGAAGCTGCCGAGGGCGAACACGCAGAAGCTGATGGTGGGCCAGAGCTTGGTGAAGCCCTCGCTGAGCTTGAGGTTGATCGCGAAGCCGGTCTCCAGCAGGCCGGCCAGGACCACCAGGGCCCATGCCATCGCGTGCCCTCCCTGTCGGTCGACGGACGGACCGCGGCCGGCCCGACCTTCCTATGATCACCAGGCGGACCCCCTCCGACACCTCGAACGGACCACGAGCCCCGAGGAAGCCCGAGGGGAGGGGGCCTGCGGCGCGGCGGTCAGTCGCCCTCGCGGGACTCCTTGCTGGCCAGCAGCCGGCGCAGCGAGTAGAGCCGGGCGGCCTCCGCGTGCCCCTCGGCGACCCAGGCGTCCAGCGCGCAGTCCGGTTCGTCGTGGCTGCAGGCGCGCGGGCACTCGACGGTGCCGGGCTCCAGGTCGGGGAAGGCGTGGATGACCCGGGCGGGGTCGATGTGCGAGAGGCCGAAGGAGCGGAAGCCGGGGGTGTCGATCACCCAGCCCGAGTTCAGCGCCTTCTTCGACCCCGCCTTGGCGCCCGGCGGCGGGGGCAGCCGCAGCGCGAGGGCGGAGACGGTGGTGTGCCGGCCGCGTCCGGTGACGGCGTTGACGTGACCGGTCTGCCGCTGCCGGTCCGGCACGAGGGCGTTCACCAGGGTGGTCTTGCCGACGCCGGAGTGGCCGATGAAGACCGTCGAGCGGCCGCGCAGGTGCTCGCGGACCGCCTCGGCGCCGGTGGTCTCCAGCTCGTCCCGGCGGGTGACCACGTAGTCGATGCCGAGCGGGGCGTAGGACTCCAGCAGCGGGGCGGCCGGCGCCAGGTCGGACTTGGTGAGCACCAGCAGCGGCTCCATGCCCGCGTCGTAGGCGGCGACCAGGCAGCGGTCGATCAGCCGGGGGCGGGGCTCGGGGTCGGCCAGCGCGGTGACGATGGCCAGCTGCTCGGCGTTGGCGACGACGATCCGCTCGTACGGGTCGTCGTCGTCCGCGGTGCGCCGCAGGACGGAGCTGCGCTCCTCGACCCGGACGATCCGGGCGAGCGTGTCGGCGTCGCCGGTGAGGTCGCCGACCAGGTGGACGACGTCGCCGACGACGACGCCCTTGCGGCCCAGCTCACGGGCCTTCATGGCGACGACCTGGCGCTCCTGCTTGGTCCCCGGGTCGACCAGGCAGGTCAGCCGGCCGCGGTCGACGGTCAGCACCATCGCCTCGGCGGCGTCCTCGTGCTTGGGGCGGATCCGGGTCCGCGGCCGGGAACCCCGGCGGGCGGGGCGGTTGCGGATGTCGTCCTCGTCGGCGTCCTTGCCGTAGCGGCGCATGGCTCAAGTCTCCGCTCAGGCGTCCGCCGCCGCCCCGCCGAGCAGTTCCGCCCACATCCCGGGGAAGTCGGGCAGGGTCTTGGCGGTGGTGGCCACGTTCTCCACCTCCACGCCGGGCACGGCGAGGCCGAGCACCGCCGCGGCGGTGGCCAGCCGGTGGTCCTCGTAGGTGTGGAACACGCCGCCGTGCAGCGGGCGCGGGCGGATCCGCAGGCCGTCCTCGGTCTCGCTGACGTCGCCGCCGAGGTCGTTGATCTCCTTGGCGAGCGCGGCGAGCCGGTCGGTCTCGTGCAGGCGCAGGTGGGCGATGCCGTACAGGTGGGACTCGGAGTCCGCCAGGGCGGCGACGGCGGCGATCACCGGGGTGAGCTCGCCGACGTCGTGCAGGTCGGCCTCGATGCCGTGGATCCGGCCGGTGCCGGTGAACTGCAGGCCCTCGTCGGTGAACTCGCAGGCGCCGCCCATCCGGGTGTAGATCTCGCGGAGCTGGTCGCCGGGCTGGCTGGTGTGCCTGGGCCAGTCGCGGACGGTGACCCGGCCGCCGGTGACCAGCGCGGCGGCGAAGAACGGCGCGGCGTTGGACAGGTCCGGCTCGACGACCAGGTCGCGGCCGATCAGGGCGCCGGGGGTGACCCGCCAGACGTCCTTCTCGCCGCCGTCCTCGGGGGCGTCGACCTGGGCCCCGGCCAGGCGCAGCATCTCGACCGTCATCCGGATGTGCGGCAGGGACGGGACGGGGCCGCCGACGTGCCGGACCTCGATGCCGTGGTTGTAGCGGGCGCCGGAGAGCAGCAGGGCGGAGACGAACTGGGACGAGGAGGAAGCGTCCAGCTCGACCGGGCCGCCGTCGAGGCTGCCGGTGCCGTGCACGGTGAGCGGGAAGGTGCCGCGGCCGCCGTCCTCGATGCGGGCGCCGAGCGCGCGCAGCGCGTCGATCACGCCGTGCTGGGGGCGCTCGTGGCTGCGCGGGTCGCCGTCGAAGTGGACGGGGCCGTCGGCGAGCGCGGCGAGCGGGGGGAGGAAGCGCATGACGGTGCCGGCGTTGCCGACGTCGACGCTGGCGGGGCCGTGCAGGGCGGGGGCCGGGATGACCCGCCAGGCCTCGCCGCCGCCGGTGCCGCCGGCGTCGTTGTTGACCTTCTCCTCGATGGTGACCCCGAGGGCGCGCAGGCCGTCGGCCATGAGCTGGGAGTCGCGGCTGCGCAGCGGGCGGCGCACCCAGCCGGGCCCGTCGGCGAGGGCCGCCAGCACCAGGGCCCGGTTGGTGACCGACTTGGAGCCGGGGATGGTGACGGTGGCGTCGACGGGGGCGGTGGCGACGGGGGCGGGCCACAGGGTCTCGGTCATGGAGGCCAGTCTAGGGGCCGTACCGGAACGGCCCCGGTCGGTGGCCGCATGGCGGAACGCGCCGGTGCGCCCGTGCGCGTGGCGGCGGGCCGGGCGGGTCGGTACCGGTTCGGGGCGCGGGTCCGGGCGGGGCGGGGCGTGTGCCGGTCGGGGCGTGCCGGTCGGGCCTGGCGCCGGTCGGGCCTGGCGCCGGTCGGGGCGTGCCGGTCGGGCCTGGCGCCGGTCGGGGCGTGCCGGTCGGGTTTGGCGCCGGTCAGGTTTGGCGCCGGTCGGGGGCGGCTTCGGCGCGGGGCGGGCGCGGGGTGGCGGCTGCGGGCCGGGCTCGGGCGGGTCAGTGCAGCGGCTGGAGCAGCCAGGTCGCGCCGAGGGCGAGGCTGGCGAGCGCGACCAGCAGGAAGACGGTGACCCAGGCGAGGGCGGGGACGTGGGTGAGCCGGGCGAGCTGGTCGGCGTCGGAGTCGCGGGCCCAGCCGATCCGGCGCTGGTGCTGGAGCTCCAGGACGGGGCGGACGGCGCCGAACAGCAGGAACCAGCAGCCGAGGTAGGCGAAGCCGGCCTGCACCTGGGCGCTGCCGAACCAGGAGACCAGGAAGAAGGCGGCGCCGGCGACGAGGACGGTGAACAGGCCGTAGGCGTTGCGGACCCGGATGAGCAGGGCCAGCAGGAGGGCGATCGCCAGCCAGAGCAGCAGGGTGATCCGGTCGGCGGCGAGCAGGGCGGCGCAGCCGAGGCCGAGCAGGGCGGGGGCGGTGTAGCCGGCGGCGGCGGTCAGGACCATCCCGGGGCCGGTGGGGCGGCCGTAGGAGAGGGTGAGGCCGGAGGTGTCGGAGTGCAGCCGGATGCCGGCGAGCTTGCGGCCGGTGGCGAGGGCGGCGAGTCCGTGGCCGCCTTCGTGGGCGATGGTGACGGCGTTGCGGGCGACGTGCCAGAGCGGGCGGGCGAGGACGGTGAGCAGGGCGGCGGCGCCGGTGGCGAGGACCAGCCAGCCGGGCGGGGCGGCCTGGGTGCCGGTGACCTGGTCCCACAGGGCGCCCAGGTTCTGGTCGTCGGTGTTCATCGGGGGTCCGCGCCTCCGTTTCGCTGCGTAGGGCCGTGCGGCCGTTGTCGGCCGTGTCGGCCGCCTTGGGCCGGGCCGGGCCGGGTTCGGGTGCCGGGTCGGGCCGGGTGGGCCGTTGGGCCGTTCGGGGCAGCCTCCCATGCGGGGACGGGCGGGCGGGAGCGGGCGGTTGCGGTCGTGGGATGAGGAAGTGGTGAGAAGGGGCGGCATGGCAAGCTGACCCGCATGTGCGGTCGCTTCGCAGCCAGCAGCAAGCCCGAGGACATCGTCGAGCTGTTCGACGTGGAGTACTGGGACCCCGAGGAGGCGCCGGCCCCCAACTGGAACGTGGCACCGACCAACAGCGCTTTCGTGGTGCTGGAACGGTTGTCCAAGGAGCGGCCGGAGCCGCTGCGGCAGTTGCGGGCACTGCGCTGGGGCCTGGTGCCGCCGTGGTCGGACTCCGCCGGGACGGCGGTGAAGATGATCAACGCCCGGTCCGACACGGTGCACGAGAAGCCGGCGTACCGGCAGGCCCTCGCCTCCCGGCGGTGCATCCTGCCGGTGGACGGCTACTACGAGTGGCAGACGATGCCGGGCGAGCGGGGCCGGGCCCGCAAGAAGCCGTACTTCGTCTCCCGGGCGGACGGGGCGCCGCTGGCGCTGGCCGGACTGTACGAGTTCTGGCGCAACCGGGCGGTGCCGCCGGGGCACCCCGAGGCCTGGCTGGTGACGTTCACGATCGTCACCACGGACGCCGAGGAGGCCCTGGCCCCCATCCACGAGCGGATGCCGCTGTTCCTCGACCCGCGGTCCTGGGACGAGTGGCTGGACCCGCGGCAGAGCGATCCGGACGCGCTGCGCCGACTGCTGATACCCCCGCCGCCCGGCGCGCTGCTGGCCACGCCGGTGTCGCCGGCGGTCGGCAACATCCGCAACAACGGCCCGGAGCTCAAGGAGCCGTGGGCCGAGGCCGAGTACGAGACCACGCTGTTCTGACGTTCGCCACCTTTCCCGGGAGCCGCCGCGATGACCACCTCCGAACTCGTCGCCACCGAGGCGGGCGAGGCCCGTGTCACCTACCACCGGGCGGCCGCCCCGAGGGCCGTGCTGGCGCTCGGGCACGGCGCGGGCGGCGGGATCGGCGCCCCGGACCTGGTCGCGCTGGCCGAGCGGCTGCCGCCGCGCGGGATCACCGTGGCGCTGGTGGAACAGCCGTGGCGGGTGGCGGGCCGGAAGCTGGCCCCGGCGCCGAAGACCCTGGACCTGGGCTGGCGGCCGGTGGCCGAGCACCTGGCCGGGCAGGGGCTGCCGCTGGTGGTCGGCGGGCGCAGCGCCGGGGCGCGGGTGGCCTGCCGTACGGGCGCGGGCAGCGGGGCGGTGGGGGTGGTGGCGCTGGCGTTCCCGCTGCACCCGCCGGGCAGGCCGGAGCGGAGCCGGGCGCAGGAGCTGCTGGAGTCGGGGCTGCCGACGCTGGTGGTGCAGGGCGGGGCGGATCCGTTCGGCGGGCCGGAGGAGTTCCCGGCGCTGCCGCCGGGGCACGCGTTGGTGGCCGTGCCGTACGGCGGTCACGGGTTCGCGGTGCCCAAGCGGGCCGGGGTGGGGGAGGAGGAGGTGCTCGGGCTGATCTGCTCGGCGGTGGGGGACTGGGTGCTGCGGCTGGTGTGAGCCGTGCCGTGCGCGGTGCCGTGAGCGGTGGTGCCGTGCACGGTGGTGTTCGGGCGTTGCTCGGGGCGGGGTCGGGGCGCTGTCCGGGGCCCGGGGGAGGGGCGGCGCCGTCGCTCACTCGTGCGAGTGAAGGGTGCGCGGGGGCGGGAATGCGGGCACGGTTCGCGTGGTTGTCGTCTCCGTCAGCACAGTCACCGGTGAGAGGCAGGGCAGATGGGTTCGATCGCGTGCCCCGAACGGCCTGAGGAGCGCGAGGCCGCCACGGCGTTCGGCCCCTCCTGGTCGGAGTGGCTCGACGCGGGCGAGAAGCCCGTCAGCCCGATATCCTCCATTTCTGGGCGGCCCACCGTGGGCCGTGCCCGTCATGCCGAGGAGGTGGGTCCGGTCGTCGGGACCGAGCACGAGGCCGAGCCGGGCCGGGGCCCGGACGAGGCCCTGCCTGCGGGTGAGGCGCTCACCGGTGAGGAGCTGGCCGAGGCGATCGGCGAGGACACCTTCCGGGTGTCGGCGGAGGAGTCCGAGGAGGCCCGGCGGGAGCGCTTCGAGCGCGACGCCCTGGGCTACCTGGATCCGATGTACTCCGCGGCGCTGCGCATGACGCGCAACCCGGCGGATGCGGAGGACCTGCTCCAGGAGGCGTTCGCCAAGGCGTACGCGTCCTTCCACCAGTTCCGTGAGGGCACCAACCTCAAGGCCTGGCTGTACCGCATCCTCACCAACACGTTCATCAACTCGTACCGCAAGAAGCAGCGGGAGCCGCAGCGCACCGCGGCGGAGGAGATCGAGGACTGGCAGTTGGCCCGGGCCGAGTCGCACATGTCGACCGGTCTGCGTTCGGCCGAGACCCAGGCGCTCGACCACCTCCCCGACAGCGACGTGAAGGACGCGCTGCAGGCCATTCCGGAGGAGTTCCGGATCGCCGTGTACCTCGCGGACGTAGAAGGCTTTGCGTACAAGGAGATCGCGGACATCATGGGTACTCCCATCGGTACGGTGATGTCCCGGCTGCACCGCGGCCGCCGTCAGCTGCGCGGCATGCTGGAGGACTACGCCCGTGAGCGCGGGCTCGTCCCGGCCGGCAGCGGGGCAGGGCAGGAAGCGAAGGGCTCGGGCTCATGAGCTGCGGCGATCCGCACGAGACGGAGTGTGGCGAGGTCCTCGACCACCTCTACGAATTCCTCGACAACGAGATGCCCGAGGGGGACTGCGCCAAGCTGCGCGTGCACTTCGAGGAGTGCTCGCCCTGTCTGAAGCAGTACGGGCTGGAGCAGGCCATCAAGGCGCTGATCAAGCGTTCCTGCGGCTGCGACGACACCCCGGCCGACCTGCGGAGCAAGGTGCTGGCCAGGATCGACTCGATCCGGTCCGGCCAGCGCGGGGGCGACCAGGTGGTGGTCGCCGTGGAGAACTCGGTCGAGGTGCACGTCGAGTCCGCCCGTCCGGCGCCCCACCCGGGGCAGCAGGACGCGGGCGAGGAACGGGCCGCGCGCCCGGGTGCGCCGGTCGAGGCGACGGCCCAGGCGGAGTGACCGCCCGGCCGGTGCGCGGCGGGACGGCCGTCGGCCGGTCGCAGTAGGCCCCGGCCGCAGCAGTCCCCCGGTCCCAGTGGTCCCCCGGTCCGTCGGCGAGGACGGGCCGGGCCCCGATGCGGGAGTCCGGCGGCCCCGGGAGGCGTGTGCTCCCGGGGCCGCCCCCGTTGTGCCCGCATGCGCCGTCACTCGTTCGAGTGAGTTGGCGGTGCGCCAACTGCGCCATTGCGCGATCATGCGTCCTCACGCCCGGGCGGCGGCCTATCCTCCTGACGGGCGCTCACCGCCGGTCCCGCCGGCGTGCTGGGGCCCCACGGGGTCCGGACGGCGGGGAGGTCGAGATCGCTACCGACAGTGGAGGCGCGACCCTGCCGCGAGGGGCGGTGTGCTACCTGGTGGCCGTCCCGGTGGCGGCACTGTGCTGCCTGCTGCCGCTGCTGCCCGCAGCCGCGACCCCCGGGGTGCCGCACTGGCTCGGCCACCCGGTGGACTGGCCCAAGGTCGGCCTGCTGGCCTTCCTGCACGGCTGCTGGGAGTCGCTCGCCCAGGGACTGTCGACACCCTGCCTGCGCATCGTGCGCCGGTTGCTGCGCCGCCCCGCGCCGGTCGAGAGCGCACCCGCCCTGCCCGGGGAGAACGCCTTCTTCCCGGTGCTGTTCGCCGGGGTGCTGATGCTCCCGCCGGCCGCCGCCGCGCTGGTCGCCGCCCCCGCCGCCCTGCTCGGCGGCCCGACCGGGCTGGGCTGCCGCCGGCGCCAGCTGTTCAACGGCTCCCAGCTCGCGCTGTGCGCCTTCGCCTCCTCCGTCGTCTTCCACCTGCTGAGCGGCCCCCAGCTCCTCCTCGGCTCCCGCTTCCCGGCCGCGCTGCTGCCCGGCTTCGCCTCCGTCGCGGTGTTCTGCCTGGTCAACGGCGCGGTGGTGGGCGTGATGGTGGTGCTCAGCGAGGGCCGCGGGGCCGGCGTGGTGCTGCGCGGCGCCCGCGCGGTGTGCGGACTGCCGGTGCTGGTCCACGCGGCCGGCGGGCTGATGGTCGCGGTGCTCTGGCAGGGCCCGTACGGGGCGTTCGCCGCGCTGCTGGCCCTGCTGCCGCTGTCCATCTCCGCCTGGGTGTTCGCCCAGGGGCAGCGCGAGCAGGACGCCCACCAGGCCACCGTGCAGTCGTTGGTGCAGGCCGTGGAGATCAAGGACGCGTACACCCGGGGGCACAGCGAACGCGTCGGCCGGGCCTCGGTGCTGATCGCCACTCAGCTCGGCATGGAGCCCGAGCGGCTGCGCACCCTGCGCTTCGCCGGGATCCTGCACGACGTCGGAAAGCTCGGGGTGGCCACCGAACTCCTGCGCAGAAACGGTCCCCTCGACGAGGACGAACGCCGGGCCGTGGAGATCCACCCGGTGTACGGGTACGAGCTGGTGCGCGGCATCGACTTCCTCGGCGAAGCCCACGCCGGAATCCTCCACCACCACGAGCGGATGGACGGGCGCGGCTACCCCAGCGGACTGGCCGGCGAGCAGATCCCCGAGTTCGCCCGGATCATCTCCGTCGCCGACGCCTTCGACTCGATGACCTCCACCCGCTCCTACCGGCGCGGGCGCCCGGTCACCGAGGCGGTGGCCGAGCTGGAGCGCTGCTCGGGCAGCCAGTTCGACCCGGTGATGGTCCGCGCGCTGATCGACGCGCTGGCCGTGCACGGCTGGCAGCCGGTGGTGCACTCCGAGGACTGCGTGCGGGCCGTGCCGGACATCCCGCTCGGGGTGCCAGAACCGGTGCGGGCCGCGCCCGGCCGGGTGCCCGCCCAGGGCGGGACCGTCCCCGCGGCCGGGCAGCCGTGAGGGTCCCGGGGCGGCCCGGCTCCGCCCGCACCGGCCCCGGCCGCCGGGTGTCCGGCCGCCGGATTCCCGGCCGCAGGACGTCCGGCCGTACCGGTGCGGACCGTACCGCGGCCAGGCGGGCGGGGAAGGACCGTACGGGGGCAGGCCGGACGGGCACCGCCCGGGCGACGCGCGGCCGCCGGGCGTTCGTGCGCGCGGTCCGGGGCCGCACCACCGGCGCGGTGCACCTGGGCGCCGCCGCCCTGCTGGCGTACGCGCTCGGGGCGGTGGCGCTGCGCGGGGTCGCGGAGCCGGGCGTCGCGCTCGCGTTCACCGCGCTCATCGCGCTGGGCGAATGCGTCCGGATCACCCTTCCGGGTGACCGCGAGCAGGCGCCCATCGGCGCGGCCGGCGCGCTGGCCTACGCCCTGCTCGGGCCGCTGCGCGGGGTACCGACCGCGCACGGGACGCTCCAGGTGGTCGCGGTGACCGGGGCCGGCCTGGCGCTCTCCTGGCTGCCCGGCGTCGCCCTGCCGCACCGCCCGGGGCGCCCGCACCGGCGCCCGCCCTGGGCCGACCCGGCCCGCCGGGACGGCGCCGCCCGCCGGCTGCTCGCGGTGGGCTTCGCCGCCGCCGTCTTCCAGCCGCTCTACAACGGCGGCCTGGTCGACCGGTTCTCGCCCGAGGGCCCGGCCTACGGGGCCTTCCTGACCGCCGTCGCCGCGCTGGCCGCGCTCTGCGACGCCACCCTGGCGGCGCTGCTGCGGTGCGCCGCGGCCGGCCCCGACTCCGGGCTGCGGTTCCCGGCGGCGCTGGAGGACGAGCTGCGCTCGCTGTTCGGCATCGGTTCGGCGATCGTCGCCACCGGGATGCTGGTCAGCCTCGCCGCCGGCGAGGTGGGGCTGTGGGCGCTGCCGCTGTTCTGCACCCCGCTGCTGCTCGCCCAGGTGTCCTTCCGGCGGGCGGCCGCCGTGCGGGCCACCACCGGGCAGACCATCGCCAGCCTGGCCCGGGCCACCGAAGTGGCCGGCTACACCCCGCACGGGCACGCGCGCCGGGTCGCGGACACGGCGTGCGCCCTCGGCCGCGAGCTGGGGCTGGGCACCCGGGAGCTCGCCCTGTTGGAGTACGCGGCGCTGATGCACGACGTCGGCCAGCTGTCCCTGGTCGAGCCGGTGCCGGACGGCGCGACCGCGCTGCTGCCCAGCGCCGAGCAGCAGCGGATCGCCCGTCTCGGCAGTGAGGTGATCAGCCGCACCGGGGTGCCCCGGCAGGTCGCCGAGCAGGTCGCCCGGCTGGCCGACCCCTGCGCCGGGCCGGTCGGCGGCGAGGGGCCCGTGCCGCTCGCCGCCCGGATCATCAGGGTCGCCAACGCCCACGACGACCTGCTGACGGCGGCCCGCCGCCGGGGCCTCGGCGAGGCGCTGGGGCGGCTGGAGGCGCTGGAAGTGCTGCGGCTGGGGCGCGGCCGGGTCTACGACGCCCGGGTGGTGGACGCCCTGGCCCGGGTCGGCGGACCGGGTCGGGGCGACGGACCGGGCCGGGGCTGAGGGCTCTCCGGGGGGCGTAGGGGACTCGCCCGAAGACCTGGCGGGTCCGGGCGGGCCGTAAGGGGGACTCGCTCGGGTCCGAGCGGGCCCGGGCCGGGCCGTGGGGGAGTCGCTCGGGGCCTGGCGGGTCCGGGCGGGTCCGGGCGGGTCCGGGCGGGCCGTGGGCGGGCAGGGCGGAGCCGGTCGCCCGGCGGGATCGGCCGAACGGGCCGGGGCGGGGTGGAGGCCTGCTCGGCCCCAGGTCGGGCCCCCGCGGCCAGGGGTTGAGGCGGCGGGCTCCGCCGGGCAGGCTGGGGAGGGGCGGGCTCCAACCCCGGCGGTGGGGAGCGCGGTCGGGGGCGGGCGTGGTTGGATGCGGTCGTAGCGTGGAACACCGACCCGGAGCACCGGGACCCGGACCCCGTCGAGCACGGACGGGCCCCGGACGGCAAGGGACTTGAGCGGACGACGACGGCAGGGACGAACGTGAGGATCTTCCACCGGGCACGGCACCGGCCGTCCGCCACCTGGCGGCAGACGACCGACCGGGCCTTCACGCTGATCGGCGACGGCCGCTACGAGGACGCCGGCGCCCTGCTGGTGATGGCCGCCGACCTGGAGCCCTGGCTGTCCGACTCCTGGTTCAACCTCGCCCTGCTGCACAAGTTCCGCCGCGACTGGGAGCAGGCCCGCTCGGCCGGCCTGCGCGCCGTCGCCCTGCTGGACCGCGAGCACGGCGCCCCCGACTGGTGGAACCTCGGCATCACCGCCACCGCCCTCCAGGACTGGCCGCTGGCCCGCCGCGCCTGGCAGGCGTACGGACTGAAGCTGCCCGGCGGCCCCGGCGTGGACGGGCCGGTCAGCCTCGACCTCGGCACCACCCCGGTGCGGCTGTCCCCGGACGGCGAGTCCGAGGTGGTGTGGGGCCGGCGCCTCGACCCGGCCCGGATCGAGGTGCTGTCCATCCCGCTGCCCTCCTCCGGCCGCCGCTGGGGCGAGGTGGTGCTGCACGACGGCGCCCCGCACGGCGAGCGGGTCACCGACGGCGTCGCCTACCCGGTGTTCGACGAGATCGAGCTGTGGGCGCCCTCGCCGGTGCCGACCTACGTGGTCCTGCTGCAGGCCGCCACCGCCGGTGACCGGGACGCGCTGGAGCGGCTGGTCGCCGACGCCGGCTACGCGGCCGAGGACTGGACCTCCTCGGTGCGGCTGCTGTGCCGGGCCTGTTCGGAGAGCCGGATGGCCTCGGACGACGGCGTCGTCGCCCACCACGACCCGCACGACGACGGGGACGCCGCCCACCCCGGGCACCTCAGCCACCTCAGCCAGGGCGGCGCCGCCGGGATGTCCTGGCTGGTCGAGCGCGAGTGCGGGATCGCCGCGCCGGCGCACCTGGTGCGCGCCCTGCTGGACCGCTGGGTCGCGGCCGCCCCCGCGAGCCGGGCTTACCGGGATCTCGAAGAAGTCTGCTGAGTACCCTGGTCGGGTACGCGTAGGAGATCTATGGAAGCGGAAGACATGGCGGAGCAGCACGACCACGAGCAGGAGCACGACGTGGAGGGGGCGGCGCCCGAGGCGCCCGTCAAGGTGATGGGCGAGGAACCCGACCTCTCCAAGGGCACCGCGCGTCCGATCACCGTCGTGGGCAACCCGGTGCTGCACCGCGAGGTCAAGGACGTCACCGCTTTCGACGCCGACCTGTCCGCGCTGATCGACGACATGTTCCAGTCGATGTACGCCGCGGAGGGCGTGGGCCTGGCCGCCAACCAGATCGGTGTCGACCTCAAGGTCTTCGTCTACGACTGCCCGGACGACGAGGGCGTGCGCCACATCGGCCACGTCATCAACCCGAAGCTCGAGGAGTACCCGTCGGACCGCCGCCGGGTGCTCGACGACGGCAACGAGGGCTGCCTGTCCGTCCCGACCGCCTACGCCGAGCTGCCGCGCCCGGACTACGCCGCCGTCACCGGCGTCGACAAGGACGGCAACCCGATCCGGGTCGAGGGCACCGGCTTCTTCGCGCGCTGCCTGCAGCACGAGACCGACCACCTGTACGGCACCCTCTACATCGACAAGCTGTCCAAGCGGGACCGCAAGGACGCCCTGCGCCAGATGGCCGAGGGCACCCCGAAGTACGCCACCGTGCCGAACGAGTGACGGCAGGACGGTAGTCGTTCCCGTCGTTCCTGTTCGAAGGCCGGTACGGACCCTGTCCGTGCCGGCCTTCGGCGTTCCTCCGCGGGCGATGTCACGTTCTCGCGCCCTGCCCGGTCCCACTGTCAGGAGTGACCGATCGGAAGGAGAACCGTCATGAAGGCCGTCCTGGTGTGTGCGTCGGTGTCCCACGGCAACACCCGGAGGATCGCCGAGGTCATGGGCCGGGTGCTCGCGGCCCGGGTCGTCGAGCCGGAGCAGATCGACCCGGCGGAGCTCGCCGACCACGACCTGGTGGGGTTCGGATCGGGGATCTTCACGGGGCAGTTCCACACGCGGCTGCGCGACTTCGTCCGGTCGCTCCCGGAGGGGCAGCGCGGCAGGGCGTTCGTCTTCGCCACCAGCGGCCTGCCGGAACTGCGGATCCGCCCCTTCACCCGGCCGTTGGTGCGGCAGCTCCAAGGGAAGGGGTTCGAGGTGACCGGCACCTTCTCCTGCCGGGCCTACGACACCTGGCTGCCGTTCAAGCTCGTCGGCGGCATCAACAAGGCGCGGCCCGACGGGAGCGATCTGGCCGCGGCCCGGGCGTTCGCCGAGCGGTTGCGGGCGGGTGGTGCCGGCCAGGGGGAGTGAGCGGGGGCCGGTGCGGGCGGACCGCACCGGCCTCGGGCCTCGGCCGTCCTACTGGACGAAGAGCCACTCCGGGCCGTAGGTGAAGCGCGGGTCGGACGGGAGCTTGATGCCGTTCAACTGCTGTGCCTTGGTGCGCAGTACGCCCATGTGCCCGATCGCGTCGAAGAGTGAGGAGCCGTTGCCGCCCCAGGCCGATTCGAGAGCGTGCAGCATGTCGCTGTAGGAGGTGTTGAAGTCGTGCAGCACGCCGGCGGTGGTCCGGTCCGGCTTGTTGGCGGGGTCGTTCGCCCAGCCGCCCCGGGGGACGCGGGCGACCGGTGAGGTGTCCGGGAGCGGGACGTCGGGGCCGGTGAACTCGAACTTCCCCGTGGCGGGGTCCTTCACGAGCTTCCTGTCGACGGCGATCTCCTTGAACGCGTAGTAGTGGGCGAGTTCGCCCGGAGAGCCGGGGAAGGGGTTGTCGGGGGAGGCGGTGGTGCCCTCGCCCTGGGTCTGGATGATGTCGATGGCCTTCAGGACGTCGTCGAGGGTGTTCATCGGGACGATGTCGTTGCCGGCGCCGTGGCCGGATCCGAGCGGGAAGCTGACCTGGTTCTGACCGGAGATCAGGTGGGCGAAGGTGGGGAAGACGTTGGCGATGCGCTGGTAGAAGGCGCCGATGGTGTTGCCGTCGGCGGCGAAGGCGAGCGGGTTCTCGGGCTTCTCGATGCCGGCGAAGAGCGCGGCCGAGTCGCGGGTCAGCCCGCTGAGGTGGACCTCCAGCCCGGGGTTGACGCCGCCGGGCAACTCGCCGGGGTACTTGGGGACGGTGGCGGGATCGGTGAGGACGACCGTGCCACCGATGGTGGTGAGCATGTTGCAGACCAGCCCGAAGTGCGACATCTCGTCGAAGATGATCTCGCGGATGGTGTGGCGGACCGACTTGTCGTTGTCCGGGTCGGTGATCGACCACAGGGCGGTGGCGTACGGCGGGATGGTGGACAGCTCCAGCATGATCGCCCGCTGGAGGGCGTCCTTGAGCTCCTGTTCCGTCCAGTCCTCCTCCGCCATGCTCATCAACTGGACGATGGCGTCGCTCTCGTAGTCGAGGATTCCGCTCGTCACGGGGTGCCCCTTTCGTTCGGCTGTGCGCCGGACGGTAACCGGAGGCAGGTCGTGTACGGAGGTGCGGTGCCGGTACGGCCCGGGAGTTCATTCGGACGGGCGGCGTGCAGCGGCGGCGCCGCTCCCGCTCTCCTCGGTCCGCTCGCCCAGCCGTCGGCCACGGCGGCTGTGGGAGCTGTCGGAGCTGTCGGAGCGGCTCACCGGTGTCCTGGTCGCCCTCCCGGCTGCTGCCTGATCCGGGGGCGGGCGGGGCTACGGGTCATGCGATGGTGTGCTCGGCCGGACAGCGGATGTTCGGCCAGGCCCTGTTGGGGCACGCGACGACGTAGTGACCGGACCAGTGGCTGTCGGACAGCCAGCGGGACCACACCACGTCGGAGGCGCGGGCCAGTTGGTCGGCGGCGCGTCGGCGTCTCGTCGCGATCGGGAGCCATGGGTCACCGCCGGGGGTGTGCTCCGCGTAGCGTTCGGCGAGCCAGTCGGCTGCCTCGGCGAAGGTGTCCCAGGTGCCCCGGATCTGGGAGGCGGGACGGAGCAGCCACCAGCCGGTCATCAGCGGGGGCAGGTCGGAGAGCCGGAACGCCGCGTCGTCGGACGGCCGGCGTTCGGGCTCCTTCGCCAGGAGGCGGCCGTCACCTGCCCATTCGTAGCCGTGGAAGTGCACCTGCGCTTCTCCTCGGACGGGTTCGCGCCCCGGCCGCCCGCACGGGACTGCGGGCGGCCGGGGCTGTCGGGTGGCGTCAGACGGACAGGCCGAACCGCGCGGGGTCGATCCCGGCGGTGGTGAGCTCCTCGGTGGTGAAGAGCAGGGGCGCACGGTCGGGGCGCTTGCTGTCGCCGAAAGCGTAGACGCCGGGCTGAACCAGGCCGAGGGTCACGCACGACTCGCCGTCGTCGCCCCCGCCCTGGTTGCCGCCGCACGCGCGGTTGAACTCGACGAGGGAGAGGTCGAGTTCGTACAGGTTGAGATCGGTCATCGCCTGCACCTTCCGGTGTCGTGGTGGGGCCGCACGGAACGGCCCCGTCCCGCCCAGGACTTGGGCGGACGTGTGAGGAGGAGAGTCAGCCCCAGAGGCTGATACGGGTCGTGAGCTGCTCGACGGGAACCCGGCGGGGAGGGGCCTCCGGCTCGAACAGCGGCCGGACCAGGGCCAGACCGTCCTGCGCGCCCACGATCTCGACCAGCCGCCCGGTGGTGAGGTCCTTCCGGACCGGGTTGTTGTCGACCAGCGCCATCAGTTCCGCATGCGTACGGCGGCGGCGGGGTGGCGGGCTCGCTTCGATCGGCTGTGCGGAATTCGCGGCGGGCATGGTGGCTCCCGGGATCCTGGGAAAGTTTCGGGGAGCCACCAAATTACGGGAGGCGCGGCCTGTTTCCTGCACGCTTTCCTGTTCCCGAAAGAATTAGGCGTGACTACCGTTGTGGCGCAGGAAGTCGGAGGAGTCGACTTCCTGCGCTCGGCTGCTCGGCTCGGCGACCTTGAGATGCTTCCCGAAGGCGGGAGGACGACTTCCTGGCGACGACTGTCGAGCGACCGCCGGGGATCAGGGCAGGAAGCGGTGGAGTTCCGTTGCGGTGCGCTGAAGGGCGGCCAGCTCGACCTGTTTCGTGCCCACGATTGCGGACTACCGAGAGCCCTCCTGCTCGGCCAAGAAACCGTCTCGAATGTCCTCAAGCATGCGTCGCATCGCGTCGCCGGACACGGCACGGTCGGAAAACCCCTTGAACTTGCGGAGGTACATCTCGACGTCGCGAGGGTCGGTGACCGCCAGTTCGACATGCACGGTCTCGACCGTCACCATCCGGTCGTCGCGGATCACGAAGGAGTGCGACGGCACGTCGGACTGCGGGGCAGCCAACGGAACGACCCGGATGTCGACCTGGCTGAGACGGGAAACCGAGATGATGCGGTCCAGCTGCCCGGCCATCATCGCGGCGGGCACCAGGCGCCAGCGCAGAACGGACTCGGTGATGACGAACTGCAGGGTCTTGGTGGCATCGTAGAGAGCTTGTTGTCTCGCAAGGCGGGCTTCGACTGTCCGGGCGAACTGATCCTCACCGAGGTCCTTTCCCGCGAACACGGCTCGCACGTACTCGGGGGTCTGAAGCAGCCCGGGAACGAGCGATGGCTGGAACACGCGAAGAAGTCGCGTCGAGTCGTCCAGCGCCTTGATCTGCTGCTGTTTGCGGTGGTAGCCGAGACGCCGCACCAGGCGCCAGGCCGTCGCCTCGGTGGACTCGGCCCGCGCGGCGGCCATGTACTCGGCTTTGACCTCGTCGGACACGCCTATGGCGGCAAGGATGCGTTCCACGTCCACCACGGTGGGCGGCACCTTGCCGGTTTCGATCTTGCTTAACTTGCTCGGAGACATGACAGCGCTGCGGGCGACGGCTTTGGCTTCCTTTCCGGAAGACCGCCGAAGGTCCCGTAGCGCTGCCCCGAGCTGTGTCCTGTTCACTCGCCGTGCTCGGCCCACCATTCCGTGAAGGGAACCGAGCTCGCCATGGCGATGTCACGGTACGCCTTGAACCGGGTGACCACGTCGCCGGTGAGAAAATCGGCTCCGGTGTACGTTCCGCTGGTGTCGTAGTGCATTTCTGCAACTGTCTCGTCATCGAAGAGCCAGAAATCAGGCGCCTCGGGAATCGGGTGCTCCCGATCCGTGGTGTCGAGGATGAAGAACTCCTCGCCGGCTGCCATGTTCCGGTGGTACCCCCATGCGAGTTCGAATCGGAGGTAGTCCGTGAGCGGGCGGGCGAGCACATGCACCCGGTACATGCGCTTACCGGAACGAGTGGCCTCGGCCACGGTCTCGACCCAGGCGGAGGCCTTGAAGCTCTCCGGTTGTCCTTCGCCTGCGAGGAATGCGTGATAGGCCTCCAGGCCGCTGGACTGGCCGTAGTCGTCAAGCGTTTCGAGCCGGAACGCCTCACGGCCGAACTCCGAGAACCATTCCCCGAGGGTCCTAGATGAGGTTGTCACGGATGGCCTTTCGAATGAGTTCGATGGGAATTTCGACCAGCGTCTCGTGATCTGGAACGCTGAGATCATGCGCGGTGAGGTGCTCGCCCTGTACAGCCAGGGTTCCCCGGTCCGTCAGGTACAGCGTCGGGCAGTCGCCGTCCGAGCAGGAACCCACAAGCCGTGTCAGCTCCACAACTTCCTCCTCGCTGGGTGTCCCTACGATGCTCGCGGGTGGAACCAGGCATCGGCAAGCGGTTCTCGTTTCCAACACTGGAAACTGGAACAACTTCAGCAATGGTGCAAAGGTTCGACAACAACGATGCTTCTGGGTGGCCCCTTGCTCCTCGCAAGGGCCCACCGAGAAGGGAGCACCGCGACTTCCGGGAGGTCACTGCGCTGCCGTGTAGTCTCCGAAGGGCACCGCGTTGGCCAGGGCGATGTCCCGGTACTGCCGGTACTCGGTGAGACGGTCTTCGGGGAGCAGCTCGGCGCCGAGGAACTGCCCTTCCGGCGTGTAGTGCATCCGGTAGACCTTGGCGTCGTCGAAGAGCCAGAAGTCGTGGTCGGGGAGCCCTGCCACGCGTTGCCGGGCGGTGTCGATGATGCCGATGGACTCGCCGGCTTTGATGTTGCCGGCGTAGGCCGCCAGCTCGTACCGGAGGTAGTCCGATAGGGGTGACTGAAGGACGTGCACCCGGGACAGCTGCTTGCCCAGGTCTGTCATGGAGCGAACCCAGGGACTGTCCGAGCATTCCGGCGGGAGTCCCTTGCCCGCGAGGAAGTCTGCGAACTCCTCGCGTTCGCCCTCCACGTCGTAGACGGCCAGTGTTTCGAGTCGGAAGGCCGTTCGTTCGAATGTCTCGAAGAGGCGGCTGAAGTCGTGACCCTTGAGCATGGAAGTGTTCCTCCAGAGGGGGAGACTCGTCGATGCGTAGCCTTTCCCGCCGGCACTTCGGGGTCAAGGACAAGATCTTTCGAGAACGGGAAAGTGGTTTGGCCGCCTCGGCCCGGCGTGAACGCCGGGCCGAGGCGGGGGAGTTCAGGGGCGGTGGGTCGTGATGGTGAGGGGATGGGCGGTCCAGCGGGGGGTCTCGCCGAGGTAGAGGGTGGTGCTCCAGCGGCCGCTGCGGGTGAGGCCATTGGCCACGGCGGCTCCGCCGGTCGGGCCGATGCAGAGGCGGATGAAGTCCCGATGGGCCTCGCGGACGGGGAGGTCGCGGACGCGCTCCCAGAGCACGGGCAGGGCGTGGTCGAGGCTCGGGAACAGGGTCGGCAGCATGATGCCGCTGATCCCGGCCCGGACGCTGCTCACGCGGCGCCCGCCTCGGGGGAGACGTGGCACCAGACGAACTTGCCGACGCCGCCCGCGCGCGGGGAGCAGCCCCAGCTCTGGGCCAACTGGTGGAGCAGCAGCAGGCCTCGGCCGGTCTCGGAGCACGTGGTGGCGTCGCGCAGGGTCGGTTTCCCGTTGCCGGCGTCGTGCACCTCGATGCGGAGGATGTGGTCGGGGAGGAGCTGGAAGCGGACGAAGATCAGACGGCCGCGCGGGGTGCGGGCGTGCCGCACGGCGTTGGTGACGAGTTCGCTGACCAGCAACTCGCCGACGTGCAGGAGGGATTCACCGGCGAGGAGCGGGAGGAGGAAGGAACGGAGCTCCTGGCGGGCGGCGCGGGGGGACCTGGGGTGCCGGGGCAGCCAGCAGGTCTGCTCGGCGGGGGTGGTGGAGACGGTTTCAGGCATGGTGGGGCCACCTCGGGAGTGTGCGGAGAGCGGCTGAAGAAGGCATGGGGATGCCCGGTGGAAGTCCGCTGTTATCACCATCCGTCTATCGGCGGACTACGTTGAGTAGCTTGCCGCTGGGTACTTCCAAAGTGCAAGTCCCTACTTTGGAAGGGATCAAAGATTGTTGTCGCAGGCGCAGGACGGCAGACTGACAACGCACATACCGCTGGGAGGTCGAAGCGTGCCCGTGAACAGGAACCCGACAGTTCGACAGCGGCGGCTCGCTCGAACGCTCAAGGAGATGCGGGTCGCGGCGCAGATGACGATCGCTCAGTCGGCGAGGCAACTGGCTTGCGCTGAGAGCAAGATCAGTCGGATCGAGGCGGCGCAATCGGGCATCAGACTCGTAGATCTCAGGCTGCTGCTCGATCTCTACGGAGTTGCGGACCAAGCGACACGCGGACAACTGGAAGACCTGTCAAGGGACGGCCGGTTGCGGGGCTGGTGGGACAGGTATTCCGACACCCTGTCGCCGCTGTACGCCGACTACATCTCGCTGGAAGCCGACGCTTCCGACGCCTACAGTGTTGAGACCTTCCTGATCCCGGGCCTCTTGCAGACGGAGGACTACACCCGGGCAGTGGTGCGAGCGCAGATAGAGGATGCCAGCGTCGAGCAGGTCGAGCGGCTGACCAAGGTCAGGTTGGAGCGGCGGTCGGTACTGACGCGCGAATCCCCGCTTCGGCTATGGGTCGTACTGTCTGAGTCCGTGCTGAAGCACCAGATCGGTGGGCGTGCGGTGATGAGGGAACAGCTCGACTACCTGGTCACCATGGCTGATCAGCCGAACGTCAACGTTCAGGTGCTGCCGGAGGACTCGGACGTTCATGCCGCACTGTTCGGACCGATGGTCATCCTGAGCTTCCCTGAGAGCACTGAGACGGACGTCGTGTACGTGGACAGCCTCCTCAGCACGCTCTACATCGAGGAACCGAGCGAGGTCTTCAAGTACTCCAACCTGTTCCGGCGGGCGCTGGCCGAATCCCTGCCGCGCAAGGAATCAGTCGCGCTCGTCAAGCGCATCGCGAAAGGTGGACATTCCGATGAGTAGCATCCCTGTGGGTGCGGCCGCTGTTGACCTCGTCTGGCGAAAGTCCTCCTTCTCAGGTGCCCAGAGCAACTGTGTGGAGGTGGCGGTAGGAGCGGAGGGCGCCGTGCCGGTCCGTGACTCGAAGGACCCGGATGGACCGGCACTGCTGTTCGCAACCGAGGCCTGGGATTCCTTCCTCTCTGGGGTCAAGTCCGGCGAGTTTTCGGCCGACTGACGTAACAGAGGTGCCCCGCACGGGCTGTGGCCGTGCGGGGCGCCACTGTTCTCTCAGGTGAGGTTGTCGACCCAGAAGAAAACAGTCCGCAGGACCGCTCCCGGGGCACCGGCGCCGAAGCCGATCACCATGGCCTGGCCGACTGCCACGTCCGTGGGGTCGACGCCCTGGGACCAGGTGATCCTCGCGTCGAGGCCGGGGATGGTGTTCCCCGGGGAATACGAACGGAACGATCCGCGCGCGTGGGCGATGAGCGCTCCGTTGCGGCGCAGCTCCGCCCGGCGGAGGCTGGTGGCCCTCAGCTCGTAGCTCCGGTCGCCGACGACGGCGGTGCGGGTGCGGTTGCGGGTCCGGCTCATCGGCACGTTCTGGCCGTTGATGTTCATCGCGCCGTGTTCGCGGTCCGGCACCACCGTGACGGTGGGCATCCCTGCCCCCTGCACGCGGGCGATGACGGACGGCCGGCGGTCGTGGCTGATCCGTATCGGCCCGAAGGGGCCGTTGACCACACGCTGTCGGAGCTTGGGCATGCCCGGGCTACTCCTGAAGACCGGGTACCGAACAGCGGAGCCGCCGTGACGGCAGCTCCGCTGTTCGCTGAACGATATCGACTCAGAAGTCGTCGTCGAAGGAGACCGAGCCCTCGACGGCCACCTGGTACGCGGACACGCGGCGCTCGAAGAAGTTGGTCAGCTCCTGGACGTTCTGCAGTTCCATGAACCCGAACGGGTTGGTCGACCCGTAGCGGATCGGCAGACCCAGGCGGGCCAGCCGCTGGTCGGCCACGGCCTCCAGGTACTGGCGCATCGACTCGGTGTTCATGCCGGCCAGGCCGTCACCGCACAGGTCGCGGGCGAACTGGAGCTCGGCCTCGACGGCCTCCTCCAGCATCTCGGTGACCTGCTTGGCCATCTCGTCGTCGAAGAGGTCGGGCTCCTCCTCGCGGACCGTGTCCACCACCGACATGGCGAAGTCCATGTGCATGGACTCGTCGCGGAACACCCAGTTGGTGCCGGTCGCGAGACCGTGCAGCAGGCCCCGGCTGCGGAACCAGTACACGTAGGCGAACGCGCCGTAGAAGAACAGGCCCTCGACGCACGCCGCGAAGCAGATCAGGTTGAGCAGGAACGCCCGCCTGTCCTCCTTCGTCTGCAGCGAATCGATGTGGTCGACCGCGTTCATGTACTTGAAGCAGAACTTGGCCTTCTGCGCGATGGAGGGGATGTTCTCCACCGCCGCGAACGCGGCCGCGCGGTCCTCCGGGTCGGGCAGGTAGGTGTCCAGCAGCGTCAGGTAGAACTGGACGTGCACGGCCTCCTCGAACAGCTGGCGCGACAGGTACAGCCGTGCCTCCGGGGAGTTGATGTGCTTGTACAGGCTCAGCACGACGTTGTTCGCGACGATCGAGTCGCCCGTCGCGAAGAACGCGACCAGCCGGCCGATCAGGTGGCGCTCGCCCTCGCTGAGCTTCGCCAGGTCGGCGACGTCCGAGTGGAGGTCCACCTCCTCGACGGTCCAGGTGTTCTTGATCGCGTCGCGGTACCGGTCGTAGAACGACGGGTAGCGCATCGGGCGCAGCGTCAGCTCGAAGCCGGGGTCGAGCAGCATCTTGCGGTCTTCGGGGGTGCTCACTGGCAGGCCTCGCAGGACTCGGGGTTCTCCAGGGAGCAGGCGATGGCGGCTTCCTGCTCCGGGGTGAGGGTCGGGGTGTTGACCGGCACGGGCGCGGCGGCGCGGGCGGTGCCGGACGCGGCCTGGGCGATGCGGGTCGCCGGGCGCGAGCGCAGGTAGTAGGTGGTCTTGAGACCGACCTTCCACGCGTACGCGTACATCGAGCTGAGCTTGCCGATGGTCGGCGCGGCCATGAACAGGTTCAGCGACTGGCTCTGGTCCAGGTACGGCATGCGGGCCGCGGCCAGGTCGATCAGCGCGCGCTGCGGCAGCTCCCAGGCCGTCCGGTACAGCGAACGGACCTCGGCCGGCAGCCAGTTGAACTCCTGGACGGAGCCGTTGGAGTCGCGCAGCGCGTCGCGGGTCTGCTGGTCCCAGACGCCGAGCTCCTTCAGCTCGCGCACCAGGTACGGGTTGACCTGCAGGAACTCGCCGCTCAGCGTCTCGCGCTTGAACAGGTTGGACACCTGCGGCTCGATGCACTCGTACACGCCGGCGATCGAGGCGATGGTCGCGGTCGGGGCGATCGCGAGCAGCAGCGAGTTGCGCAGGCCGGTCTCGGCGATGCGGGCGCGCAGGGCCGTCCAGCGGTCGGCCCACTGCGGGGCGGCCGTCGGGAAGTGGTCGATGTGCAGTTCGCCGCGGGCGGCGCGGGTCTCGCCGTACGCCTCGTGGCGGCCGAGCTGCTCGGCGAGGTCGGCGGAGCGCTCGTAGGCGGTGAGCATGATGCGCTCGGCGATCAGGGTGGAGAGGGTCTTCGCCTCGGCGGAGTCGAAGTCGATCCGCAGCTTGAAGAAGACGTCCTGGAGGCCCATCACGCCGAGGCCGACCGGGCGCCAGCGGGAGTTGGACGTGCCCGCCTCGGTCGTCGGGTAGAAGTTGATGTCCACCACGCGGTCGAGGAAGGTGACGGCGGTGCGGACGGTGGCGTCCAGGCGCTCCCAGTCCATCGCGCCCAGCAGGTCGTCGGCGGTGGCGCCGGCGGCGACGTGGGCGCCGAGGTTGACCGAGCCGAGGTTGCAGACGGCGGTCTCGGAGTCGTCCGTGACCTCCAGGATCTCGGTGCACAGGTTGGAGGAGTGCACCGTGCGGCCCGGCAGCGCGGTCTGGTTGGCGGCCCGGTTGGAGGCGTCCTTGAAGGTCATCCAGCCGTTGCCGGTCTGGGCGAGGGTGCGCATCATGCGGGCGTAGAGGGTCTGCGCCGGGATGGTGCGCACGGCCTTGCCGGCCTGCTCGGCCTTGCGGTACGCCTCGTCGAAGTCGGCGCCCCACAGGTCGACCAGCTCGGGGATGTCGGCCGGGGAGAACAGCGACCAGTCCTCGTTGGCGTTGACCCGGCGCATGAACTCGTCCGGGATCCAGTGCGCCAGGTTGAGGTTGTGGGTGCGGCGCGCCTCCTCACCGGTGTTGTCGCGCAGCTCCAGGAACTCCTCGATGTCGGCGTGCCAGGTCTCCAGGTAGACGCAGGCCGCGCCCTTGCGGCGGCCGCCCTGGTTGACCGCGGCGACCGAGGAGTCGAGGGTGCGCAGGAACGGGACGATGCCGTTGGACTTGCCGTTGGTGCCGCGGATCAGGCTGCCGCGCGAGCGGATGCGCGAGTAGGACAGGCCGATGCCGCCGGCGTGCTTGGACAGCCGGGCGATCTGCGCGTAGCGGTTGTAGATCGAGTCCAGGTTGTCCAGCGGGGAGTCGAGCAGGTAGCAGCTCGACATCTGCGGGTGCCGGGTGCCGGAGTTGAAGAGCGTCGGAGAGGACGTCAGGTACTCCAGGCGGCTCATCAGGCCGTACAGCTCGGCCACCTCGCGCACCGACTGCTCGGAGTCGCCGACCGCCAGGCCGCAGGCGACGCGGAGCAGGAAGTGCTGCGGGGTCTCGATGACCTTGCGGGTGATCGGGTGGCGCAGCAGGTAGCGGGACTGCACGGTGCGCAGGCCGAAGTACTCGAAGCGGTCGTCGCCGTGGGCGTCGATCAGCGCGTCCAGGGCGGCGGCGTGCTTGGCGACGAAGGCCGCGGTGGTGTCGCCGATCAGGCCCTCGGCGTGGCCGACGGCGATCGAGGCGGAGAAGGAGACCGCGCCCTGGCTGTTCGCCTCGTCCACGATCTCCAGGGCGAGCAGGCGGGCGGCCAGCTTCGAGTACTGGGGGTCCTCGGCGATCATCGACGCGGCGGCGTCCACGGCCAGCCCGCGCAGCTCGGCGAAGTCCGAGCCGGCGTGGCGGCCGCGCAGCGCGGCGGCGGCGACATGGCCGGGGTCGACCTCGGTGAGGTCGGCGCTGCGGTCGGTGAGCAGCCGCAGCAGCGCGCCGCCGGGGTCGGAGACCGTCGGGTCGGTGAAGGCGGTACCGGAGCCCTGGGCGGGCAGGGTGGCTGAGGCAGCGGTGGTCAAGGCGCTCTCTCCTGGCGGCGATCGGCGGCGGTGATCGGGTGGCACCGGGCCGATCTGGGCAGGGGAGCACGGCGCGAACGCGGAGCGCGTCGCGCGACGGTGTCTCCCCGGCCCGCCCGCGAGGCCCGGAGGGGTACTGCTCGTGCTGGCGCGGCCTCTGCGGGAGGGCCGTGGCGCACGCCGCCGGCAGGTACTCGGACTCGCGGGCACGGCTGCTGGAGCCGCCCGCACACCGCTGCGGGGCAGTCCCGGATTCCCACCGGGTTCCCCTGCATCGACAGCAGGAGTGAGCATACATGTAGTGGTGTCTCAGTGATGCGGCACCAGATGTTGTGCGGCGCGGTGTGTCGGGGCGATGACCGGCGGTACCGGGCGAGTGGCCGTTCGTGGCCGTCCGGGGCCCGGATCCGGGCGTTCGGCCGGGCCTGATCCGCCCCGGCGCCCGGCCCTGATCCGCCCCCGGTGCCCGGTCTCCACCTGCCCCGGCGCCCGGCCCTCGCCCGCCCCGGCGCCCGAGCCGATCGCACCGTGTCCGGGCCCGGCCGACCCGGCGTCAGGGCCGGCTCCGCCCGGCGCCCGTCCGGGTTTCGATACGGATCGGTCACCGGGGGGACCAGCGGTCAGGGGGATGCCCTACGATCTGGGCGCATGAGCGACGGAACTGGCGTACCTGGGCAGGGGCCGCAGGGAACGCCCCCCGCCGGGTCGGGGGGCGCACCGAATCATCAGCCGCCGGGGACGGGCCCGGTGGCGCCGCCGAGCGGCGGTTTCGGTCCGCCGCCGGCCTCCTACGGGCCGGTGGTGCCGTCCGCGCAGCCGCTCTCGCAGCCCGTTCCGCCGGTGCCGCAGCCGGTCGCGCAGCCGCAGCCCCAGGCCGTGCCGCAGCCGCAGCCGGTCGCGCAGCCGCAGCCCGTGCCGCAGGCCCAGCCCGTCCCGCAGCCGATGCCGCCGCAGCCCCAGCCGGTGCAGCCGATGGCCGCCGCCCCCCAGTGGCAGCAGCAGCCGGTGCCGCCGCAGCGCGTCGAGCCGGACTGGGAGGCGCTGGCGGACCGCAACGAGGCCGCCGCCAAGCGCAAGCGCCGGATGAAGGTCATCGGCATCGTGGCCGCGGTCGTCGTGGTGGGCGGCCTGGTGGCGGGCGGCGCGGTGCTGCTGGGCAAGAAGGACGGCCCCAAGGAGGCCGGCGGCGGCCCGACCCCGGCGCCCACCTCCGGCCGCCCGACCCCCGGTCTGTCGAGCGCCACCCCGGGCGGACAGGCTGACGACCCGTCGAAGCCGATCTGGGAGGCCGCCACCGATCCGGCGCCGCAGGACGCGGGGGCGCTGTTCTCCGCGACGCAGGTGACGATCAACGGCGCGACCTGGATCCGGACCGTGGTCTCGCTGGACCAGCCCTGCTGGGACGGCAACTCCACCACCGGCGGGCTGGGCAAGGTCCTCGGCGACCAGGGGTGCCAGAAGGTGCTCCGGGCGACGTACGTCTCCGGCGACAGCGCGGTGACCGTCGGCGCCGCGGTCTTCGACCACAAGATCCAGGCCGAGACCGCGATGAAGAACTTCACCGGCCAGCTCAAGGGCCTTCCCGCGCCCGGAGCCCCGGCGTTCTGCGCCAACGCCGGCTGCCCCGGCACCCACAGCAGCCTGGGCCGGTACGCCTACTTCACCGTCGAGGGCTCGGCGAAGGGCGGCAACGCCCCCGACGCCACCGCGAGCGCGGCGGCCTCCGGGTTCGCCGAGCACGTGAAGGGCCAGCTGCTGCAGCGGGCCAAGGCGGCGGGCTCCGCGACGCCCGGATCCCAGGGCACGCCGCAGGGCACGCCGGCGGCCACCCCGACCGGCTGACGCGCCGACACCCCCGGTGCGGCAGGAGCGTTCGCCGGGACCGGGGGAGTGTGGCAGGCTCTCACGGAGTCATTCGTACGCGTGTTCCGGTTGCGTCCGTGGGGGTCGGTACCGGCGAGCAACCGGAGGAGCGGTCGTGGCCCTGCCCAATGCCCTGCGCGGCAAGTCCGCCGTCCTGGCCGCGGCCGGGATCGTGGTCGTCGCGGGCACCTTCGCGCTGCTGGGCCGTGACGACCGGGTCGACGGGACCCAGCCGGTGCGGGTGCCGGTGTCGGTCGGTGCCCCCGGGCGCACCCTGCCGCCCGACGTGGGCCGGGACCTCCTCGCCCGGGACCCGCAGGCCTCACCGAACGCCCGCGCCGTCGAGCAGTTCCTGACCGACCTGGAGCGCCAGGCCCGTACCGGGCAGAGCGGCGGGACGGTGATCGGCCAGCACGTCGAGGCGCACAACGAGCGCAACAACCCCGAGTACGGCGACTACCGCGGCACCAAGCAGGTCGGCTACTACTACAAGAAGGCCGCCGACATCACCGGGAAGCTGCCGGGCTTCCTGGAGACCGACCTCGGCCCCGGCTACGGCCAGAACGCCTGGGGCGCGGGCAACCCGCGCTCCTACTCCGCCGGCCGCTGGCCCACCTGCCGGACCGGCTGGCAGTACACCGATGACGCCGTCGACCTGATGGCCGCCGTCTGGTCCGGCCACCCGCGCCCCGACGACGGCACCTACGACAGCTCCGGCGTCCAGCAGAACTGCGACGGCAGCAGCACCGAACTGCCCGACAACGGCGGCGCGCCCGCCGGGATCGTCGGCATGTCCTTCCACGAGCCCTACCCCGGCTCGGACGTCAAGTCCTTCGACCGGGTGCTCTGCGCGAACTCCCCGGCGGCGAAGGACCCGGGCTGGTTCGGCCGGGTCGTGGACGCCGCGCACGACACCGCCGAGTACCGGGCGCTGATCACCGACCTGTCGTACCTGGCCGACCACCTGGAGTACCTGGCCGCCCACGACGTGCCCGTGCTGCTGCGCCCCTACCACGAGATGAACGTGCAGGACTGCTCCCGCAGGTTCTGGTGGGCGGGCCAGAAGCCGGCCGACTACCAGGCCCTGTGGAGGATCACCTACAAGTACCTGGTGGAGACCAGGGGGCTGCACAACCTGCTGTTCGTCTGGACGCCGGTGTCCTGGGACGGCGCCCCGGGCGTGGACCCCTGGGACTACTACCCCGGCGCCCAGTACGTCGACGTGGTCGGGGTCGACGACTACAGCGGCAGCCCGGCGCACCCGATCGGCACCGGCGAGGTGTGGACCAAGCGCTACTACGACGGACTCGCCGCCTACGACAAGCCG
The DNA here is from genome assembly GCF_043202455.1 of Kitasatospora sp. NPDC048194. Classification (NCBI taxonomy): domain Bacteria; kingdom Bacillati; phylum Actinomycetota; class Actinomycetes; order Kitasatosporales; family Streptomycetaceae; genus Kitasatospora; species Kitasatospora sp. NPDC048194. The sequence continues at coordinate 283,332 of NZ_JBIDAK010000001.1, forward strand.
CGGATGCTGGCCGAGTCCTTCGCCGTCCCCGTCAACGCCCGCCAGCCGGACACCCTGCGGCGCACGCCCTGGACGATCTGGACGGTCTGGGGGCAGTCGCTCACCGCCGCCAACCTGGCCCCGGACCAGCCGCGCAACGCGGCTGCGGACGTCAACGCGACCTACCACAGCCCGCTGGCGATCACCGGCGGCTCGGGTTCGTTCGGGGGGACCGTCGACTGGGGCGGGCTGCACGTCCGCTGAGATCCACCGGATCCCGCCGGGGGCGCCCGGGGACGCTCCGGGATCCGCCGAACGGGCGGAATTCCGGGTCCCTTGCGGCGTGTGGCATCCTGTGGCGGCGAAACCGAGGGCTGCGTGCACGGCCGGGTGAGGGTCCGAAGGGGCGGGGGTAGGGGATGGCACAGACACGTCCGATACGCGGGGCCGGTGGTCTCGCGGTCGGTTGGGGTGCGGTGCTGCTCGGTTGGGCGGCGTACAACTGCTTCGGCCAGGTCGGCTTCGCCGCCTACCTCAAGGGCATCTTCTACTACGGCGGCAGCTCGGTGGCCGCCGAGACCGGGAGCCTCAACTACGGTCTGCTGTACCTGGTTGCGGGGATCCTGCTGCTGCGCGGGCGCAGTTGGGCACTCGGGGTGGCGGCAGGCGTGGCGCTCGTCGAGGGCTACAACCGGGTGCGCAGCCTGACCGGCGCGCTGCTGGACCGGCCGCAGCGGGAGTGGTTCACCGGCACCACCGAGGGCTGGCTGAAGCTCGCGACCTTCGCGATCGGCGTGGTCGTCACCACGGTGCTGATCCTGCTGCTGGCCCGCTCCGCGCGGGGGGAGCGGCCGGAGGCCGCGCCGGCCGGGGAGCCGCACTGGTCGATCATGCAGACCGTGCCGTCGGCGCCGACGCCCGTGCCGTACGGCCAGCCGCAGCCCGGATGGCCGCAGCAGCAGCCGGCCCAGCCCGTCTGGCACCGGCAGGTGGCAGCCCAGCAGCCCCACGCCCAGCCCCAGCAGCAGCCCGCCGGCTGGCCCCCGGCGCAGCCGCAGCCCCCTCAGCCGGTGCCGTACGCCCAGCAGCCCACGCATACGGCGCCGTCGTACCAGCCGACCGTCGCCCAGCAGCAGTGGCCCGCCGTGCCGTCCGGTCCCGCCCCGGGCGGGGCGGCCCCCGGACCGGTGGCGCCCGGCCCGGGCGTGCCGCCGCCGGCCGACACGCCGCCCGCGGACCGCCCGCCCCAGGCCTGACCGCTCACCGACGACCCGCGCCCCACCTCGGGGCCGGACCGACACCAGACGAGGAACGACTTCCGACCATGACGACGACAGCCCCTGCGCGGACGGTGCTCACCACGTCCCGGGAGGCCGCCCGGCTCGCCGAGCGACAGATGTCGTGGAAGCCCCGGGTGCTGCCGTTCTACGTCGCCTTCCTGATCATCTTCGCCTTCTCCCTCTGGGCGTACGTCCCGAACCCGACCCCGCTCGGCTGGGCGATCACCATCCTGTGGGGCATGCCGGTGTTCGGCGTGCTGATCGGCTTCCAGGGCGTGCTGATGGTCCGCCGGCGGCTGCGCCAGGTGGACAAGATGACCCCGCCGGCGCCGGTCGAGGACGACTTCCTGATCGTGCTGGTGCCGACCATCGGCCGCCACGACACCTATCCGGCGCTGGAGCGCTCGGTGCTCTCGTACGTCGAGCACCTGCCGCCGTACTTCCCGTGGATGCGGGTGGACATCCTCACCGAGGAGGGCTGCGCCGCCGCGGAGAAGATCGACGAGCTGGCCGAACGCCACCCGCTGATCCGGGTGGTGACCGTGCCGAAGGCGTACGAGACGGCCAACGGCACCAAGTTCAAGGCCCGCGCCAACCACTACTCGCACGAGCTGCGGATCGAGGAGGGCGAGGCCGAGGACGACGTCTGGGTGCTGCACATGGACGACGACACCGGCGTCGGCCCGGACACCGCCGCCGCGGTCGCCCAGTTCGTCAACCGGCAGCGCCGCGCCGGTGACGACGCCAAGCACATGGCCCAGGGCATCCTGACCTACCCGCGGGAGAACGCCGTCTCCACCTTCACCTGGCTCGCCGACGCGATCCGCCCGGCCGACGACATCGCCCGCTTCCGCGCGATGACCGGCACCGGTACCCCCATCGCCGGCGTGCACGGCGAGCTGCTGATCGTGCGCTCCTCGGTGGAGGCCACCATCGGCTGGGACTTCGGGCCGAAGACCATCGTCGAGGACGCCCAGATGGCGTTGAACTTCTGCCAGCGCTACCCGGGCCGCAGCGACTGGTTCAACGGCCGCTGCTACGGCGCCTCCCCGGCCGGCGTCAAGGACTTCCTCAAGCAGCGCGAGCGCTGGGCCTGGGGTCTGGTCGCGCTCTGCTTCAACAAGACGATCCCGTTGCGGTACCGGCTGTTCATCGGGATGGGCATGGTCAGCTGGGTGCTCGGCCCGCTGCAGCACGTCGGCCTGGTGCTGATGGTCGCCTGGTTCACCGGCACCTGGAACACCTCGCCGGTGACCCAGTCGGTGGTGCTGCTGTGGGCGATCAACTTCGCGTACGTGATCTGGACCTACTGGGAGGGGCTGCGGCTGAACGTGGTCTCCTCGGCCAACCACCGGCGCAAGTGGTGGGAACCGGTCGTCGTGGTGGCCTGCATCCCGCTGTTCTCCTTCCTGGAGGGCTGGGGCGGCCTGCGGGGACTGATCAAGTTCCTCAAGCGCGAGGAGAACAAGTTCGTCGTCATCGCCAAGCCGGCCTGATCGGAAAGCACGACTGTGAAACGCCCCGCGATCTTCGTCCTGCCGACCCTGGTGCTCGGCATCACCGTCGCCGTCCCGGTGGTCTGGGGTGACCACCCGATCAGGTTCGACCACCGGCGTCCGACCGAGGTGCACTGGGCCGGCGCGCCGACCGAGCAGGGCCGGGTCTGGGGCTTCGGCAAGGACGCGCCGCCGGCCCCCGCGGACACCGGCCCCAAGGTGGCCCGACCGTGGACCAAGGGCAGCCCCGAGTGGGGCGTGCAGGTGTACTGGCTGGACGACCCGGCGGACCCGGACAGCTTCGTCCAGGGCAAGGTCGACCGCATCGTCAAGTACGTGGTCGGGCTGAACGCCAACTCGCTGTCGGTGACGTTCCCGTACTACACCACCGGCACCAAGTCGAACGCCGTCGCCGCCCGGCCGACCTCACCGACGCCGGAACGCCTCGCGCTGCTGCTCGACGCCGCCCACCGGGCCGGCCTGCGCACCACCGTGCGTCCGATCATGGACGAGGAGGTGTTCGACTACGTGCACACCCTGAAGTGGCGCGGCAACATCGCCCCGACCGACCGGGACGCCTGGTTCGCCAGCTACGCCGCCTTCCTGGCGCCGTACCTGAAGACCGCGCAGGACCACGCGGTGGCGGAGTTCACGATCGGCACCGAGTTCAACTCGCTGGAGGGCGACCCGCACTGGCAGGGCCTCATCGACGAGGCCCGGAAGGCCTTCCACGGCGAGCTGGTATACGACGCGAACTTCGACAACTGGTCCAAGGGCCCGATAGCGGTCCCCGCGGACGGGACGGGCGCGGACGCCTACCCCCCGGCGAAGAACGCCGACGACGACGCTCCGATCGCCGACCTCAAGGCCAGTTGGAACGCCTGGCTGGACAAGCGCGGCAAGGGCCCCCAGCCCACCACCAAGCTCACCGAGGTGGGCATCCCGGCGCAGAAGGGCGCGTACAAGACGCCCGGCGAGTACTACAAGAAGACCGAGCTGAACGAGGCCGTGCAGGCCACCTGGTTCACCGCGGTCTGCCAGGTGGCGCAGGAGCGCAAGCTGCGCGGACTGTACTTCTGGTCGCTGTACTTCGGCATCGACCCCACCCTGCCGACCACCCCGGACACCCCGCGGATGGACTACGCCGGGCGCCCGGAATCCGAGAAGGCGATCCGCGACTGCTTCGCGCAGACGTACGAGGTCCCGCAGCAGTAGCGGTCCCCGAGGGTTCCGGGCCGGCGGCTCGAGCCGGGGTACGGCCGCGGTCCGCTTACGGCTGGGGCCGGGCTACGGCTGCGTCTCCGCCGGGTGGTCGCCGGTCCCGGCGGTCGCCCGGCCGGTCGGCGTCCTGGTCGGCTTGGCCGGGGTGGACCGGCCTGTCGGCCGGGTGGTCGCCGTGGGCGTCTGGCCGGCCCTGGGCGTGGCGGTCGGGGTAGCCGTCGGGGTCGGCGTGGCCGCGGGGGTCGGGGTGGGCTCCGGGCCCGGGTGGTCCGGCCGGGCCCCGGACAGCGCGTCCGCGATCTGCTTCTCCAGCCACGGGGTCACGAACCGCATGCCGGCCGGCGTGAGGTGCACCCCGTCGTTGGCGGGGGTGACCCGGTGGCCGTCCTTGTCCCGCCAGACGCAGGTGTCGTACGGGCAGTAGAAGGTGTCCAGGTCGAGCAGCGTGACGGTGCCGCCGGAGGACTTCACGAAGTCGCCGACCTGCTGGTTGTAGCAGGTGCCCCAGGTCTTGTTGATGGCGCCGTTCTCGACGCGCTCGTTCATCAGCAGCACCTGGGCGCCGGGCGCGCGGCGGCGGACCTGTTCGGCGGCCTGGGTGAGCTGGGTGCGGTACCGGTTGCGGTAGTCCTCGTCGCAGGGGTTGAGCCAGGTGCCGTCCAGGTACTGCTCGGCGGCGTCCCAGCCGAGGTGGATCACGACGGCCTCGGGCGCGGCGGAGTCGAGCTGCCGGTCCCACTCGGCCGTCCGGTTCCGGCAGTCCGTACTGGTCTCGAACTCCGTCCCGGAGGTGGTGCGCACCTTGTCCGGGTCGAACACGCCGCAGCCGCTGATCCCGCCGTCGACCACCCGGTAGCGGTCGCCGTGCCGGTACAGGCCGGTGGCGAGGTCCTGGGCGAAGGAGTCGCCGAGGACGAGGACCACGGGCTCGCTGCTCGACCCGGACTTCATGTCGTGGGTGACCCAGGCCGGCAGGTACCAGGCGCCGGTGGTGGCCACCGCGGCCGTGACGGCCAGCAGCGGAACGGCCGGGAAGGCGCGCCAGCGCAGCACCCGCAGCTTCTCGGTGGCGGTGTGCAGCAGCCAGGCCAGCACCCAGGAGACCGGTGCGCCGATCAGCAGCAGCTTCTGCGGCGATATGTCGTCGACGTAGTGCTGGAGCAGCCAGTACACCGGCAGGTGGAGCAGGTAGAGGCTGTAGGAGATGGTGCCGGTGAGCCGTACGGGGGGCAGCGACAGCAGCCACACCAGCGGGCCGCGGTCGTGGCAGAGCGAGGCGGTCAGGACGGCGGCGAGCGCCGCCACGAGGGCCAGTCCGCCCTGGTAGAGCCACGGTTCGTGGTACGAGCCGACCGACAGGCTGGCCCAGACCAGGCCGCCGAGGGCCGCGGTGCCGACCAGGGTGGGCAGGGCGGCGCCCCCCGACGGGCCCCGCCGGGGGCGGCCGCCGTCCGCTTCGTCGGCGGCCGTCGCGCGGACCCGGCGGCGCATCCACAGGTAGACCCCGAAGGCGGCGGTGGCGCCGGCTGCGAAGCCGACGGCGCGGGTCTCGGTGCCGAGGTAGAGGCGGTCGCTGTTGTCGCCGTCCCACATCAGCGGGGCGACGGCGGCGGAGGCGACGAACAGGACGGCGGTGGCGATGCCGGTGGCCCGCAGGGAACGGCGGCACAGGCCGAAGATCATCAGCAGCAGCACCGGCCAGACCGCGTAGAACTGCTCGGTGATGCTGAGCGACCACATGGCCGCGAGCGGGTCGATCGAGGCGAAGTGCTGCCAGTAGGCGTCACCGCGGGAGAGCTGCGCCCAGTTGGCGATCTGGGCGAGTGCGGCGAGGGCCTGCGGGCGCAGGTCCTTGACGTCCCGTAGCGGACTGACCAGGGCGGACAGCCCGACCACCAGGATGACGGTGGCGAGCAGGCCGGGCAGCAGCCGCTTGGCGCGGCGGCGGTAGAAGACGCCGAGCCGGATGCCGTCGGTGCGGTCCAGCTCGCGGATCAGCACCAGGCTGACCAGGAAGCCGGAGAGCACGAAGAAGACGTCCACGCCGAACAGGCCGTTCTGGAACCAGTCGGTGTGGTACAGCAGCACGGAGGCGATCGCGACGCCGCGCAGCCCGTCGACCGCCGTGAAGCGGACCGAGGGCGGCAGGGGGCCACGCGGCTCGGGGACCGGTGCGGGAATGGCGTAGCGGCTGGTGGTGGGCGCCTTGATGCCCCGTGCCTCGCGCATGTCCTGCAGCGTGGGGCCGCTTCCGGGCACGCCGAGACCGGGCCCGTCGTCCATGTGGTGCGTCCCCCCGGGGTCGATCGACTTCCGCGACGTGTCGAAGACGTGTCTTGATCTGTGGTTTATATCAAAAGTCGTCTGTTGATCGTCCGCCGGTCACCGGGGAGGGGGTGCCCGGTGACGTCCACCGGGGCGTCAGAACGCCATGGTGTAGACCATCAAGTCCATCCCCGGGTACGGCGCCCAGTCGCGGGCCGGGGTGCGCCGGAAGCCCGTGCGCTCGTAGACGCGGTGCGCGGCGGTCATCTGCGGGCGGGTGGAGAAGGCCATGCCGGCCAGGTCGAGGGCGCGGCTGCGGGCGATGGTGGCGCGCACCAGGGCCTCGCCGACGCCGCGGCCGCGGGAGGCGGCGGCGGTGGCGAGCATCCGGATCTCGCCCTCCTGCGGGGTGGCGATGTCGGCCCACGCGGTGCCGCCGACGGCGAAGGTCACGCAGCCGAGGACCCGTTCGTCGGACGCGTCGACGGCGACCAGGAGTTCGGCTTCCCGGGCCCGGCGCCCGGCGTCCCGCAGCAGACCGACGTAGTCGCTGGTGGGCCGGGTGTGGCCGTCGCCGACGAAGGCCTCGACGGTGACCCGGCCGGCGTCCTCGAGGTCGCGCGGGAGGGCCTGACGGATGAGGAAGTCCATCGGGCCAGTGTGCCGGAGCCGTGGGCGGTGCGGATCTCGGGGGTGGAGCGGACCGGGAGGGTGGCCGGGTCGGCGGAGGGGCGCAGGGAGGCGGCGGGCATGGTGCCGTACAGCCGGTCGGGGCGGGCGGGGTCGGCCGGGTAGCCGCCCGGGCGGTGGTAGTTGTCGCGGCCGGTGGCGGTGCTGCGGGAGAGTTCGCGGCCGATCATGGCGCCGAGGAGGCCGAAGCCGCCGACGGCGCCGGCCAGGGCGAGTGCGGTTGCGAGGGTGCCGGGTTCCATGGACACCACTGTGGCCGGGCGGTGCGGGGCCCCGCGAGTGGCAGGAATGACCGTTTGCCTCGAATTCCTGCCACCGCGGGCCTTCCCCGCGCCCGGCCCTGCGGGGCATGCTGGGCGGCATGCTGAAGAACGTCGTCGCGGTGGTGCTGGAGGAGGTCCACCCCTTCGAACTGGGGGTGGCCTGTGAGGTGTTCGGCCTGGACCGCACCGCGGACGGCCTGCCCGGGTACGACTTCGCGCTGGCCGGCGCCCGTCCGGGCCCGCACGCGACCCACTCGGGCTTCGCGGTGGACGTCCCGTACGGGCCCGAGCGGCTGGCCGGGGCCGACCTGGCGGTGGTGACGGCCTCGGGGATCCGGGAGCGGTACCCGGAGCCGCTGCTGGAGGCGCTGCGGGGGGTGGTCGCGAACGGCGGGCGGGTGCTGTCCATCTGCAGCGGCGCCTTCGTGCTGGGCGCCGCCGGGCTGCTGGACGGCCGCCGCTCGTCGACCCACTGGCGGCACAGCGAGGAGCTGGCCGAGCGGTTCCCGAAGACGGTGGTCGAGCCGGACGTGCTGTACGTGGACGACGACCCGGTGATCACCTCGGCGGGTACGGCGGCGGGCATCGACGCCTGCCTGCACCTGGTGCGCAAGGTGCAGGGGGCCGAGGTGGCGCGGGCGATCGCCCGCCGGATGGTGGTGGCGCCGCACCGGGAGGGCGGGCAGGCCCAGTTCGTGAACCGTCCGCTGCCCGAGGGGGACGGCGACTCGCTGGCGCCGCTGCTCGACTGGATGCGCCACCACCTCGACCAGGAGGCCACCGTCGAGCAGCTGGCCGCCCGGGCGCACATGTCGCCGCGCACCTTCGCCCGGCGCTTCCAGCAGGAGACCGGCACCACCCCGCACCGCTGGCTGACGGGGCAGCGGGTGCTGCTGGCCCAGCGGCTGCTGGAGTCGACCACCGAGTCGGTGGACGTGATCGCCGCGCGCTGCGGCTTCGGCAACGCGGCCGTGCTGCGGCACCACTTCGGGCGCCGGCTGGGCACGACGCCGCTGGCGTACCGGCGCTGCTTCGCCGACTCCTGCTGATCAGCCGGCCAGGTGGTCCACGGCGTTCCAGCCGTCCGGCCGCAGCCGCCCCTCCTGGGCCCGCCACACGCTGGTGGAGCAGTTGTGCACCGGCCCGAGCGCGGTGAGCTGCGCCTCGGTGAGCCGGTCCAGCGCGTAGCGCAGCATCAGCACGGTGCAGTCGTGGGCGACCAGCAGGACGGGCCGCCCGGCCTCCTCCTCGCAGAGGTCCCGCAGCAGGCTGCGCACCCGCAGAGCTACGTCGGCCCAGGACTCGCCGCCGGGCGGCCGGTAGTACAGCTCGCCCATCTTGCGCCGCCGGGCCGCCTCCTCCGGGTGCTTGGCCTCGATGGCGGCCTTCGGCAGCATCTCCAGGATGCCGAGTTCGCGGTCGCGCAGCCGCTCGTCGTAGCGGACGGCCGGGGTGACGGGGACGGCGCCGAGGCCGGCGGCCTGGGCGAGCGCGATCCGGGCGGTCTCGGTGGTGCGCACGTACGGCGAGCACCAGACGCTGCGCGGGCGGTCGGCGCCGGGCAGGGCGGCCCACCAGCGGCCGAGCGCCTGGGCCTGCTGCCGGCCGCGCAGCGACAGCGGGATGTCGGCGTCCCGGCAGCTGATCGGGACGCTGAGCGCGCCGACGGCCTCGGCCAGCTGGAACTCCACGTTGGCGGTGGACTCGCCGTGCCGGGTGGCGATCAGCACGGACGGCAGCCGGGTGGCCGCCGCCGGGCGGTGGGCGGTGACGTGGTGGTGCGGGCTCTGGGTGGACTGGTGCTGGCCGTTGAGGGTGGTGCCGAGTTCTGCCATGGCCGCGAGCTCCCCGTGGGTCGATCAGGTTCCGGCCGGTCGCCGGTCCGGTCTGGTGGTGCCCGGCGTGCACGCCCGTTCATACATATGATCGCGCCGCCTCCTCCAGTGTTCACGGAGAAGGCGGCACGATCACAGGGCGCGCGCGACGGCAATCAGTGCGCCGCTACGGGCTCCGGCGCGTTCTCGAGCTCGTCGTCGCCGGCCTCGGCGCTGTAGTCCGACGGCTTGGTCTCGTCCGGGCCGTCGGGCGCCTTGACCACCCGCAGCACCAGGGTGAGCGCGACCGCGACGATCAGGTTGAGCGCGAAGGCGGTCAGGCCGATGTAGCCGATCTCGCCGATCCCGGGGATCTCGGCCGCGTTGCCGCCGAAGTGCTTGGTGGCCGGGCTGGCGATCCCGTAGGCCTTCCAGGTGCCGTAGACCATGCCGGCCGCCCAGCCGACGAACAGCGCCCAGTGGTGGAACCAGCGGGTGAACAGGCCGCCGACGATGGCCACGAAGGTCTGCAGGATCCACAGGCCGCCCAGCAGCTGGAGGTTGATCGCGGCCTGCTTGTCCATGCCGAGCACGAAGACCAGCGCGCCGACCTTGACCAGCAGCGAGACCAGCTTGGCGATCCGGGTCTCGTCGGCGGGGGTGGCGGCGGGCTTGAGCCACTCCTTGTAGACGTTGCGGGTGAACAGGTTGGCCGCGGCGATGGACATGATCGCGGCGGGCACCAGCGCGCCGATGCCGATCGCGGCGAAGGCCACGCCGGTGAACCAGTCCGGGAACATGTCCGCGAACAGCTGCGGCACCGAGAGCTGGGCGTTGAAGCCCTTGACGCCGCCGCCGACACCGGCCGCGATCGCCATGAAGCCGAGCAGTGCCAGCAGGCCCAGCATCAGCGAGTAGGCGGGCATGATCGCCATGTTGCGGCGCACCGTGTTGCGGGACTTGGAGGCCAGCACGCCGGTCACCGAGTGCGGGTACATGAACAGGGCCATCGCCGAGCCGAGGCCCAGCGTCGCGTACGTCCACTGCTTGTTGTCGGGGACGGTCAGCGAGCCGGCCCTGGTCTGCTTGAAGTGGTCCGCGGCGGCACTGAAGATGTGCCCGTAGCCGCCGAGGCGGATCGGGATGTAGACCACCGCGACGATGATCACGATGTAGACCAGGGCGTCCTTGACGAAGGCGATCAGCGCCGGGGCGCGCAGCCCGGAGGAGTAGGTGTAGGCGGCCAGCACGCCGAAGGCGATGAACAGCGGCAGGTCCTTGACGAACCAGTTGGCGTTCGCGCCGCCGCCGACGCCCAGCACGTCCAGCACCGCCTGGATGCCGACCAGCTGGAGGGCGATGTAGGGCATCGTGGCCAGGATCCCGGTCAGCGCGACGACCAGGGACAGCGGCCGCGAGCCGTACCGGCCGCGGACGAAGTCGGCCGGCGTCACGTAGCCGTGCACCCGGGAGACCGACCAGAGCCGGGGGAGGAAGAGGAAGACCAGCGGGTAGGCGATGATCGTGTACGGCACCGCGAAGAAGCCCGCCGCGCCGCTCGCGTACACCGCGGCCGGGACGGCCACGAAGGTGTACGCGGTGTAGAGGTCGCCGCCGAGCAGGAACCACGTCACCCAGGTGCCGAAGCTGCGTCCGCCCAGGCCCCACTCGTCCAGGTGGGCCGCGTCGTCCGCGCGGCGCCAGCGGGAGGCGAGGAAGCCCATCGCGGTGACCAGGAGGAAGAACAGCACGAAGACCACGAGGGCCGGCACGTTGACGTCCTTCATCGCGCACCGCCCCGGCGGGCCGCGGCGCGGGCCTTCTCGTCCCGGTTGATCAGCAGGTACGCGGCGACGGTGAACACCGCCGAGACCGGCACCCAGAGCAGCTGGTACCAGTAGAAGAACGGCATCCCGGCCACCGCCGGGTCGTTCTTGTCGTACGAGGACACCCAGAGCATCGCCACGATCGGCACGAGCAGGGCGAGCCCGGCCAGCACCCGTTCCGGGGTCACCGCGGGGACGGGCCGCCCCGCTGGCTTAGGCATGACAGGTTCGGTGGGGGCTTGGTCAGACGGCATCTTCGGCTCCGCTCCGGAGGGTTCCCCGTCGGCGCCGCAGCCCCGGGAGCCGTCGCGCACCCCCGTGAGCCCGCCGAGCAGCACCATCGGTGATCGGCAGTCAGTACGGCTGCGCAATCTAGAGCATGGAGTGATCCATGTCACCGGGATTGGCGCAACTTCCCGGCATCCGGACACGAACGGGCACCGGCGCGCAGGGCGCGCGCGCCGGTGCCCGAGGTGTGGAAGGGCGTGAGGGGGAGGAGTCGCCTACTCCGGCCGCTTCAGCCGGGTGATGAACTTGTAGCGGTCGCCGCGGTAGATCGAGCGCACCCACTCGACCGGCTCGCCCTCGGCGTCGAAGGAGTGCCGGGAGAGCTGGAGCATCGGCAGGCCGAGGTCGGAGCCGAGCAGTCCCGCCTCGCGCGGGTCGGCCAGGGTGGTCTCGATGGTCTCCTCCGCCTCGGCCACGGTGACCCCGTAGACCTCGCGCAGCGCCGCGTACAGCGAGTTGTGCTTGGCGAGGTTGCGCCGCAGGGCGGGGAAGCGCTTGGCGGACAGGTGGGCGACCTCGATGGCCATCGGGTCGCCGTTGGCCAGCCGCAGCCGCTCGATCCGCAGCACCCGGCCGCCGGGCTTGATGTCGAGCAGCGGGGCGAGCCGGTCGTCGGCGGTGATGTAGCCGATCTCGATCAGCCGGGAGGTGGGCTCCAGGCCCTGGGCGCGCATGTCCTCGGTGTAGGAGGTGAGTTGCAGGGCCTGGGCGACCTTGGGCTTGGCCACGAAGGTGCCCTTGCCCTGGATGCGCTCCAGCCGGCCCTCGACGACCAGTTCCTGCAGGGCCTGGCGGACGGTGGTGCGCGAGGTGTCGAACTGGGCGGCCAGGGCGCGCTCGGGCGGGACCGGGGTGCCGGCGGGCTGGGTCTCGGTCAGCTGGAGGAGGTGGCGCTTGAGGCCGTAGTACTTGGGGACGCGCGCGGTCGGGTCGGCGCCGGGCGTCGGGAGGTCGTTGACCTCGGGGTCGTCGACCTGGGCGGTGGTTCCCCCGTCGCTGCTCATCGGACCTGTTCTCCCGCTTCTCGCGGAGCCCTTTACAGCCCCGCCACATCGTTAACGGGTCACATCGTTGCATGTATGGCTACGGAACGAATACCTCATCACGCGTTGAACGATGTGCGGTGTCGGCTTGATAACGGGTGGTCGGGATCGGTCGAACAGCCGTTGACAGGCCCATTGGTCTAGGCCAAGCTCCAGGCATCTGGTCTACACCACTAGGCCGGTAACGATGAATCCCCCCACCCGTTCGAAGGGGTCCGCGGCACCTTTCCTCCCGCTTCGCGTGGGTCTGCCGCTGCCACCCGACGGGGGCAACCCAGGCATCCCTCAGGAGGATGGCGTGAAGCGTCAGCTCATCGCGGCGGTCGGCGTCGCAGCAATGGTCGTCGGTCTGGCGGCTTGCAGCTCGGACGGCAAGAAGGACGGTGACTCCAAGTCGTCCTCCGCCTCGGCCGCCGACAAGTACAAGGGCAAGACGCTCAAGGTGTGGACCATGACCGGCTCGGCCCCCAAGGGCTGGACCGACGCGGTCAAGACCGAGTTCGAGACCACCTACCCGGGTTCGAAGGTCGACTTTCAGACCCAGGAGTGGACCGACATCGGCCCGAAGATCACCGCCGCGCTGTCCGAGGGTTCGGTCGACGTCCTGGAGCTGGGCAACACCCAGACCGCCGGTTACGCCGCCTCGGGCGGTCTGCTGGACATCACCAAGGACAAGGCCGCCCTGGGCGGCGACGCCTGGGCCGCCAACCAGAACGAGGCCGCGGTGCTGGACGGCAAGCAGTACGCCGCCCCGTGGTGGGTCTCCAACCGGGTGGTCGCCTACAACAAGGACCTCTGGGCCAAGGCCGGCCTGACGGACGCCCCGAAGACCCTGGACGAGTTCTACGCCGACCTGGACAAGCTGAAGGCCACCCCGGGCGTCACCGACCCGATCTACCTGCCGGGCCAGGAGTGGTACACCTACTTCGGTCTGCTCACCGGTGAGGGCGGCAAGATCGCCAAGAAGGACGGCGACAAGTGGGTCGGCGGCCTGTCCTCGCCCGAGGCGCAGAAGGCCTTCGAGACCTACAAGAAGCTGCAGGGCTACTCGGTCACCGGTCCGAAGGACAAGGACGAGGCCACCCCGCAGCAGAAGGACGTCTTCGGCAAGGGCGACGTCGGCACCATGATCGCGCTCGGCTGGGAGCTGCCGGACGAGAAGACCATGGCCAAGGACAAGATCGGCTTCTTCCCGCTGCCGGGCAAGACCGCCGACAAGCCGTCCGGCGTCTTCATCGGTGGCTCGAACCTCGCGATCGCCTCGCAGAGCAAGAACACCGACATGGCGAAGGACTTCCTGAAGATCGCCCTCAACGACAAGAACGAGGGCCTGGTCGCCGCCGCCGGGAACATCCCGAACAAGCCGGCGCTGAACAGCCAGCTCACCGGAGAGTTCGCGAAGGCCGCCCAGGCGGCCACCGCGGTCGGCGGGATCACCCCGAACACCCCGAACTGGGCCAGCGTCGAGAACAAGCCGAACCCGATCAAGGACTTCCTGACCGCGGCCCTCCAGGGCGGCGACTACGCGGCCACCGCCAAGAAGTACGACGACGAGATCGCCAAGCGGCTCAACGAGAAGCAGTAAGCATCGAGCGGCGTCGCTCACCGGCCCCCGGCGGGGGGCCGGTGGGCGACGCCCGTCCGTCGTGGCCGGGTTGTGAGGAAGTGAGAACGATGGCTGTGCATTCGGAGCGGGTGCAGACGCGGTCCCCGGAGCCAGGGGAGGCCGCGGTGGCCGGCAATGACACCAGCGCCGGCGGCGGCGGAGCCGGGGGCGCCGCGCCGAAGCGCCCCAGATCCGCGGGCGGACCGGGCCTCGGCTCCCGCCTCGCCCCGTACCTGCTGCTGCTGCCGGCCGTCGTGGCGACCATCCTGCTGCTCGGCTGGCCGCTGCTGAAGACTGTCCTGCTGTCGTTCCAGAACCTCAACCGGCGCCAGCTGGTCATGCACCTGACCGAGTGGACCGGCTTCGACAACTACAAGGAGCAGCTGACCGACCCCGAGTTCTGGTCGGTCACCGGGCGCACCGTCGCCTTCACCCTGGTCAATGTGGTGCTGATCATGGTCGGCGGCACCCTCACCGGCCTGCTGCTCAACCACCTGGGCAAGAAGATGCGCCTGGCGCTGTCGATCGCGCTGCTGATGGCCTGGGCCATGCCGGTGGTCGCCGCGACCACCGTCTACACCTGGCTGTTCGACGAGCAGTGGGGTGTCGTCAACTGGTTCCTGGACCAGCTCGGTTGGCACTCGATGGCGCACTACAACTGGATGAGCGACGAGTACTCGACCTTCTTCGTCGTCATCCTGCTGATCGTCTGGATGTCGATCCCCTTCGTGGCGTTCAACATGTACGCCGGGCTCACGACGATCCCCAGGGAGCTGTACGAGGCCGCCCGGATGGACGGCGCCGGCTCCCTGAAGATCTTCAGCGCGGTGATCTTCCCCAACCTGAAGCCGTTCTTCCTGGCCACGACCTTCCTCGAGGTCATCTGGGTGTTCAAGTCCTTCACCCAGGTCTACGCGATCAACGGCGGCGGCCCCGAGAAGCTCACCCGGACCCTGCCCGTCCACGCCTTCCTGGAGGGATCCGGCAGCCAGCACTACGGCGTCGGCGCCGCGATCGCGGTGCTCACCATCCTGATGCTGGGCGTGCTGATGGCGTACTACTTCCGCATCATGATCAAGCAGGAGGACGAGCTGTGAGGCGCTCTCTCTTCGGACGTACCTGGCCGAACGTGATCGCGGTCGTCCTCATCGTCTTCTTCATCTTCCCCGTCTACTGGATGATCGCGACCGCGTTCAAGCAGGACCGCGACATCATCAGCAAGACGCCGGTCTTCGTCCCCTTCGACGGGACCTTCCAGCACTTCACCACCGCGGTGAACGCCCCGGACTTCTGGACGTACACCACCAACAGCATCACCGTGACCGTCGGCGCGGTGCTGATCTCGCTGGTGATCGCGACCCTGGCGTCCTTCGCGATCGCGCGGATGAGGTTCCGCGGCCGCAAGACCTTCGTCCTGGTGATCATGATGGCGCAGATGGCGCCCTGGGAGGTCATGACCGTCGGGGCGTACATCATCTCCCGGGACAACGACCTGCTGAACAGCCTGGTGCCGCTGACCCTCTTCTACATGATGATGATCCTGCCCTTCACCATCTGGACGCTGCGCGGCTTCATCGCCGCGGTGCCGAAGGAGCTGGAGGAGTCGGCGATGGTCGACGGCTGCACCCGCACCCAGGCCTTCGTGAAGGTGATCTTCCCGCTGCTGGCCCCGGGCCTGATGTCCACCTCGCTGTTCGGCTTCATCACGGCGTGGAACGAGTTCCCGCTCGTGCTGTGGCTGAACAAGGAGCAGGGCAAGACCCTCCCGCTGTGGCTGTCCTCCTTCAAGACGGCCTTCGGCAACGACTGGGGCGCCACCATGGCCGCCTCCACGATGTTCGCCATCCCCGTGCTGATCCTGTTCATCTTCCTGCAGCGCAAGGCGGTCGGCGGTCTGACCGACGGCGCCGTGAAGGGCTGAGCCACCGTGAGCATCCTCGTTCCCACCGCCCCGGACAGCGACCAGCTGCACCGCGACGCCCTGACCGTCCTGCAGCCCGGCTTCGTCGGCACCGAACCGCCGGAGTGGCTGCGCCGCCACCTGGCCGCCGGGCTCGGCTCGGTCGCCCTGTTCGACCGCAACGTGGTCGACCTCGACCAGCTCTCCGCGCTCACCCGCGCGCTGCGCGCGGAGAACCCCGACCTGCTGATCGCCATCGACGAGGAGAGCGGCGACGTCACCCGGCTGGAATCGGGCTCCGGCTCCTCCTGGCCCGGCAACCTCGCGCTCGGCGCGATCGACGACCCGGCGCTGACCCGGGACGTCGCCCGCGAGCTGGGCCGGGCGCTGGCCGCGGCCGGCGTCAACTACAACTGGGCGCCCACCGCCGACGTCAACTCCAACCCGCGCAACCCGGTGATCGGCGTCCGCTCCTTCGGAGCCGATCCCCAGCTGTGCGCCCGGCACACCGCCGCCTGGGTGGAGGGCCTCCAGTCGGCCGGCGTGGCCGCCTGCTCCAAGCACTTCCCCGGCCACGGCGACACCGCCGTGGACTCCCACCACGGCCTGCCGGTCATCGACGTGGACCTGGACGTGCTGCGCGCCCGTGACCTGGTGCCGTTCCAGGCCGCGATCGCGGCCGGCACCAAGGCCGTGATGACCGCCCACATCATGATCCCCGCGCTGGACCCGGAACTGCCGGCCACCCTGAGCCCGACGGTGCTGCGCGACCTGCTGCGCGCCGCCCCGGCCGACGGCGGCCTCGGCTACCAGGGACTGGTCGTCAGCGACGCCATCGAGATGGGCGCCATCGCCGACACCTTCGGCATGGGGCAGGGCACCGTGCTGGCGCTGGCGGCCGGCGCGGACGCGATCTGCGTCGGCGGCGGGCTGGCCGACGAGGAGACGGTGCTGATGCTGCGCGACGCCATCGTGGCGGGCGTGCGCTCCGGCAGGCTCTCCGAGGAGCGGCTGGCCGACGCGGCCGACCGGGTCCGGGCGCTGGGCAGCTGGGGCCGGATCTCGGCCCAGGGCGAGCGGGCGGAGCCGGACCTCGCGGTCGGCCTGCGGGCCGCGCGCCGGGCGTTGAGGGTGGTCCGGGCGCCGGGCCGCGAGGTGCTGCCGGTGAGCGAGCGCCCGTACGTGGCCTCGTTCTCGGACGAGCCGAACATCGCGGTCGGCGACGTCACCCCCTGGGGCGTGGCCGGCATGCTGGCCGACCGCTTCCCCGGCACCCGCACCCGCGAGGTGTCGGCCGCCGAGGCCACCCCCGAACTGCTGGACGCCCTGGTCGCCGAGGTGGTGGCCGGCGCCGAGGACCGCCGGCTGGTGCTGGTGGTCCGGGACGCACACCGGCACGCCTGGATGTCCGCCGCGCTGGGCCGACTGGTGGCGGCCCGGCCGGACGCCGCGGTGGTGGAGATGGGGCTGCCCCAGTCGGAGCCGATCGGCGCGCTGCACATCTCCACCCACGGCGCCGCCCGGGTCTGCGGGCTGGCGGCCGTGGAGGTGCTCACCGGGCAGCCGGGAGCGATCGGCTGAACCGACGGACGCGACGCCTTCGGCGGGGTACCGGGGGCGTCGGTGGACGGGCCCGTCATGCGCATGGCGCATGGCGGGCCCGTTCCGTTGTCCGGCCGGTCCCGATCCGTTTCCCCCTTCGAGGCAGGCGATTTGAGTGATCGTCAGCGATATGAAGGCGCTCCCTCAAGAGGGGCTTAAATCGCCCTTAAGTCCCACTGAGGGTGACGACCCGGCGACTGATCGCCATGCGGTACAACGGCTCTGCAACGGCCTTGGTGACAAGGCCTGTTGGCCGTTGACACCGCACTTGGTCTAGGCCAGAGTCCATGCATCCGGTTGGGACGTGACCGTCGCCGGATCTGGTATCGCGCCCTCCTCGACGCTCTTCGCCGCCCCGCCCGGACTCTCCGCCGCGGGCGCCAATCACGCTGTCGGCGGGCACCACCGTTCTTGAACAACCCTCGGAGGATGGCGTGATGAAGCGTCAGCTCGTGTCCGCGTCGCTCGCGATCGCCGCCCTGGCGGCCGGACTGACGGCCTGTTCCTCGTCCGGCTCACCCTCGGCGGACGGCAGGGGATCCTCCGCCGATCCGAAGTCCGCCACCGGCACCGTGACCGTCTGGCTGATGGACGACGCCCAGAAGAACTGGCCCGACCTCGTGCAGCGGGTCAACGACGAGTTCGCGGCGAAGTACCCGGGCGTCAGCCTCAAGCTCGCCTACCAGGGCTGGGCCGACAAGGTCGGCAAGCTCGACAAGGCCCTCGCCGCCGGCAACGCCCCCGACGTGGTCGAGCTCGGCAACACCGAGACCATGAAGTACGTGCTGTCCGGCGCCCTCGCCGCGGTCGACCGCACCACCTTCGACAACTCCGACAGCTGGATCAAGGCGCTCGCCAACACCTGCACCTACCAGGACAAGCTGTGGTGCGTGCCGTACTACGCGGGCGCCCGGGTCGCCGTCTACAACTCCGCCACCTTCCAGCAGGCCACCGGCAGCGCGGACTTCCCGAGGACGGAGAGCGACCTGCTGGCCGCACTGGACCGGATCGCGGACCGGAGCAAGTCCGACCGGACCTTCTCGCCGCTGTACCTGCCCGGCCCGTACTGGTACGCCGCGATGAGCTACGTCGCCGCGTACGGCGGCAGCATCGCCAGGTTCGACAGCTCCGGCAACTGGCACGGCACCCTGCACGACCCCAAGTCCCAGCAGGGCATCAGCCACTTCGTCGACCTGGTGCGCAAGTACAACAAGGGCGACCTGACGGTGAACGAGCAGAACCAGTTCGAGTCGATGGCCCGCGGGCACGCCGCCGCCTTCTACGGCAACGGCTTCGAGGCGGCCAGCGTGACCGCGCCCGTCACCGGCGACCCGAGCCTCAAGGACGTCGTCAAGGTGGCCACCATGCCCGGCCCGGACGGCAAGCCGCTGCCCACCTTCATCGGTGGCTCCGACCTCGCGGTCACCGCCAAGTCCGCACAGCCGGGGCCGGCCACCGACTGGATCCGGATGTTCACCAGCGCCAAGTCCGAGCAGGCGCTGGCCGACAAGGACATCCTGCCGAACAACCTCACCCAGCTGAACCCGCTGAAGAACAAGGCCACCACCGCCGCGGCCGCCAACGCCGTCCCGGACGCCTGGTTCACCCCGCTGGCCCCCGGCTGGGGCGCGGTGGAGAAGCAGAAGATCATCCCCGACATGCTGGCCGCGATCCTCAAGGGCAAGTCCGTCGACCAGGCCACCAAGGACGCCGACGCCGCGATCGACCAGCTGATCAACAACGCGTCCTGACGCCGGAACGCCACTGCCCGGCCCGCCGCCCCGCCCGCCGCCGCACGCCCTCGCCGGGCCGCCGCGAGGACCGTGCGGCCGGGCGCTTCGGGGGTGCTCGGCCGCAGGCGCCCTCGTAGGATTGCGCCAGCAAGCCAGCAAGCCAGCAAGCCAGCAAGCCAGCAAGCCGCAGCGAGTGTGCGGACTCGCCGCCGTAGAGGTCCCCGTCGGGCGACCGCCCGGACGGGGTCGACCCATCTCATCGGAGGCACACCCAGATGTCCGACCCGCAGACTGTTTCCGTCCCCGGCCGGATCATGGCGGCGGAGATGGCCGAGCAGCCGGCCGTCCTCCGGCGCATCCTCGACGAGGGCGCGCCGAAGATCCGCGGGATCGCGGCCGCGATCGCCGCCCGCAGCCCCCGCTTCGTCCTACTGACCGCGCGCGGCACGTCCGACAACGCGGCGCTCTACGCCAAGTACCTGGTCGAGATCCTGCTCGGCAAGCCGGCCGGCCTGACCTCGATGTCCACCATCACCGCGTACGGCGCCAAGCCGGACCTCACCGACGTCCTGGTCGTCACCGTCAGCCAGTCCGGCGGCTCGCCCGACCTGGTCGCCTCCACCAAGGCCGCCCGGGAGGCCGGGGCGATCACCCTCGCCGTCACCAACAACCCCGACTCGCCGCTGGCCGAGGTCTCCGAGTTCCACATCGACGTGCTGGCCGGACCGGAGAAGGCGCTGCCGGCCACCAAGACCTACACCGCCGAGCTGCTGGCGCTCTACCTGCTGGTCGAGGGCCTGCGCGGCGGGGACGGGTCGGCCGCCGCCGGGCTGCCGGCCCTGGCCGCCGGAGTGCTGGAGCGGCAGGCCGAGGTGCGGGCGCTGGCCGAGCGCTACCGCTTCGCCCAGCGCCTGGTCATCACCTCGCGCGGCTACGGTTACCCGACGGCCCGCGAGGCGGCGCTCAAGCTGATGGAGACGACATACATCCCGGCCAGCCCGTTCTCCGGTGCCGACCTGCTGCACGGTCCGCTGGCCATGGTGGACAACGTCTCCCCGGTCATCGCGATCGTTCCGGACGGCAAGGGCGGCGAGGCCCTGCAGCCGGTGCTGGACCGGCTGCGCGGGCGCGGTGCGGATCTCGTGGTGATCGGCCAGCAGGCCCAGGTGGACGCCGCCTCGGCGGGCTTCGCGCTGCCGCCCGGCGTGCCCGAGGAGCTCCAGCCGATCCTGGAGATCCTGCCGCTGCAGCAGCTGGCCTACGAGGTGACCATCGCCCGCGGCCAGGACCCGGACGCCCCGCGCGCCCTGGCCAAGGTCACCGAGACCCACTGAGCGTCGCGCGCCGGCCGGTTCCCCGTCCACAGGCTGTGGACGAGGAACCGGCCGCTTGAGCGGCGGAACGCGGTCAAGGGGAAGGGGGTGGGGGAGGAATACCCCGGACAGCACTACGGGCCACGGCGCCGACACGGGACCCTCAACCCGTGCGGCACCGCAGCCCGGAGCTGTCGTCGGGCACCGGGAGCGGGCGAGGACTGTGCGGGGTCCTCGCTCGGCGGTGTCCGACCGAGGAGGGGCCGCGCGCGGTCAGGGCGGTTGCGCGGTGGCCTCTCCTTGGTGCCCTTCCATTGTGGACTAGACCAATCTGAGTTGTCCAGGCCGGACCGGAAATTGGTCTAAACAACTGCTGGCCGCCCGGACGGCCCCGGAGCCGCGCCGTCCCCGCCCCCGCCCGGCCCCGCCGGGCCCTCGCCCGGCCCGCCCGCCTCCGGAGGTCCGCCCTCCGGTCCGCCGCGCCCGGCCCCGACCGGCGGCGCTACGCTCGCCATGTGCCCTCGCTGAACGAACTCGTCCGCCGCCACACCACCCTCACCGGGGCTGACGTGGAATGGCTCCACATGCTGGTCTCGGAGTGGCAGCTGCTCTCCGACCTCTCCTTCGCGGACCTGGTGCTGTGGATCCCCACCTGGGACGGCATCCGCTACGTCTCGGTGGCGCAGATGCGGCCCAACACCGGCCCCACCTCCTACCAGGACGACATGGTCGGCCACCTCGTCCCGCGCGGCCGCCGCCCGCTGCTGGACGCCGCCTTCGACGAGGGGCGGATCGTGCGCGAGGGCGACCCGGAGTGGCGCGAGGAGGTCCCGGTCCGGGTCGAGTCCATCCCCGTCCGGCGCGAGGGCAAGGTGCTCGGGGTGATCGCCCGCAACACCAACCTGCTGACCGTCCGCACCCCCAGCCGGCTGGAACTCACCTACCTGCAGAGCGCCTCCGACCTGGCCCAGATGATCGCCGCCGGCAGCTTCCCGTTCCCCGGCGTCGAGCAGGCCGACATGGACGCCGCGCCCCGGGTCGGCGACGGCCTGATCCGGCTGGACGCGGACGGCATCGTCACCTACGCCAGCCCGAACGCCCTCTCCGCCTACCACCGGCTAGGCCTCACCACGGACCTGGTGGGCAGCCACCTCGGCCGGACCACCGCCGACCTCGCGCCGCCGTCCCGCTCGGCCGTCCACGAGGCGCTGGTGAAGCTGGCCAGCGGCTGGGCGCCCCGGCAGACCGAGGTGGAGGCGCAGGGCGGAGTGGTGACCGTGCGCGCCATCCCGCTCAAGCCCAAGGGCACGCTGACCGGTTCGCTGGTGCTCTGCCGGGACGTCACCGAGCTGCGCCGCCGTGACCGCGAGCTGATGACGAAGGACGCCACCATCCGGGAGATCCACCACCGGGTGAAGAACAACCTGCAGACCGTGGCCGCCCTGCTGCGGCTGCAGTCCCGCCGGATGGAGTCGGAGTCCGGCCGGGCCGCGCTGGACGAGGCGGTGCGCCGGGTCGGTTCGATCGCGATCGTGCACGAGACGCTCTCCCAGGGGCTGGACGAGCGGGTGGCCTTCGACGAGATCGCCGACCGGGTGCTGGCGATGGTGATGGAGCTGTCCCAGGACGGCCGGGTGGCGACCCGCCGCACCGGCAGCTTCGGCATCCTCTCCGCCGAGGTGGCCACCCCGCTGTCGATGGTGCTGACCGAACTGCTGCAGAACGCCCTGGAGCACGCGTTCGGCCCGACGGCCTCCGGGAACCTGGAGGTGAGCGCCCTGCGCGGCCGGGCCCCGGCGACCGGGATGGGCTGGTCGGACAGTTGGAACGGCGGCGCCCGGCCGGAGGAGTACCTGCTGATCACCGTCCAGGACGACGGCCGGGGCATGCCGGAGGGGTTCGACCCGAAGACGGCGGGGAACCTCGGTCTGCAGATCGTCCGCACGCTGGCCACCGGGGAGCTCGGCGGCACGTTCGACATGGTGGCCGGCCCGAATGGCGGGACCAAGGTGGTCCTGGAGATCCCCGTCCGCTGATGCATCGGGTGCGCGGCAGGGGCGTGCGCCCAGTGGAAGCGCCGGGTGCGCACCCCGCGCGCCCTGCGCCTCGGGCCCCGCGCAGCCGGCGGGGACCGAACGGCCGACCCCGACGGAAACAGAAACGAGGCCCTGTCGACCGGGGGGGGTGGGTCGACAGGGCCTCTCAACCCGTTCCGGCCGTCGGGGGGAGTCGGCCGGAACGGGGGCTCTGGGTGGTGCGACACTGGCCGGTGCGTTGCACACGGTGAGCGCCTCAGCTCCACGATATTGCTCTAAGTGAACAGTATCAAGTGGCTGGACGGCCCGGGTGTCGCGGGACCTCGCCAGGCGGGGCCCTTTGTGCGGAAGGCTTCACCAGGAGGTGCAGGGAAGCCTTTGATCATGTGTTGATCGGTACTGCGGTTGTTGCTGCTGCTACGGCGTGTGACCAGACGGGGCTGATCAGGCGGTGCGGGCGCGGTTGCGGGCGGCACGGCGCTTCATCGCACGACGCTCGTCCTCGCTCATACCGCCCCAGACGCCGGCGTCCTGACCGGTCTCGAGCGCCCACTGGAGGCACTGCTCCATCACCGGACAGCGGCGGCACACGGCCTTGGCTTCCTCGATCTGCAGCAGAGCAGGACCGGTGTTCCCGATCGGGAAGAACAGCTCCGGGTCCTCTTCGCGGCAGACAGCGCGGTGGCGCCAGTCCATGGTCGTCCAACTCCTCCTGCCGCGGGGGTGGCCCGATCGGCATAATCGAATGGCTTGTGAATGTGAACGCTTTCACGAATCCCACAACAGCAAAAGAGACCAAAGGCCCACCGGGCCCGGGTGGTCTGCGCTAGGGGGATTCGGCGATTCGAGGGACACCCCGCGGTCGGCGCTCCTGTGGTTCCGGAGGTGCCGTCGCTGCGATGTGTCCCGATCGCCATGTAGAGGTTCGCAAACCTCGGGCTCGGATACAACCCCCTTCGGGGAGGAATTTTTGATTCTTCGGTGTCGCCTAGCTCACAGCCAGTACTTCTATGGAGTGAAGGGGGCTTGTGCGTTCGAGAAGAAGGGTGAAGCCCGCTTCCGGTCACACAATCACACGCAGTGCCCGCCGTACGCCTGTGAAACTGACCCGCCTCCGGTCTCCAAGATGGTCCCCGTCGACCTGGAACGGGGCGGGTTCCTGCGAAACCAAGGTGAAGTGCCTGACGTCGTGATAGGAGACGACGTGCTTTCCGGACGGCCCGGCCGGTGGGGCGCCGTCGCTCGAAGGCGCGTGCGACCGCAGGATCTGACGGACCGTTCGAGCGGTGCCGAACGCCGTCATCAGGGTGATGCCGAAGACGTCGAGATCCGTGTCGAAGGAGGCGAGGGGCGAGGGGTAGACCGGACGGTTGCCGAGGAACGTCCACGGCGAGGTGTTGCTGACTATCGCCAGGACGAGGCCCGGCACGGCCTCGTGGCCCGGTAGTTCCAGGGTCACCGGGCCTTTTCGGCGTTGCTCACGCTGGGTGAAGTAGTGCCGGAGCGCCTGCCCGACGTACAGGGCGTGGGTGGACTTCCGCCCGGCCCGGCGCTGCTCCTCGACCCGGCCGACCACCCCGGCGTCGAAGCCCAGGCCGGCGGTGAAGGTGAACCAGCGGTCCGGCAGCCCCTCGGTCATCGCCTTGCCCAGCCCGATCGGCCGCTCGCGCCCCCGGTCCAGGGCGTCCAGCAGGGCGCCGGTGGCCTCCACCGGGTCGTTGGGCAGGCCCAGCGCGCGGGCGAACACATTGGTCGAACCGCCCGGCACCACGGCCAGTCGCGGGACCCGCTCGCCCGGGCCGTGCGCCAGCAGCCCGTTCACCACCTCGTTGACCGTGCCGTCGCCGCCCAGGGCCACCACCAGGTCGACGGTGCCGTCCTGCGCCGCCTCGCGGGCCAGGTCGCGCGCGTGGCCCCGGTACTGCGTCTCCGCGACCTCCAGCTTGAGGTCGCTGCGCAGGGCGTGGATCAGTACGTCCCTGGTGCGGCCACTGGTGGTGGTGGCCTTGTGGTTCACGACCAGGAGAGCGCGCATGGGGAAAGCCTACGGGTCGGTACGTACCAACCGGCGGCTACCCTGCTGGAGTGACCGCAGAAACCCCCGCACCCGCATCCGCCCGCCCGGTTCCGCTCACCGTGGGCGCCGCCATCACCGCCCTGGAGGGCGTCGCGCTGGCCGTCGTCGGCGTCTCGGACATGGTGTCCGCGGTGTCCGGCCAGGCCAAGCAGCTGGCCCTGAACGAGTTCGGCGGCCTGGTCATCGTGCTGCTCGGCGTGCTGCCCGTCCTGGCCGCCCGGGCGCTGCTCAGGGAGCGCCGCTGGGGCCGCAGCCCGGCCGTGCTGACCAACTCGATCTGCCTGCCGGTCGCGTACTACATGATCCAGAGCGGCGGCGCGATGATCGCGGTCGGCGCGGTGGTGGGCCTGCTCGGCCTGGTGGGGATCGGCTCGCTGCTGAACCCGAAGACGACGGCGGCCCTGTACGCCCAGCACGAGGGCTGAGCGCGCAGGGCCGCCGGGGTCCTGAGCGTGCCGGACGGCCGCGCCCGCGCGGGCTGAGCGGCCGTCAGTCCTACTCCTCCACCAGGAGCTTCTCCCGCAGCTGGGCCAGGGTCCGCGCCAGCAGCCGGGACACGTGCATCTGGGAGATCCCCACCTCGGCGGCGATCTGCGACTGGGTCATGTTCCGGAAGAACCGCAGCACCAGGATCTTCTGCTCGCGGGGCGGCAGTTGGGCCAGCAGCGGCTTGAGCGACTCGCGGTACTCGACGCCCTCCAGCGCCTCGTCGGTGGCGCCCAGGGTGTCCGCCACGGCCGGCGACTCGTCGTCGCTGTCCGGGACGTCCAGGGACAGCGTGGAGTACGCGTTCGCGGACTCCAGACCCTCCAGGACGTCCTCCTCGGAGATCCCCAGGTGCTCGGCCAGCTCGTGCACCGTGGGGGAGCGGCCGTGCCGCTGGGAGAGCTCGCTGGTGGCCGTGGTCAGCGACAGCCGCAGCTCCTGGAGGCGGCGCGGGACGCGCACCGCCCACCCCTTGTCGCGGAAGTGCCGCTTGATCTCCCCGACGATGGTCGGCGTCGCGTAGGTGGAGAACTCGACCCCGCGCTCGTGGTCGAAGCGGTCCACCGACTTGATCAGCCCGATGGTGGCGACCTGGGTCAGGTCGTCCAGCGGCTCGCCGCGGTTGCGGAAGCGCCGGGCCAGGTGCTCCACCAGCGGGATGTGCATCCGCACCAGCTGGTTGCGCAGCTCGACGCGCTCCGGGGAGCCCTCGGGCAGCGCCGACAGCCGGACGAACAGCGCGCGGGCGGCCTCCCGGTCCGGGGCGCCGGTGCGGTGCGAGCCCTGGGCGGGCACGGCGCCGTGCAGCTCCACGGCCCCGTCCGCCGGGTCCGGCGGGGGTGTGGAGGCGGGCGTCGGCTCAGACGTCGGCTCGGTCGGGTGGCTCATCCGGTGGGCGTCCTTCGGGTGCGCTTCGTCGTTGGCGGCGAGGCCGGGAACGCTCGCCTGGGTCGGTACGGCAGGGCCCGCCGTCGCGAGGCCGGTACGGTCCAGATCACTCACGGCCATTCCCCCGTTCCGTTCCGGGAGCGCCGGGGCCGTGGGCCCCGGCATCGTCTCGTTGGTCGTACCGCACGGCGGCGGTACCGGGAGCCGCCCGCCGGGCCCCGGTGGGGGAGCGGCGGACGGCCCTTGCAGGGTGCTGCTCGGGGCCGGCTAGTGGGCGGCGGACCCGCCGCGCTTCTTGTGCAGGCTGATGGACACGGTGTTGTCCTCGGCGACCGACGAGTCGACCTCGCCGGCCAGCGCGGAGAGCACCGTCCAGGCGAAGGTGTCCCGCTCGGGCGCCCTGCCGTCCGTGGTGGGAGCCGCGACCGTCACCTTCAACGAGTCGCCGACCAGGCGGAACTCGCAGGACAGCACGGACCCGGGCACCGCCTGCTGGAGCAGGATGGCGCAGGCCTCGTCCACCGCGATCCGCAGGTCCTCGATCTCGTCGAGGGTGAAGTCCAGCCGGGCCGCGAGCCCGGCGGTCGCTGTTCGCAGCACGGAGAGGTAAGCCCCCGCCGCGGGCAGCCGGACCTCCACGAAGTCCTGAACTCCGAGATCGCTGTCGATCTGGGACACCCTTGCCTCCTGGGTGACGCGCTGTGCTTGGTTGGTACCTGTGCTACCCGTCGAGGGGCGCCTTGCCACCCCTCGAAGGGCGCCGATGCCGCTGATCCGCCTTCGCTGCGTGTGCTCCGCACCCCGGTGCGAGAGTTACTCATGGTAAGGCATTGCGACGCTGGGTGGCAGGGCCTTTGCCCGTACTCAGCAGCCGGTCCGGCGACTTCCGACTTCCCGGCGTCCGCCCGGCGACGTCTCGGACGCCGACTGCCCGGACGCCGGTTCCCGACGTCCCGGACGGTCAACGACTGCCGGCGGCGGTGAGTGCCTCGCCGGTGAGCCGGTAGACGGTCCACTCGTCCATCGGCACCGCGCCGAGCGACTTGTAGAAGTCGATCGAGGGCTGGTTCCAGTCCAGGACCGACCACTCCACCCGCGCGTAGCCCCGCTCGACGGCGATCCGCGCCAGCTCCAGCAGGAGCGCCTTGCCGTGGCCGCCGCCGCGGGCCTCCGGGCGGACGTAGAGGTCCTCCAGGTAGATCCCGTGGGAGCCGCGCCAGGTCGAGAAGTTGAGGAACCAGACGGCGAAGCCGACCGGTTCGCCGGTGGTGTCGTCCTCGGCTATCAGACCGAACAGCGCGGGGTTCGGGCCGAACAGTGCCTCGCGGAGCTGCTCCTCGGTGGCCACGGCCTCCTGCGGAGCCCGCTCGTACTCCGCGAGCTCGCGGATCATGGTCAGGATGACGGGGACGTCGGTGGCGACGGCGGTGCGGATCATGCCGCGAGCCTACTGCTCGACCCCCGGCTCGTCCCAGGCCTGGACCGAGGTCTGGTCGACGATCCGGCCGTCCCGCAGGTCGGCCATCGAGGCCATCAGCACCCGCACGCCGTCGGGGTAGCGGCAGGACTCCAGGAAGGCGACGTGGTCCTCCTGGACGACCACCTGCTCCAGCTTGTGGGTCATCTCGCGGCCGTAGACGTCGTTCAGCATCGCGCCGATCTCGTCCCGCCCGTGCATCACCAGGGGGTGGCTGGGCTGGGTCTTGCGGTCGACCACGCGCAGCTCGGCGTCCTCGGCGTACAGCGCCAGCAGGGCGTCGGCGTCGCAGCGCTCGATGCCCTCGCGCAGCGCCCGGGTGTCGAAGGCGGACGGCGCCGCCATGGTGGTCATGGTCTCGTTCCTCCGGTCGGTCCGTCGGCTCGTACTCCGAGCGTACGCCCGACCGGACGGGTGCGACCGGGCCGGTGGGACCGGGCCGGTCGGACGCCGGTCAGCCGGCCGGCACGGTGCGCAGGTAGGCGGCCAGGGTGCTGATCGCGGCCGGGTTGCGCGGGCTCTCGACCAGGTCCGCGTAGTCCATGACCACGATCCGGTCGTTCCTGATCGCGGAGACGCCGGCCAGCGGCGGAAAGGACTTGAGGAACGCGCGCTTCTCCTCGGCGCTCGGGGTCGCGTAGTCGTTGATCACGATCACCTCGGGATCGCGCCGCACCACGCTCTCCCAGCCCGCGGTGACCCAGCTGTCGGCGAGGTCGCCCATGATGTTGGTCCCGCCGGCCCGGTCGATGATCCGGTCGGCGGCGGCGAACCTCCCGGCGGTGTACGGCTTGTCCTGGCCGCTGTCGTACAGGAAGACCGACGGGCGGCGTCCGGGCCGGGGGACGGCGGCGATGCTCGCCCGGAAGTCGGCGACCAGCCGGTCGGCGCGGTCCCTGACGTCGAAGATCTCGCCGAGGTTGGTCAGGTCGGTGTAGAGCGCGTCCAGCGGGTCCATCACCCCGCGCTCGCTGCCCCGGCCGCTGCGGCAGGACTCGCTGAGCACGTAGGAGTCGATCCCGAGCGCCTTGAACGCCTGCGGGGTGACGCCGCTGCCCTCGTCGAAGCCGTAGTGCCAGCCGGCGAACACCAGGTCGGCCCCGGCGTCCAGGGCGATCTCCTTGGTGAGCGACTTCCTGGAGAGCCAACTGGTCTGCTGGTAGCCGTCCTTCCAGGCCACCCGGTCGACCCGGCCCTTGTCGTCCGGCATCACGTAGCCGGCCATCCGGTCGGCGAGGCCGAGCGAGAACATCAGCTCGGCCATGTTGACGTCGTTGGTCACCACCCGGGCGGGCCGGTGCGAGAAGGTGAGCTTCTCCCCGCAGTTGTCCACGGTCACCGGGTAGTGGGCGGAGGCGGCGGCCGCCGGGCCCGGGGCGATCTCGGCGCCGCAGGCGGTGAGCCCGAGGGCGAG
This sequence comes from Kitasatospora sp. NPDC048194, assembly GCF_043202455.1. Taxonomy (NCBI): domain Bacteria; kingdom Bacillati; phylum Actinomycetota; class Actinomycetes; order Kitasatosporales; family Streptomycetaceae; genus Kitasatospora; species Kitasatospora sp. NPDC048194. Next base: position 312,029 of record NZ_JBIDAK010000001.1, read on the forward strand.
CAGGGTGGCAGCGGCAACGGCAACGGCCTTGGTACGCATGTCGCTTCCTTCGGATCGGAGTGGTCCGCGAGCAGGTCAGGGCAGGCGGTCGAACAGCAGTTGGAGGGCGCCGGTCGCCGGATGCCGGACGGGGGTGGCCCGGACGCCGAACACCTCCGCCAGCAGCTCGGGGCGGAGCACCGCGTGGGGCTCGCCGGAGGCGACGATCCGGCCGGCCCGCAGCACGTACAGCCGATCGCAGTGGCCCGCCGCCAGGTTGAGGTCGTGCAGGGCGGTGAGCACCGTGGGACCGGCCTCCCGGGCGAGTGCCAGCACCTCCAACTGGTGGGCGATGTCCAGGTGATTGGTGGGTTCGTCCAGCACCAGCAGCCGCGGCTCCTGGACGAGCGCGCGGGCGATCAGCACCCGCTGCTTCTCGCCCCCGGACAGGCTCAGGAAGCCGCGGTCGGCGAGGTGGCCGGCCCGGACCCTGCGCAGCGCCTCGGTGCAGCGCAGCCGGTCCCCGTCGGTCGGGCCGCCGAGCCCCCGGCGGTGCGGCAGCCGGCCCATGGCGACCACCTCGGCCACCGTGAAGTCGAACTCGGCGGAGTGCTCCTGGGACAGCGCGGCCACCCGCCGGGCCGTCTCGCGGGCGGAGAGCGCGTGCAGGTCGTCGCCGTCCAGCCGGACGGCTCCGCCGGCCGGCCGCAGCACCCGGTAGACGCAGCGCAGCAGGGTCGACTTGCCGCTGCCGTTCGGCCCGACGAGGCCGACCACCTGCCCGGCGGCGGCCTCCAGGCTGATCTCGTGGACGAGCCGGGCGCCGGCCAGCTCCACCGTGACGGCGTCGACGGCCAGCGCCTCGGCGCCCCCGGTCGGTTCGGTGCGCGGCATCAGCGGCCACCCAGGGCCTGGCCGCGGCGGCGCATCAGCAGCAGGAAGGCCGGGACCCCGAGCACCGCGGTGAACACCCCGACCGGCAGTTCGGCGGGCGCCAGCAGGGTGCGCGAGGCGATGTCCACCCAGACCAGTAGCAGGGCCCCGGCGAGCGGCGCCACCAGCAGCACCCGGCGGTGGGCGGCACCGACCAGCATCCGGGCCAGGTGCGGCACCAGCAGCCCGACGAAGCCGATCGCCCCGCTGACCGCGACCACGGTCCCGGTGACGGCGGCGGTGACGGCGAACAGCTCCCGGCGCAGCCGGTCCGGGTCCACGCCGAGCGAGGCGGAGGTCTCGTCGCCCATCGCGAGCGCGTCCAACCGGCCGGCCGCGCAGAGCAGATGGCCCAGGCCGGCCAGCACGGTGCAGGCGGCGACGGGCACCGAGCCCCAGGTGGCACCGCCGAGGCTGCCGAGCAGCCACATCATGGCGGACCGGGCGGCCTCGCCGCGGTCAGCGGCGAAGACCATCAGGGTGGTGGCGGCGGAGAAGCCGTAGGACAGGGCGGTTCCGGTGAGCACCAGCCGCAGCGGGGTGAGGCCGTACGCGGTGCGGGCGGCGACGTAGACCAGTGCCATGGCGACCAGCGCGGAGCCGAAGGCGGAGGCGGAGACCGCCCACACCCCGAGCGAGGCGAAGGCGCCGAACAGCAGGACGGCGTTGGCGCCGACGGCCGCGCCGGAGGAGATGCCGAGGACGAACGGGTCGGCGAGCGCGTTGCGCACCAGCGCCTGGACGGCGACGCCGGTGGCGGCCAGGCCGGCGCCGACCACCGCGGCCAGCACGGTGCGCGGCAGCCGGATCTCCCAGACGATCGCGTAGCCGGCGGCCTCGGCCGCGTCCAGCCGGCCGCCGGTCAGCCCGGCGCCCAGCAGCCGCAGCACCCGGGGGAGTCCGATCCCGGAGGCGCCGAGCGCGACCCCGCAGACCAGTGACAGCAGCAGGGCGACGGCCAGGCCCGCGGCGAGCGGGAGGGCGGGTATTCGGCGGACGGGCGAACTTCGGTGCACGTGGGGCCGCGCCTTGCCTCGGGCCGCGGGTGCGCCGGGGCGGGCGCCGGCCGGGGGCGTGCCCGGGCGCCGTCCCCTCGCAGTCCACGGCGAGTTGTCGGGAGGTCAGCGACCGGGGGCGATCGGACTGGCGCGGACGCGGGGGTGCCCCGGACCGCGCTCACCGTTGCGGGTCAGCGCCGGATTCGCACCGGACTTCCCCCTCGGACGCCCTGGCAGCATAACAGCCACTCAGGGCAGGCAACCCTTACCGGGGGTGGGGCGCTCGGGGCGGGGCACGGACCCGGCTCGGGCCCGGAGCAGGCTCGGAGCGGGTGCGGACCCCGGTGCGGACCGGGAGCGAACGCACGACCGCCCCCGTCCGACGGGCGGACGGGGGCGGCCGGGTGTCGACGCGTCAGGCTCAGGCCTGCTTGGTCTCCCAGAAGATCTTGTCGACCTCGGCGATCAGGTCCAGCAGGGCCTGACCGGTGGCCGGGTCGGTGGACGCCTTGGCGGCCGAGGCGGCCTTCAGGGTGTCGTTGATCAGCTTGTGCAGCTGCGGGTACTTCTCGAAGTGCGGGGCCTTGAAGTAGTCGCTCCACAGCACCGAGATGTGGTGCTTGACGGCCTCGGCGCGCTGCTCCTTGATGATGATGGCGCGGGCGCGGAAGTGCGGGTCCTCGTTGGCCTGGTACTTCTCCTGGGTGGCCTTGACCGACTCGGCCTCGATCCGCGCCTGCGCCGGGTCGTACACGCCGCAGGGCAGGTCGCAGTGGGCGTGGGCGGTGGCACGCGGTGCAAACAGACGAGAGAACATGGGAGTCCTTCCTTAGATCGTCTTCCCGTGCCCGAGATTACCCTTCCGCCCTCCGGGTTTCGCGATCGGGCGGTGGGCCTAGGGCGAAAGACGGATGGAGAACCGGGGTAATCCGGACACCGAACGGATGGCGTCCCGTACGGCAGACTGGTGCCGGACCGTCCGGGAGGAGGAGTCGTGGCGCGGAGCAGGGAGCCGGAGGCCGGTGCGAGGGCCGGCGTGGTGCCGTTCGGGCTGGTCGACGTCTCGGGGCCGTCGATGGTCCCGACCCTGCGCGAGGGCGACCAGCTGCTGGTCCGCTACGGCGCGCGGATCCGGCCCGGCGCGGTGGTGCTGTTCCGCCACCCCTTCCAGCAGGACCTGCTGGTCGTGAAGCGGGCCGCCGAGCGCCGGCCGAAGGGCTGGTGGCTGCTCTCCGACAACCGGCCGGTGGACAGCGACAGCCGCAGCTACGGCCCGGTCCCGGACGACCTGGTGCTCGGCCGGGTGCTGCTGCGGCTGCGCCCGAGCCCGGCCTGGCTGGCACCGGGCCGCCGGCTGGAGCGGCTGCTGCTGAGCCCCCGGCTGGCCCGGCTGCCGGGCCTGGCCCGCCGGCTCGGGGCGTGGGTCGAGGACGTCTGAGCCCTCCCGCGCGGGGGCTTCCCTGCCGTCGCCGGCCGCCCGCCGGTGGCGGCCGCTACTGGCCGGCGTGCAGCGCGGCCTCGGCCTCCTGGCGCTTGCGGGCCCGGTAGGCGGCCACGTTGGCGCGGGTCGCGCAGCGGTCCGAGCAGTAGCGGCGGGAGCGGTTGGTGGAGGTGTCCAGGTAGGCGTTGCGGCACGGCGCCGCCTGGCAGATGCCGAGCCGGTCGGCGCCCAGCTCCGTGAGGTGCACGGCCAGGCCCATGCAGGCGACGGCGCTGAAGTGCGCGGTGGCCGTCGGCGAGTTGTCGGCCAGGTGCAGGTGCCAGCGCGGTCGGCCGGCGTCGTCCAGGTAGTCGTGCCCGGAGACCAGCGGGCTGACGGGGTACTCCATCAGCAGGCTGTTCAGCAGGTCGACACCCCGGACCTCGTCCCCCTCGGCGGCGGCCTCGAACACCCCGCGGAGCCTGGTCCGCACGCTCCGCAGCCGCGGCACGTCGGACTCGTCGGCGAGCGCGGCGGCCCGTGAGGAGTCGGAGAACAGGGCGCGCACCGCGTCCACGGAGGTCAGCGTGTCGGTGCCGCGCTCGGGCTCCTCGGTGTTCACCAGCCGAACGGCGAGATCGGCGTACGAGGCGAGCTCCACGGCGGTCCTTCCAGAGATTTCGGTAACGGGCTGACTGCTTCCAGCCTATTACCCAACCGGGCAAAACGGCGGCGCCCGGCAGGAGGTCTCCTGCCGGGCGCCGACCGGACGGGGTCAGAGCACCTTGGAGAGGAAGGTCCTGGTGCGTTCGTGCTGGGGGTTGGTGAGCACCTCGCGGGGCGTGCCGGACTCGACCACCACCCCGCCGTCCATGAACACCAGCGCGTCGCCGACCTCGCGGGCGAAGCCCATCTCGTGGGTCACGACGATCATCGTCATGCCCTCCTCGGCCAGGCCGCGCATGACGTCCAGCACCTCGCCGACGAGTTCCGGGTCGAGCGCCGAGGTCGGCTCGTCGAACAGCATCAGCTTGGGCTTCATGGCCAGCGCGCGGGCGATCGCGACGCGCTGCTGCTGGCCGCCGGAGAGCTGCGAGGGGTAGTTCCTCGCCTTGTCGGCGAGGCCGACCCGCTCCAGCAGGGCCATCCCGCGTTCCCGCGCGGCGGCCTTGGTCTCCTTGCGCACCTGCACCGGTGCCTCGGTGACGTTCTCCAGCGCGGTCATGTGCGGGAAGAGGTTGAAGTGCTGGAACACCATGCCGATGTCGCGGCGCTTCTGGGCGACCTCGCGGTCCTTCAGCTCGTGGAGCCGGCCGCCCTTCATCCGGTAGCCGACCAGCTCGCCGTCCACCGAGAGCAGGCCGCCGTTGATCTTCTCCAGGTGGTTGATGCACCGCAGGAAGGTCGACTTGCCGGAGCCGGAGGGGCCGACCAGGACGAACACCTCGCCCTTCTTGACCTCCAGGTCGATGCCCTTGAGCACCTCCACCAGGCCGTAGGACTTGCGCACCCCGTGCGCCTCGACCATCGGCGCGGGCCGGCCGTCGGCCGGGGGCTTGGTCAGGTCGGTCATACGTGGCCACCTCCTTCGAGGCCCGTGACCACGTCGTCCTTGGCCGGCGGGACGGGCTTGCCGGCGAACAGCCGGCGCAGTCGCTGCAGCGGCGTGGGCGGGAGCACCCGGTTGGCGCCGCGCGCGTAGTGGCGCTCGATGTAGTACTGGACGACCGTCAGGATCGAGGTCAGCAGCAGGTACCAGATGCTGACGACGAGCAGCAGCGGGATCGTCTGGAACGTGCGCGAGTAGATGTTCTGCCCGGCTCGGAGCAGCTCCTCCAGCGAGATCGCCGAGACCAGCGAGGTGGTCTTCAGCATCGAGATGGTCTCGTTGCCCGTCGGGGGGATGATCACCCGCATCGCCTGCGGCAGGATGATCCGCCGCATGGTGTTGAACTGGCTCATGCCGAGTGCGTGCGCGGCCTCGGTCTGGCCGAGCGGCACGGACTGGATGCCGCCGCGGACGATCTCCGCCATGTAGGCGGCCTCGTTGAGGCCGAGACCGAGCAGGGCGGCGACGAACAGCGGGATCGCCTGGTTGGTGGGCTCGGACCAGAAGGTCGGGCCGAACGGGATGCCGATCGAGATCTCGGCCCAGAGCGTGCCCAGGAAGTTCCAGAACAGCAGCTGGACCAGCACCGGGGTGCCGCGGAAGACCCAGATGTAGAACCACGCGGTGCTGGAGAGCACCGGGTTCGGCGAAAGGCGCATGATCGCGAGGACGATGCCGCCCGCGACGCCGATCAGCATGGAGAGGAAGGTCAGCTCGAGGGTGACGCCGAGGCCGTGCAGGATCGTGGAGTCGAAGAGGTACGTGCCGACGACGTCCCACTGGAACTGGGGATTCGTGGTGAGGGCGTGGATCAGCATCGCCGCGAGGACCGCGACGACTGCTGCCCCGACCCAGCGTCCGGGGTGGCGGACCGGGACGGCCTTGAGGGTTTCGGGCCGTCCCGGCTGCGCCGACCCCTGGTCGGAAGAGTTCACTGTGTGGCCTCAGGGGTTGTGTTCAGGACAACGGGTTCAGCTGGTTGCGCCGTTGACGACGGACTTGTCGATCGCGCCCGCCTGCACGCCCCACTTCTCCAGGATGCTCTTGTAGGTGCCGTCCGCCATCAGGGACTGGATGGCGCCCTGGACGGCCTGGGACAGCGGCGAGCCCTTGGCCAGCACGACGCCGTACGGGGCGGTGTCGGTGACGTCGCCGACCTTCTCCAGCTGCCCGTTGGTCTGCTTGATCGCGTAGTCGACGACGGGGGAGTCGGCCAGCATGACCTGGTCGCGGCCGGAGACCAGCGCCTGGGTGACGTCGGTCTGCAGGTCGAACTTGTCGCCGTCGTTGGGGACGGTGGGCTTGCCGGCCTTGACGCAGGCGGGGTTGATGGTGTCCTTGATCTCCGAGGCCTGGGTGGTGCCGGTCTGGACGGCGACCTTCTTGCCGCAGAGGTCCTTGGGGTCGATCTTGTCCGGGTTGCCCTTCTTCACCGCGGCGCCCGTACCGGCGCTGAAGTAGGTCACCATGTCGACCGAGGCCTCGCGCTCCTTCGTGTCGGTGAAGGAGCTCATGCTCATCGTGTACTTGTTGCCCGTGATCCCCGGGATGATCGCGTCGAAGGTGGCGTTCTGGACGTCGGCGGTCAGGCCCAGCTTCTTGGCGATGGCGTTGGCCAGGTCGACGTCCATGCCGATGATGGTGCCCTTCTCGTCCTTGAACTCGTTGGGCGCGTACGAGGCGTCGGTGGCGACCACGATCTTGCCGGCGGCCTTGACGTCGGCCGGGACGGCGGCGGCCAGCGACGGGTCGGCGGTCACGGCGGGGACGGTGGCGCTGGCGTTCACGCCGCCGCCGGAGGTGCCGGTCGAGGACTTGCTGCTGCCACAGCCGGTCAGCACCAGGGAGACGGACACGGCAGCCACGCCGGCCGCGAGGAAGCGGGTGCGCTGGGTACGGGCGGTCATGAGGGGGATCTCCTCCTGGGGAGAGAAATCGGGCGGAGTGCGCCGCGGCAGCGGCGCACCGGGGCAGCTGGTCGTACGGGACCGTACGGAGGCCAGGTCGCTGTACGTCGTCGTACGGGCATGCCTGGTGGTGCAGTTGCCTGGGCGCAGGTGACCGCCCAGGGTGGTGCGGGATACTGCTTCCGCCACCCTCCGCCGAGGTGGACGTCGACCGGAACCGCCTCGACCGGTGGTCGGCTCGATCCGAGATGGGGGGAATCCTGCCATCTGACGACGGTCAGGTGGCCCTCATCCAGATCAAAATCGGATAACGAGGGCTCGTGCTGTCCGCTATTCGGACGATTCGCGTGCCCCTGTCACCCTGCGTATAAGTATGCAGACCCCTCCGCACTCCGCCCGGAGGCCCGCCGGGGGCCGCCCGCCCCCGGTCGGGACGGAACCGCTCAGATGCCCCCGTTGATCACCGCGTTCTGCGCCGCGCCGGCGGCCACGTTCCACTTCGCGAGGATCTTGTCGTACTCGCCGCTGCGGATGAGCTGGTCGACCGCCTTGGACACGGCGTCCCGCAGGTCGGTGTCCTGCTTGCGCACCGCGATCCCGTACGGGATGGAGGTGGACTGCGCACCGGTCACCTCGTAGCGGTTGCCGCCGTCGGTGGTCTTCGCCGCGTAGGCGGCCACCGGGAAGTCGTTCAGGCCGGCCGCGGCGGCGCCGGAGGCGACCTCGGCGAGGGCCTTGGTGTCGTCCTCCACCTTGTGCACCGTCAGCGGGCGCCCGGTGCGGGCGCAGACGGCCACCTGCCGGCTGGCGATGTCGTCCTGGGTGGTGCCCTGCTGGAAGGCGACGGTCTTGCCGCACAGGTCGTCCAGGGTCCTGATGCCCTTGGGGTTGCCCTTCGGGACGACGATCGAGGTGCCGGCGATGAAGTAGTCCACGAAGTCCACGCCCGGGTTGACCTGCTTGCCGTTCTCGTCCAGGCCCTCGCGGCGCTGGCGGATGTCGCTGATCGCGGACATCGCCACGTCGAACTGCTTGCCCTGGAGGTTCGGTATCAGCTTGTCGAACGGGGTGTCCACGAACTCGATCCGCACGTCGAGGATCCGGCCGAGGGCCGCGGCGAGCTCGGGGTCGAGCCCGGTCGGCTTGCCGTCCGGGCCGTGGAACTCCACCGGCGCGTAATTGACGTCCATGCCGATGCGCAGCACCCCGGCGGAGCGCTGGGCCTTCGGGAGCTTGGCGCGGAGCTCCTTCACCGGGTCGCTCGCGGCGGCCGGCCCGTCACCGGCGCAGCCGGTGAGCAGCAGGGCGCCGGCCGCGGCCAGTGCGGCTGCGACGAAGAGCGGACGGCGGACCTGGAGGACGTGAGGCATGGATGTTGCTCCTGTGGGCGGTAGTGCGGTCGCCTGGGTGTCGCTGTGGTGCCCGCCGAACGGCGGACAAGCGATCCTGTCATCCCGGCCTGCCGGGCCCGGCGGCGGGTGTGTCAGAATTCGTTCCGGGTGACCCCCGAACACTCGAACCAGGCCGACGAGCCCCGACAGGCTCGGGGTGCCCAGGACCGGAAGTCATCACGTGGCTCCGTATCCGGGGTGCCGACTCCCCTCCGGGTCTGCGTTCACTCCTACGGGTGTGCGTGCGTTCACGCCGTTGCCGTTGCGGGCCCGCCGCTTCCGACGCCGGGCCCGGTCGACGCGACAGCACGGCGATGAACGGTGCGCGACGAGGACGAAAAGGCATAGGTGCGATGCCTTGGTCCGACCTACGCTCGGCCCGGTAGCACTACGCGGACAACACAAGACCCCATAAAACCCTCATCCGAGGGCGCCACCCGACGGGCGCCCCGACCCCGACCCCGGGTCCGCTTCGGCGTACCCGGTTTCCGGTTTCCGGACGGGTCGTGCCCTCCGTCGGCCGCGCACCTCGCCAGAACAATGACGAAGAGGTCATCGTGGCAGCGGAGATCATTCAGAGCAGCACCCAGGACACCGACGATCCGGTCGACGCCGTTTTCGCGCTCCACCGCGGCGGCAAGATGGAGATCCGGGCGACCGTTCCGGTGCGCGACGCGGACGACCTGTCCCTGGCCTACACCCCCGGCGTGGCCCGGGTCTGCACGGCCATCGCCGAGCAGCCGGAGCTGGTCAACGACTACACCTGGAAGTCCAACACCGTCGCGGTGGTCACCGACGGCACCGCGGTGCTGGGCCTCGGGGACATCGGCCCGGAGGCCTCGCTCCCGGTGATGGAGGGCAAGGCCATCCTGTTCAAGCAGTTCGGCGGCGTGGACGCGGTGCCGATCGCGCTGGCCTGCACCGGGGTCGACGAGATCGTCGAGACCGTGGTGCGGCTGGCGCCCTCCTTCGGCGGCGTCAACCTGGAGGACATCTCCGCCCCGCGCTGCTTCGAGATCGAGCGCCGGCTCCAGGAGGCCCTGGACATCCCGGTCTTCCACGACGACCAGCACGGCACCGCTATCGTCACCACCGCGGCCCTGTGGAACGCGGCCGAGGTGACCGGCCGTGAGGTGGGCTCGCTGCGGGCCGTCATCTCCGGCGCCGGCGCGGCCGGCATCGCCATCGCCAAGATGCTGCTGGCGGCGGGCATCGGCGACGTGGCCGTCTGCGACCGCAAGGGCGTGGTGTACGAGGGCCGCGGTGACCTGACGGACGTCAAGGCGGAGATCGCCGCGCTGACCAACCGCGCCGGCCTCAAGGGCTCGATGGCCGACGCGCTGGCCGGTGCCGACGTGTTCATCGGCGTCTCCGGCGGCACCGTGCCGGAGGAGGTCGTGGCGACCATGGCCGAGGGCGCGTTCGTCTTCGCGATGGCCAACCCGAACCCGGAGATCCACCCCGAGGTGGCGCACCGGTACGCGGCCGTCGTGGCCACCGGGCGCAGCGACTTCCCGAACCAGATCAACAACGTGCTGGCCTTCCCGGGCATCTTCGCGGGCGCCCTCCAGGTGCGGGCCTCGCGGATCACCGAGGGCATGAAGCTGGCCGCCGCCAAGGCGCTGGCCGGCGTGGTGGCCGACGAGCTGACCCCGCAGAAGGTCATCCCCTCGCCGTTCGACGAGCGGGTCGCCCCGGCGGTCAGCAAGGCGGTGGCCGAGGCCGCCCGCGCCGAGGGCGTGGCGCGGATCTGACGGTCCGGTGACGTGCGGACGCACGAACTGACGACCTGACGACCTGACGAGGACTGGACCCCGCTTCCGGGCGGGGGATCCGCAGGGCAACGGCCCGGGGCCGGGACACGCGTCACACCTTTGCGTGGTTCCCGGCTCCGGCCGTCCCGGCTATCGTCCGGGGCATGTTTGCTGCCTACGCCGCACGTATCGACGCCGACGACCCGCTGAGCGGGCTGGAGCTGGGCGAACTCCCCGAGCCGCAGGCCCGTCCCGGGTGGAGCGTGGTCACGGTCCGGTCCGCCAGCCTCAACCACCACGACCTGTGGTCGCTGCGCGGGGTCGGCCTGCCGGCCGAGAAGCTGCCGATGATCCTCGGGTGCGACGCCGCCGGCGTCGACCAGGACGGCAACGAGGTGGTCATCCACTCGGTGATCGGCCAGAGCGGGCACGGGGTGGGCCCGGACGAGCCGCGGTCCATCCTGACCGAGCGCTACCAGGGCACCTTCGCCCAGCAGGTGGCCGTGCCCACCTGGAACCTGCTGCCCAAGCCCGCCGAACTGAGCTTCGAGGAGGCCGCCTGCCTGCCCACGGCCTGGCTGACGGCCTACCGGATGCTGTTCACCAACGCCGGGGTCAAGCCCGGTGACACCGTCCTGGTGCAGGGCGCCGGCGGTGGGGTGGCGACCGCGCTGATCGTCCTCGGCAAGGCCGCCGGCCTGCGGGTCTGGGTCACCGGCCGGGACGAGGCCAAGCGCCGCCGGGCGGTCGAGCTCGGCGCGGACGCGGCCTTCGAGAGCGGTGCCCGGCTGCCCGCCCGGGTGGACGCGGTGATGGAGACGGTCGGCGCCGCGACCTGGTCGCACTCGGTGAAGTCGCTGCGTCCGGGCGGCACCATCGTGATCTCCGGGGCCACCTCCGGCCCCAACCCGAGCGCCACCGAGCTGAACCGGATCTTCTTCCTGGAGCTCAAGGTGGTCGGCTCCACCATGGGCACCAAGGAGGAGCTGGCCGGACTGCTGTCGCTGTGCGCGACCACCGGCGTCCGTCCGGTGATCGACTCGGTGCTGCCGCTGGCCGAGGCCCGGGAGGGCTTCGCCCGGCTGGCCAAGGGCGACGTCTTCGGCAAGATCGTGCTCAACCCCTGAACCGGCGGCGGCCCGGCGCCCCCGAAGCGGGGGCACCGGGCCGACCGGGCGGTGCAGGTGGTGCCCGTCGGGCCGGCGGCGCGAGGCGGCCGCCGGCTCAGCCGAGCAGCCGCTTCAGCCGCTCGCCGGCCGTGCCGAGCACCGTGCGGGCCTCGGCCAGCCCCTCGGCGCTCACCCCGCCGTCCCGGGCCGCGTCGCGGACCTGGTCGCGGAAGCGGTCGAGCAGCCGCTCCAGTTCCCGGGCCGGGTCGCCCGCCGGGTCGGTGCGCGTCCACGGCGGCAGGTCGGCGGGGGCGGTCGGCGCGGTGGACCCGGCGGGCGCGTCCTTGTCGAGGTCGATCCGGGTCACCCTGACCTGCTCGTCCGGCTCCTCCGTGCTCTGGTGGCCCCAGCGCGCGGCGTCGGCCAGCCCGGCCAGGCCCTTGGTCAGCTCGGCCAGGCCCTCGGCCAGGCCGGTCGGCCAGTCGCCCTTGGCGGCGTGCTCGCGCACCTGCTGCTCGACCCGGCGCTTGATCCGCAGCGCCTCCTGCTGGGCCGCGGTGCGGGAGGCCCTGGCCTGCTCGCGCAGCCGGCGGGCCTCCTCCTCGGCCGCCCTCGCCTTGGCCTTGGCGGCCTTCTCCTGCTCCCGGGCGCGCTTGGCCTGCTCCTTGGCGTGCCGCTTGAACTCGGCGAACTCCTCCTTGGCGCGCTGCCAGGACTCGTTGTCTCCCCAGGGGCCGGCCCACGGGTCGCCGGTGCCCTCGCCGCGCCTGGGCCGGGGGGCCTGCTTGGCGGCCTGCCACAGCTCCTCGCGCAGGTCCTTGGCGCTGTCCCGGACGTCCTCCCGGATCGCCCCGGCCAGCTGCGCCACGGAGTCGTGGATCTCCAGCTCCAGCTCGTCCAACTCACCGTGGCGGGCCTCGAGTTCCGCGCGCCCGGCGTCCGTCAGCCGGTAGACCTTGCGGCCGCCCTCGGTGCTGTGGCTGACCAGCCCCTCCTGCTCCAGCTTGGCCAGGCGCGGGTAGACCGTACCGGCCGAGGGGGCGTACAGGCCCTGGAAGCGCTCCTCCAGCAGGCGGATCACCTCGTAGCCGTGGCGCGGGGCTTCGTCCAGCAGCTTCAGCAGGTACAGCCGGAGCCGGCCGTGGCCGAACACGGGGGTCATCTCAGGCCTCCTTGGTGAGGTCGGGCCCGGCGGGCCGGTCGGAGCCGGGGGAGGCCGGGAGCTCCTTGGCCACCGCCGGCTCGTCGTCCTCGCGGTCGGGGCGGCGCAGCACGGTGACGGCGCCGGAGACGGTGGTGACGTTGAGGCTGCCGCGGCCCTCGCCGAGCTGCCCGGAGATCTTCTTGGCGCCCCAGGTGCTGCTCATCGTGAGCTCGTCGAAGGTGCTGGACACGTCGCCGCTGGTGGAGCCGGCCTCGACGGTGGCGTCGGCCAGCGAGGGGATGCGCACCACGACCGCGCCGCTGACGGTGTTGACCTTGACGTCGGTCTCACCGGCCACGTCGAGGTCCAGGGTGACGGCCCCGGTGACGGTGTTGGCCTGCACCTTGTCGGCGGTGCCGGCGACGACGGTGAGCTGCCCGGAGACGGTGTTGACCTTGAGCCGGCCGCCCACCGCCTGGGCGTCCACGTCACCGGTGACGGTGCTGGCGTCGATCCGGCCGGTCAGCCCGGCCAGGGTGGTGTCGCCGCTGGCGCTCTGCACCGAGACGTGGCCGTCGACGCCGGTGACGGTGGCGTCGGCCGAGACGGTGCCGACCTTGACGTCGGTGCCGGCCGGGACGGTCACGGTCAGCGCGACGGAGCGCTTGCGCTTGAAGGAGTCGAAGAAGTTGCGGACCGAGCCGATCGACTTGATCCAGTCGCCGAACTCGCCCCAGCTGTTGATGTCCTTGTAGGTGACCGTCAGGACGCCGTCCACCATGGTCACGTGCAGCGGCTCGCCCGTGAGGTCGGTGACCTCCAGACGGGCCTGGCCCTCCGCCGCGACCACGTTCACCGAGCCGTCGATGACGCGCACGTGCAGCGCGCGCACCTCCTCGGCCACGGTGGTCCGGCCGGGCCCCTCGATCGTCCACTGGCTCATCTCTGCCGCCTCCCGTTCAGCGATCGCGATGTATCGCGTTCTCTCTGAAAGACGATATATCGCGTGCCGGGAAAAGCAAGCGGTTCCGACCCTGAACCCGTCCCTGACCCGCCCCTGACCCGTCCCGAACACACCCCCGAGCCGGGCCGGAGCGGGCTCCGGGCCGGGCCGCCCGCGCCCGGGCAGGGCATGCGAAGGGCCCGGGAGGCGGTTGCCTCCCGGGCCCCTCGTCCGGCGGTCACCGGGTCACTCGTCGTCCTCGTCGTCGAGCCGGGCCAGCCAGGTGGCCAGCCGCTCGACCGGGATCTCGAAGTCCGGGTTGAGGTCGACGAATTCGCGCAGGCGCTCGGCCAGCCACTCGAAGGTGACCTCCTCGTCGCCGCGCCGGCTCTCCAGCTCCTCGATGCCTCGGTCGGTGAAGTACACGGTTCGCTCCGGTCGGATGGGGATGGACCCGGTCAGGATAGACCCGCCGGTCAGCCGGCCCGCCAGGTGCTGATGGTCATCGAGGCGGCCCCCGTGGTCGGGTCCGCGGTGGTGATCGCGGCGATCGCGATGTTCCGGCTGTCCCGGTCGCGGACGCAGAGCAGGCGGCCGGGCGCGACCCGGTTGTACGTCAGGTCGGTGTCCGGTCGGGAGTCGATAGCGGCGGCGCACTGCTCGGCCGTGACCGTCGCCTCGGTGATCACGGCGAAGTCCGACTTCTCGTCCCCGACGCTCTCGAAGGAGTTGGCCTTGCTGCCGCTGCCGGTGTTGGTGACGCCGAGGCCCCACTTGAGGTCGCTGGAGCCGCTGCGCGGCACCACCGTGCCCGCGTTCAGGTCGATCCGGTAGGCGTCAGAGGAGTACTCGGCGGCCGGGATCGACAGCGACTTCTTGTCCAGCAGCAGGGTGTAGCCGACCGGCCGCGCCGGGGCGGACACGGTGGCCGGGCCGGACTTCGAGGGGGCGGCCGTCACCGGGAGGCCCGAGACGGTGGCGCTCGCGCTGGGCAGGGCGCCGCCGCCCTGGACGGGCACCGGGTCGGGGGTGCCGGTGCCCTGCTGGGCGGAGGTGCCGCTGCTGCTCCCGGTCTTCTTGCCGTCGTCCAGCTTCTTCACCAGCACCACGCCGCCCGCGGTGCCGCCGACCGCCATCACCAGGGCGACGGTCAGCAGCACCTTCCAGGACACCCCGCCCCGGCGCCGCGGCTCCGGCTCGGGTGCCGGGACGGCGGCGGTGACCACCGGGCCGGGCGGCGGGGTGTCGAAGGACGGCGCCTCCGCCCGGAGCGGGACGGTCGGCGGGGTCGGCAGCACCGGGGCGGTCGGCGTCTCGGTGGGCGGCTGCGGAGCGCCGTACGCGCCGAGCGGCGGCGGGGCGAAGCCGGGCGGGGGCGTGGCCGGCTGCTTCGGCGGCTGGGCCGCGACGGTCGCCGGGTGGGTCGGCGCGCCGAGCGGCTGCGGCGGAGCGGCCGGGGCCGGCGGGACGGCGGGGGCGGCCGGCAGCGGGGTGGGGGGAGTCCTGGGCAGGTCGGAGCGCCGGGTGATCTCGGTGTTGACCTGCCGGGGCAGCCAGTCCTCGCCGAACCGGAGCTGGCCGCCGACCTCCGGGTGGTTGCGGGCGGCCTGGATGATCTCGGCCGGCTTCGGGCGGTCCTCGGGGGACTTCGCCAGGCAGCGCTGGACCAGCTCGCGCAGGTCCGCCGGGACGGCCGTCAGGTCCGGCTCCTCGTGCACCACCCGGTAGAGCACCGCGGTGTCCGGCCCGTCGCCGAACGGCGGGGTGCCGCCGGCCACGTACGCGGCCAGGGCGCCCAGCGCGAAGACGTCGGTGGCCGGGGTGACCGCCCGGCCCTGCGCCTGCTCGGGGGCCATGAAGGCGGGGGAGCCGATCCGGTAGCCGGTGCCGGTCAGCGCGGTCGCGTCGGCCGCCCGGGCGATGCCGAAGTCGATCACCCGGGGGCCGTCCCCGGCGACCAGCACGTTGGCGGGCTTGAGATCGCGGTGGACCACCTCGACGCTGTGGATCGCCTGGAGCGCCTCGGCGATGCCGCCCATCAGCAGCAGCACGGTGCGGACCGGCAGCGCGCCGTGCTCCCGCACCACCTGCTGGAGGGACGGCCCGGGGACGTACGCGGTGACCAGCCACGGGGCGTCCGAGTCCAGGCCGCCGGAGTCGATCACCTGCGCGGTGTACAGCCCGTGGATCCGCTGGGCGTTGCTGACCTCCTGGGCGAACCGGCGGCGGAACTCGCCGTCCTCGGCGAACTCGGGGCGGACCACCTTGAGCGCCACCGGGCGGCCGCCCGGCGTGTAGGACAGGTAGACGCGCCCCATGCCGCCGGCGCCCAGGCGGGCGAACAGCCGGTAGCCGCCGACCTCCCTGGGGTCGTCCGGAAGGAGCGGCTGGAAGACCGGCGGGAGCTTGCCGGGGTGCGGCGTGTCGGCGGTCATGTGGTGATCCCCCTGGGATGAGCGGTGAGGTGGTTCGACCGGGCCGCCGGCGCGTGGACGGGCGCCGGGCGGCGGTCCGGCGAGGCATAACCTATCGATCCGTCAGGAACCCGTGCAGGCCGGTCGGCGTTTGGTTGCAGAGCTGCGACCTTTGCCGGGGCACGACACGGAGCCGGGCCCTACGGCGGAACGCCCGCGGCCCCCGCTCCCTGGTTCGGGAGAGGGGGCCGCGGGCGTGTCGGCGGTGCCGGGCCTCAGCGCGTCAGAGCGCGAAGACCTCCTCGATCAGCGCCTGCTGCTCGGCGGCGTGCCGCTTGGCCGAGCCGACCGCCGGGGACGAGGCCGCGGTGCGGGCGACGCGGCGCAGGCGGGAGCCGCCGGCGCTGCGGCCGATGGCGACCTGCAGGTGGTCGACCAGGTTCATCGCGATGAACGGCCAGGCGCCCTGGTTGGCCGGCTCCTCCTGCGCCCAGACGAACTGGACGTCGTCGCCGTAGCGGCCCAGCTCCTCCTGGAGCTCGGCCACCGGCAGCGGGTAGAGCCGCTCGACCCGGACGATCGCGGTGTCGGTGACGCCGCGCTCGGCGCGGGCGGCCTCCAGGTCGTAGTAGAACTTGCCGGCGGTGATGACCACCTTGCGGACCTGCGCCGGGTCGACGGTGGAGTCGCCGATGACCGGGCGGAACGAGCCGGACAGGAACTCCTCGGTCGCACTCGCCGCGGCCTTCAGACGCAGCATCGACTTCGGGGTGAAGACGACCAGCGGCTTGTGGTGCGGGTTGTGCGCCTGCCAGCGCAGCAGGTGGAAGTAGTTCGACGGCAGGGTCGGCATCGCGACCGTCATGTTGTTCTGGGCGCACAGCTGGAGGAAGCGCTCCGGGCGGGCGGACGAGTGGTCCGGGCCCTGGCCCTCGTAGCCGTGCGGCAGCAGCAGGGTGACGCCGGAGTGCTGGCCCCACTTCTGCTCGGCGGAGGCGATGTACTCGTCGACCATGGTCTGCGCGCCGTTGACGAAGTCGCCGAACTGCGCCTCCCACATGACCAGCGCGTTCGGGCGGGTCAGCGAGTAGCCGTACTCGAAGCCCATGGCCGCGTACTCCGACAGCAGGCTGTCGTAGACGGTGTAGCGGGCCTGGTCCTCGGTGAGGTACTGCAGCGGGGTGTAGTCCTCGCCGGTCTTGCGGTCGATCAGGACGGCGTGCCGCTGGCCGAAGGTGCCGCGGCGGCTGTCCTGGCCGGCCAGGCGGACCGGGTGGCCCTCCATGAGCAGCGAGCCGATGGCGAGGGTCTCGCCCATCGCCCAGTCGATGGTGTTGTCCTCGACCGAGGCGGCGCGGCGCTGCAGCTGGGGCAGCAGGCGCGGGTGGACGGTCAGCCAGTCCGGCAGGTTGACCTGCGAGGCGGCGATCCGCTTGACCATCTCCTGGGAGATGCCGGTCTGGATGGAGACCGGGAAGTCGGCGACCGGCTTGCCGGTGGTGGCGTCGGCCGGCGCCTGGGCCGCGTCGCGGACCTCGGCGAAGACCTTCTCCAGCTGGCCCTGGAAGTCCTGGAGCGCCTGCTCCGCCTCTTCCATGGTGATGTCGCCGCGACCGATCAGGCCCTCGGTGTACAGCTTGCGCACCGAGCGCTTCTTGTCGATCAGGTCGTACATCAGCGGCTGGGTGAACGACGGGTTGTCGGCCTCGTTGTGACCGCGGCGGCGGTAGCAGATGAGGTCGATCACCACGTCCTTGTGGAACTCCTGGCGGAACTCGAAGGCGAGCCGCGCGACGCGGACCACGGCCTCCGGGTCGTCGCCGTTCACGTGGAAGATCGGGGCCTCGATCATGCGGGCCACGTCGGTGCAGTACATCGAGGAGCGCGAGGACGCCGGGGCGGCGGTGAAGCCGACCTGGTTGTTCACCACGATGTGCACGGTGCCGCCGGTGCGGTAGCCGCGCAGCTGCGACATGTTCAGGGTCTCCGCGACGACGCCCTGGCCGGCGAAGGCCGCGTCACCGTGGATCTGGATCGGCAGCACCGGGAAGGTGGTGCCGCCCTGGTCCAGGATGTCCTGCTTGGCGCGGGCGATGCCCTCGACGACCGGGTCCACGGCCTCCAGGTGGGAGGGGTTCGCGGCGAGCGAGACCTTGATGGTCTCGCCGTCCAGGCCGGTGAAGGTGCCCTCGGCGCCCAGGTGGTACTTGACGTCGCCGGAGCCGTGCATCGACTTCGGGTCGAGGTTGCCCTCGAACTCGCCGAAGATCTTGCCGTACGGCTTGCCGACGATGTTGGCCAGCACGTTCAGGCGGCCGCGGTGGGCCATGCCGATGACGGCCTCGTCGAGGCGGTGCTCGGCGGCGGCGTCGATGGTGGCGTCCAGCAGCGGGATGAGCGACTCGCCGCCCTCCAGCGAGAAGCGCTTCTGCCCGACGTACTTGGTCTGCAGGAAGGTCTCGAAGGCCTCGGCGGAGTTGAGGCGGCGGAGGATCCGCAGCTGCTCCTCGCGCTCCGGCTTGGTGTACGGCTTCTCCAGACGGTCCTGCAGCCACTTGCGCTGCTTCGGGTCCTGGATGTGCATGTACTCGATGCCGACGGTGCGGCAGTAGGTGTTGCGCAGCAGGCCGAGGATGTCGCGGAGCTTCATCATCTTCTGGCCGCCGAAGCCGCCGACCGCGAACTCGCGCTCCAGGTCCCACAGGGTGAGGCCGTGCTGGACGACGTCGAGGTCGGGGTGCTTGCGCTGCTTGTACTCCAGCGGGTCGGTGTCGGCCATCAGGTGGCCGCGCACGCGGTACGCGTGGATCAGCTCCATGACGCGGGCGGTCTTGTTGACCTCGTCGTCGTGGGTGGTGGCGACGTCGGTGGCCCAGCGGACCGGCTCGTACGGGATCCGCAGCGACTCGAAGATCTCGTCGTAGAAGCCGTTCTCGCCGAGCAGCAGGCGGTGGATCTCGCGCAGGAACTCGCCGGACGCCGCGCCCTGGATGACGCGGTGGTCGTAGGTCGAGGTCAGCGTCATGATCTTGGAGACGCCGAGGCGGGCGAGCGTCTCCGGGGCGGAGCCCTGGAACTCGGCCGGGTACTCCATGGCGCCGACGCCGACGATGGTGCCCTGGTTCTGCATCAGGCGCGGCACGGAGTGCACGGTGCCGATGCCGCCGGGGTTGGTCAGCGAGACCGTGACGCCGGTGAAGTCGTCCATGGTCAGCTTGTTGGCGCGGGCCCGGCGGACGATGTCCTCGTAGGCCTGCCAGAAGCCGAAGAAGTCGAGGGTCTCGGCCTTCTTGATGGCCGCGACGACGAGCTGGCGGTCGCCGTTGGGCTTGACCAGGTCGATGGCCAGGCCGAGGTTGACGTGCTCCGGCTTGACCAGGAAGGCCTTGCCGTCCTCCACCTTGTAGCTGTGGTTCATCCCCGGGTGGGCCTTGATGGCCTGGACCAGGGCGTAGCCGATCAGGTGGGTGAAGGAGACCTTGCCGCCGCGGGCGCGCTGCAGGTGGTTGTTGATGACGATGCGGTTGTCGATCAACAGCTTCGCCGGGACGGCGCGGACCGAGGTCGCGGTCGGCACCTCCAGGGAGGCGTCCATGTTGGTGGCGACGGCCTTCGCCGGGCCGCGCAGCTGGACCAGCTCGGGGCCGGCCGGGGCGGCGGCGGGAGCCGGGGCGGCGGCGGCCTTCGGGGCCGGGGGCGCGGCGGGCGCGGCGGCGAGCGGAGCGGCGGCCGGGGCCGGAGCGGCGGGCGCGGCCGGGGCCGGTGCGGCCGGAGCAGCAGCAGCGGCGGGCGCGGGGGCAGCGGCAGGGGTCGGCGTGGGGCCGGCCTGGGTCGCGGCCTGGGTCACTGGGGTCACCTCGGTACCGGGCTTGTAGTCGGCGAAAAAGTCCCACCAGGCTCGGTCTACCGAGTTCGGGTCCTGGAGGTACTGCTGGTAGATCTCATCGACGAGCCACTCATTGGGACCGAAGCCAGTGGAGCTTGCCGAGCTGTTGGGGGTTTCAGGGGACTGTGGCGACACGGCGGCAACCGCCCTCTTCCGCTTCCTTTTGGGATGTTTGGACAGCGGGGATTAAGGCTACGCCCCTGACCAGTGATCGCGCAGTCCCCGGGCCCCAGGCGTCGCCCAGATCACAGTCCTGACCTGCGGATTGGCTGAAAAAGTACGTTAGAAAGCCGTATCTGAGGGGAACTGATCGCGCTCGATCGCCCCCCAAACCGGGACAAACCCGGACATTGGGCCGGTTGGACCATCCGACGACCTTCGTATGCGTCTGTGTCGGATCTGTGACAAATGTCCTCGGCCGCTCAGCGCTGGCCGGGCAGCCGGACCTCGATCCGGCAGCCGCTCGGGGACTCGGCCACGGCGATCCGCCCGCCGTGCAGGTCCACCGCCCAGCGGGCGATGGCCAGGCCCAGCCCGGTGCCCCCGTCGGAGCCCGGTCCGGAGGCGGTGGCGGTGCCGCTGCGGCTGAACCGCTCGAACACCCGGGTGCGGTCGGCCGGCGGGATGCCGGGGCCCTCGTCCTGGACCTCCAGCAGCAGGCCGCCCTCCTCGCCCTCCGGCCGGGCGCGCACGGTCACCGTGCCCCCGGGCGGGGAGTGCTTGCAGGCGTTGTCGACCAGGTTGGCGACCACCTGGTGGAGCCGCTCCGGGTCCGCCACCGCGGTGAGGCCGGCCGGGCTGACCTCCAGGGCCAGTCGGACGTCGCCGCGCCGGGAGAAGGCCCCGCCGGCCGTCGCGCCGTCCACGGTGACGCCGCGCAGCACGCCGTCGAGGAACTCGCGCACCTCGAAGGGGCGGGCGTCCAGGTCGACCACGCCGTCGTCGATCTTGGAGAGGTCGAGCAGGTGGGTGACCAGGCGGCCGAGCCGCTCGGTCTGCTCCAGTGCGGCCCCCAGGGTCGCGGGGTTGGGCTGCACGACGCCGTCCACCACGTTCTCCAGCACGGCGCGCAGCGCGGCGATCGGCGTGCGCAGCTCGTGCGAGACGTTGGCGACCAGCTCGCGGCGGTGCCGGTCGGCGGCCTGCAGGTCGGCGGCCATGCCGTTGAAGGCGGCCGCCAGTTCGCCGATCTCGTCGCGCGAGTTCACCTCGACCCGGCGGCTGTAGTCGCCGGAGGCCATCGCGCGGGCGGCGTCCGTCATCTCGCGCAGGGGGGCGGTGAGCCCGTGCGCGAGGAACTGCATGAACAGCAGCGAGGCGATCATGGAGAAGACCATGATGATCCGGATCTGGGTCTCGGACCGGATCGCCACGACCACCATCCCGGTGGCCAGGAACACGGAGACGATCACCAGCAGGGCGAGCTTGCCCTTGATCGAGCGGACCGGGTCGAGCGGGCGGATGTCGGCCCAGACCCGGCGGGCGGCGCGGACGGCCAGCGTCTGCGGGCGCGCGGCGTCGGCGTCCCCGTTGCGTTGCTGTGGAAAGGTCATTGGTCCCTTGTGATCCCCGCGTGGTGGCAGGGCGGTCCCGGGACACGGGCCCCCCGGTGGCCCGTCGCCCGAAGCTCCCGCCGTTACGAGAGCGGGGCCTCCAGTGCGTACCCGACACCGTGGACGGTGCGGATCCAGCTGGCGCCGATCTTGCGCCGCAGCGCCTTGACGTGGCTGTCGACGGTGCGGGTGCCGGACGCGTCGGTCCAGTCCCACACCTCGGCCAGCAGCTGTTCGCGGGTGAGCACCGCGCGCGGCTGGGCGGCCAGGCAGGCGAGCAGGTCGAACTCGGTCGGCGTCAGGTGGACGTCGCCCGAGGCCAGCCGGACCCGGCGCTGCACGTGGTCGATCTCCAGCTCGCCGAAGCGCAGGCTGCCGAGCGCGGGCGTGCGGGCGGCCTGCTGGGCGCGCTCGACGCGGCGCAGCAGCACGTTGACCCGGGCGGCCAGCTCGCGCATGGAGAACGGTTTGGTCATGTAGTCGTCGGCGCCCACGCCGAGGCCGACCAGCAGGTCCGTCTCGTCGTCGCGCGCGGTCAGCATCAGCACCGGCACCGGGCGCTGCGCCTGGATCCGGCGGCACACCTCCAGGCCGTCGAAGCCGGGCAGCATGATGTCCAGGACCACCAGGTCCGGCTGCCAGGTGTGGAATCCGTCGACCGCGCCCGGGCCGTCGTGGGCCACGGCGACCTTGAAGCCCTCCGCGCCCAGTCGGGCCGCGATCGACTCCGCGATCGTGGGCTCGTCCTCCACCACCAGCACTCTGCGCTGGCTGCTCACCGCGCCGCCGGTGTTGTGGTTGTCCTGCTGAATTTCTGTCACGGTCACGCCACCGCCCCCAGGGCTGCGGGCCGGCCACCTGTGGGGATGGCGGGGCTCCGCTCGTAGTCTTGTTCCGTCGTGGACTGTGCCGGGTCCGCCGTCCCGTCGCGCGCCCGGGAGAGTGGAGGACGGGTGGTTCCCCGCCCGCTTCTCCCGCGCACCTCGCAGCGTACGGACAGCGGATGATTTCCGGCAGGTGGACCGGACGTTTCCGGCCCGTGGGCCGACCACCGGGTCGCCCTCGGACCCACTGCACGAGTGGGCACGGGCCGATACCTTACCCGGCGAATTTTCTCTGCGTAACGGTACGTATGCAGTGGAGTTGACACCAAGTCGCCGGTCAGCGGCCCTACTGACGCGTTAATCGACAGAAGGTCTGGACCAAAGTCGGTAATCGGACCGGTGGCGGCCGCAACCGTCTTCACGGCCTTTTCCCAGGTGCCTTTCAGAACCTCGACGTACCGTGGGCACGACAACGCCCCGCCCGGAGGAAACCGAGCCGCGCGCCGGTACGTTGGGCTGCGGCGAGGACCGGTGGCTGCGGGCGTGGAGCGGAGGCGGCATGGCTGGACTGCGAGACGGAGCCGGCCGTAACGCGCTCGCGCGGGCGCCGTACGGAATGCTCCGCCACGGCCTGCGCACCGGCGTCCTCGAGTGGCTGGTGGAACGGCTCCCGACGCCCCGGGGCAATCCCTTCACGCTCGGATATCTCGCCGTGGTGGGCGCCACCACGACCTTCGCGGGCCTGGCCGATCCGGAACTCGTCCAGCGGCTGCGGGAGGCGTCCAGTTCGGACGGCCACAACCTGCTCCAGCATCCCCTGCGCGCCCTGGCGCTGAGCGGGTTCTGGATCGCCGGGGACGTGTGGATGCCCTACCTGTGGGGCTTCGCCCTCACCCTGGCGCCGCTGGAGCGCAGGGTGGGGTCGGCCCGGGCGGCGGCGGTGTTCGCGATCGGGCACGTCACCGCGACGCTGCTCTCCCAGGGGGTGGTGATCGCCGCGGTGGAGACCGGGCGGATGGCGCCCGGGGCGATGCGCGACCTGGACATCGGGGTCAGCTACGGCGTGCTCGCCTGCCTCGGCGCGGTGTCCGGGCTGCTCCCGCGGCCCGCCCGGGTGCTGGCGCTGGGCGGTGCGGGTCTGATGATCGCCCAGCAGATCGCCGCCGAGAAGGACGTGGTCACCGCCGTGGGGCACCCGGCGGCGGTGCTCGCCGGGGTGGCGCTGTGGCGCTGGCTGCGCGGGGCGGAGCGGCGCCCGCCCCGGTCGCGCCCCCGGACGGCTTCGGCGGCCGGGCCCGCCCCGTCCGTCCCCGCTCCCGCCGTCCCCACCGTCCCCGCCGCCGCGCCCGGCGGGGCGAGGCCGTCCGCCGCGCGCTGACCCGGACCGTCGGCCGTGCGCCGGCGCGGCCCGTCCACCGTGCGTTGCCGCGGGCCGTCCTCCGCGCGCTGGCGCGGACCCGTCCACCGCGCGCCGGGCGAGCGGTCCCGCCTTCGGGGGAACCCCTCGGGCCCGTTCTTGACGGCGCCCTCGGCCGGCTCCTCCTGCGGTCCCCGGCGGTGCTTCCGGCCGGCCATCGCACGGACTTTTGACGGAGCATCCCGTCGCCCGTCCGGCGCCCTCCTCGTTCGCTCACGGCGAACAAAGTGTCGGGAACATCCGGCGCCCGTGAAGGCTTAGTCCCATCGACTCAACTTCACTGACTGGGGAGAGATCATGGCATCGACGTCCACTCCGCTCACCCTGCCCGTGCTGCCGCTCGACGACGAGGTCGTGCTCCCGGGCATGGTCGTTCCGCTGGACCTGAAGGACACGGAGGTGCGCGCCGCCGTCGAGGCCGCCCGCGCCGCGGCCGACGGCTCCGGCAAGCCGCAGGTCCTGCTGGTGCCGCGGGTGGACGGCTCCTACGCGGCGGTCGGCACGCTGGCCACGGTGGAGCAGGTCGGCCGCCTCGCCGACGGGGACCCGGCCGCCCTGGTGCGCGCCGTGCGCCGGGTCCGGATCGGGGCCGGCACCACCGGCCCGGGCGCCGCCCTCTGGGTGGAGACCACGCCGTTCCGGGAGTCCTCGGTGGGCATGCCGGTGGCCGGGCGGGCCGCCGAGCTGGTCAAGGAGTACAAGGCGCTGTCCACCCAGTGGCTGCGCAGGCGCGGCGCCTGGCAGATTGTCGACCGGGTGGCGCAGATCGAGGGCGTCGGCGAGCTCGCCGACAACATCGGCTACGCGCCCTTCGTCACCGCCGAGCAGAAGCTCAAGGTGCTGCTGGAGGCCGACCAGGTCACCCGGCTGGAGTACGCGCTGACCCTGCTGCGCGACCACCTCGCCGAGGAGGAGGTCAACGACACCATCCGCAAGGACGTCGAGGAGGGCGTGGCCAAGCAGCAGAAGGAGTTCCTGCTCCGCCGGCAGCTGGAGGCCGTCCGCAAGGAGCTGGCCGAGCTGAACGGCGACCCGGCCGACGAGGAGGGCGACTACCGCGCCCGGGTGGAGGCCGCGGAGCTGCCCGAGAAGGTCCGCGAGGCCGCCCTCAAGGAGGTCGACAAGCTGGAGCGCGCGTCCGACCAGTCGCCCGAGGGCTCGTGGATCCGCACCTGGCTGGACACCGTCCTGGAGCTGCCCTGGAACGAGCGCACCGAGGACGCGTACGACATCGCCGCCGCCCGCGCCGTGCTGGACGCCGACCACGCCGGTCTGGCGGACGTCAAGGAGCGGATCGTCGAGTACCTGGCCGTCCGCAAGCGCCGGGCGGACCAGGGGCTCGGGCTGGTCGGCGGCCGCCGGGGCGGCGCGGTGCTGGCGCTGGTCGGCCCGCCCGGCGTCGGCAAGACCTCGCTCGGCGAGTCGGTGGCCCGCGCCATGGGCCGCCGGTTCGTCCGGGTCGCGCTCGGCGGCGTCCGGGACGAGGCCGAGATCCGCGGCCACCGGCGCACCTACGTCGGCGCGCTGCCCGGCCGTCTGGTGCGGGCGATCAAGGAGGCCGGCTCGATGAACCCGGTCGTCCTGCTCGACGAGATCGACAAGGTCGGCTCCGACTACCGGGGCGACCCGGCCGCCGCCCTGCTGGAGGTGCTGGACCCGGCGCAGAACCATACCTTCCGGGACCACTACCTGGAGGTCGAGCTCGACCTCTCCGACGTCGTCTTCCTCGCCACCGCCAACGTGCTGGAGGCCATCCCCGAGCCGCTGCTCGACCGGATGGAGCTGGTCCGGCTCGACGGCTACACCGAGGACGAGAAGGTCGTCATCGCCCGCGACCACCTGCTCCCGCGCCAGCTGGAGCGGGCCGGCCTCGACAGCGAGCAGGTCACCGTGGCGGAGCAGGCGCTGCGCAAGCTCGCCGGGGAGTACACCCGGGAGGCGGGCGTACGGAACCTGGAGCGCTCGATCGCCCGGGTGCTGCGCAAGATCGCCGCACAGGCCGAGCTGGGCGAGCGCGAACTGCCCGCCGCGGTCGGCGCGGAGGACCTGCGCGCCCTGATCGGCCGGCCGCACCACGTGCCGGAGTCCGCCCAGGAGCCCGCCGAGCGGCGCACCGCCGTCCCCGGAGTGGCCACCGGCCTGGCGGTCACCGGCGCCGGCGGCGACGTCCTCTACATCGAGGCCTCGCTCGCGGACGCCGAGACCGGCGGCACCGGGCTGACCCTCACCGGGCAGCTGGGCGACGTGATGAAGGAGTCCGCGCACATCGCGCTCTCCTACCTGCGCTCGCGCGGCGCCGAGCTGGAACTGCCGGTCACCTCGCTGCGCGACCGCGGCGTGCACCTGCACATCCCGGCCGGGGCCATCCCCAAGGACGGGCCGAGCGCCGGCATCACCATGACCACGGCGCTGGCCTCGCTGCTCTCCGGCCGCAAGGTGCGCACCGACCTGGCGATGACGGGCGAGGTCTCGCTGACCGGGCGGGTGCTGCCGATCGGCGGGGTGAAGCAGAAGCTGCTCGCCGCCGACCGGGCCGGGGTCACCACGGTGATCATCCCCAAGCGCAACGAGGCCGACCTGGACGACGTGCCGGCCGAGGTGCTGGAGCGGCTCACCGTCCACCCGGTGTCGGACGTGCGGGAGGTGCTCGAGCTGGCCCTGGAGCCGGCCGAGGTGCTGGTCGCGGCCGCGTAACCGCCGCCGCGGGCGGTTCGGCGCTCGTGGGGCCGACGGCATCTCCCCGTGCCACACTGCGGAGATGCCGTCCCCCACGCAGCGCGTCCTGGCCCGGGTGCCGGCCCGGCTGCGCCCGGCCCTGGTGCGGCACCGCCGGCTGGTGAAGTTCCTGCTGGTCGGCGCGGCCTGCTTCGTGCTCACCGTGGTGGTCGACTTCGAGCTCAAGTTCACCGTCCTGGAGCACAAGCCGGTGGTCGCCCTGACGGTGGCGACGGTGCTCGCCACCGTCGTCTCCTACCTGCTCAACCGCAGCTGGGCCTTCCGCGCCGCCGGGCGCGGGCGGGAGGCCCTGCTGTTCTTCCTGGTCAGCGCGGTGGCGATCGGCGTCAACGACCTGCCGCTGGTGTTCTCCCGGTACGCCCTGGACCTGCGCGAGCCGTACGTCGGCCCGCTCACCCAGGAGATCGCCGACTTCGTCAGCGGCATGGTCGTCGGGACGTTCGTCGCGATGCTCTTCCGCTTCTGGGCGATGCGCCGCTGGGTCTTCACCCGCTCCGTCGAGCGGGCGCGACCGGGCCCTCCCCCGGGGCCGGAGCCCGGTTACGCTGCACCCGGGATCCCGCAGGACGTTCCCCAGGACACGAGGTGGAGCGCATGAACGCGATGCGCGGGGAGCCGGACGCCGGGCGGACCGGACCGGCCAGCCAGCAGGGGATGCGCCGGGCGAACCTGGCCCTGGTGCTGGGCGTCATCGCGCGCGGCCCGCGCTCGCGCGCCGAGGTCGCCGCCGAGACCGGGCTGACCAGGGCGGCCGTCTCCTCGCTCGCCGAGCAGCTGATCACCGCCGGACTGGTCGTCGAGGAGGGGCCCGCCGCGCCCAGCGGCAAGGTCGGCCGCCCCGGCACCGCGCTCGGCCTCAACCCGCTCGGACCGGGCGGCCTCGGCGCCGAGATCGGCGTCCGGCACCTGGGCGCCTGCGTGGTCGACCTGCGCGGCGAGGTCCGCTCCTGGCGGCGCCAGGAGGTCGCCAACCGGGCCCGCCCGCCCGCCGCCGTGATGGCCGACCTCGCCCGGCTGGTGCGTTCCGCCGTCGCCGAGTCGGGCCTGCGCCCGGCCGGGCTGTCCCTGGCCGTGCCGGGACTGGTCGGCGGCAGCGGGGTGCTCCAGCGGGCCGCCAACCTCGGCTGGCAGGACGTGCCGCTGGGCCCCGAGCTGCGCCCGGCGCTGCGCGCGGCCGGGGAAGGCCTGGCCGAGCTGCCGATCCAGGCGGACAACGAGGCCAATCTCGGCGGACTGGCCCAGCGGTGGCTCGACCACGGCCCGGAGGACTTCCTCTACGTCTCCGCCGAGGCCGGGGTCGGTGCGGCGATCGTGGTCGGCGGCCGGCTGCTGCGCGGCGCCCGCGGCTACGCGGGCGAGTTCGGCCACGTCCCGGTGCGGCCGGACGGGCCGCGCTGCGCCTGCGGGGCGCGCGGCTGCCTGGAGCAGTACGCGGGCGAGGGGGCGGTGCTGCGGGCGGCCGGGCTGGGCGGTGCGCAGGGCGACTGGGTGACGCTGCTGGCCGAACGCGCCGCGGCCGGGGACCAGCCGGTGCTGAGCGCGCTGGCCGGGGCCGGCGCGGCGCTCGGCATCGCGGCCGCCGGCGGGGTCAACCTGCTGGATCCGGCCGAAGTGGTGCTCGGCGGCGGCTACGCCCGGCTGGCCCCTTGGCTGCTGCCGGCGATGCGGCGCGAGCTGGCCGCCCGGGTGACGGTGCGGCCGTGGGCGGAGGACCGGCTGACCGTCTCCAAGCTCGGCCGGCGCGGGCCGCTGCTCGGCGCGGCGGTCGGCGTGGTGCGCGCCATCGTCGCCGATCCGGCGTCGCTCACGGGCGGCTGAGGGAGGACCACCGTCGGCCACGCGCGCCGTGCGGGTGCCGTCGTTCTCCTTCGGCCAAGGGGCGCCCGGTCCGGGCACGGCCTACGTCCGAGGCGCGGCGGCCCGCGCGGTGCCCGCCATCGTCGCCGATCCGGCGCCGCTCACGGGCGGCTGAGGGCCGAGCCCGCCCGCGCGCGCACGACCGCGCCCCCGGCCGTCGGGGCCGGGGGCGCGGGTCGGGAGCGGGAGGCTCAGGCCGCCGTGGTCTCCACCAGGACCTCGCGGCTGCCGGAGCGCGGGCCGCGCAGCACGGCCAGGAAGGCGACGCCGATGCCGACCAGGGCCCAGACCACCAGGACGGCGATCGGCATCCCGAGGTTGGTGGAGCCGAAGTAGGCGATGGACTTGGTGGCGCTGGTGCCGGCGCCGTTCGGGATCAGCGAGCCGATCGCCCGCCAGAACGGCGGCATCATCGGCGCCGGGTAGACGCCGCCGGCGCTCGGGTTGCCCAGCACCACGAAGACCAGGACCGCGAGCCCGATGCCGATGATGCCGAACAGGCACTGCAGCGCCATGGTGAAGGCGCCGACCGTGAACACCACCAGGGCGCCGATGGCCGTCAGGGCCAGGACGGAACCGGGCAGCGCGTCCAGGATCGGCCCGGCGATGAGCGTGCCGCCGAGGCCGGCGCCGACCGAGTACAGCGCGAGCACGCCGAGGCGGATCAGCAGGCGGTGGAGGTTGGCCGGCTTGGAGCCGGCGCTGATGCCGAGGATCGAGGCGACCAGGTAGCCGCCGACGCACCAGCCGATGACCAGGTAGAAGGCGGTGAGCCCGTTGGTGTCCCCCTTGGCCAGCGGCACGACGTCCTCGACCTTGACCGTCCGGCCCTGGGACTTGTCCAGCGCGGTGGTGATGCTCTCGGCGGCCTTGGCGGCGGAGGTGCCGCGGGCGCTGCCGACCAGCAGGGTGTCCTCGGTGCCGTTCGGGTTCACGACCAGCGCGGCGTAGACCTTCTGGTCCTTGATCTGCTGGGTGGCCGTCTCGGCGTCCGGCGCGGTGACGGGCTTGGCGGCCTCGTCCGGTACCGATTCGAGGGCCTGCACCAGCTTCGGCGTGACCTGGGGCGGGGCGACCACCGCGATCGACAGCTTGTGGGGGGTCGGGTGGTGCAGCGCTCCGACGTACGAGGCGATGAAGCCGAGCTGCAGCAGCAGCACGCCGATCACCAGCAGTGCTGCACGCGGTGTGACCGCGCCCTTCAGTTCCGCGACGAAACCCTGCCCGGGGGCGGTCATCCACATCTCCTTGCGTATCAGGCGAAATCGGATACTTAATACTATGAAGTAGTTGAGCTGTCCTCAACCTCCGCACCGCCGGGGGCCGGTCGCGACCGGGCGGTACCGGCGCCGCGGCGGCGGAGAAGCCCTGGTGGCGGTGGAGGGCGAGGGGGCTGCCGGCCCGGCGGGGCCGCGTCGGCGTGACCGAACTCTCACGCACGGTGCACCAGGAGTCGCAGGGCGCGCCGGACGGCGTGCCGCAGGAGCCGAGGGCTTTGCCGGGGCTTGAAGAAAGTTGCCTTAGTCAACCATCGAGATTATGGTTGCTTAAGGCAACGAATTTGTGCCGCCCGCGTACCCCCTCCTCCCGCCGAAGGACCCAGATGACCGTGACAGTCGAATCGACAGCACGAACCGGGGTCGACGACCGACCGATGACCCACCGGCAGGTGATGGAGGCGCTGTCCGGCCTGCTGCTCGGCCTGTTCGTGGCCGTGCTCTCGTCGACCGTCGTCTCCAACGCCCTGCCGCACATCCTCACCGACCTGCACGGCGGCCAGTCCGCCTACACCTGGGTGATCACCGCCGCCCTGCTCACCCTGACCGCCTCCACCCCGATCTGGGGCAAGCTCTCCGACCTCGCCAGCAAGAAGCTGCTGCTGCAGATCGCCCTGCTGATCTACATCGCCACCTCGGCGCTGGCCGGCCTCTCGCAGAACACCGGTGAGCTGATCGCCTGCCGCGCCCTCCAGGGCATCGGCGCCGGCGGTGTGGTCGCGCTCGGCCAGATCTGCCTGGCCGCGATGGTCCCGCCGCGCGAGCGCGGCCGCTACAGCGGCTACTTCGGCGCGGTCTTCGCCCTCGCCACCATCGGCGGCCCGCTGATCGGCGGCGTCATCGTGGACACCTCCTGGCTGGGCTGGCGCTGGTGCTTCTACGTGGGCATCCCGTTCGCGCTGGCCGCGATCCTGGTGGTGCAGCGCACCCTCAAGCTGCCCGTGGTCAAGCGCCGGGTGAAGATCGACTACGTGGGCGCGCTGGTCATCACCGGCGCCGTCAGCCTGCTGATGATCTGGATCACGCTGGCCGGCAAGAACTACCCCTGGATCTCCTGGCAGACCGCGGCCATGGTCGGCGGCGGCCTGCTGCTGGGCGCCCTGGCGGTCGCGGTCGAGCGCCGCGCCGCCGAGCCGATCATCCCGCCGGGCCTCTTCCGGTACCGCACCGTCACCCTGGCCGCGATCGCCAGCGTGCTGGTCGGCGTCGGGATGTACGGCGCCACCACCTTCCTCAGTCAGTACTTCCAGTTGGCCCGGGCCAAGTCCCCGACCATGGCCGGGCTGATGACCCTGCCGATGATCATCGGCCTGGCGCTGTCCTCGGCGGTGGCCGGCCGGCTGATCACCAAGTACGGCAAGTGGAAGGCCTACCTGGTCTCCGGCACCGCGCTGCTCGCGATCGGCTTCGCACTGCTCGGCACCGCCCGGGCCGACACCGACTACGTGCTGCTCTCCGTCTACATGGCGATCACCGGCATCGGCCTCGGCCTGACCAGCCAGAACCTGGTGCTCGCGGTGCAGAACACGGTGCCCCGGCACGAGCTCGGCGCGGCCAGCTCGGTCGTCACCTTCTTCCGCACCATGGGCGGCGCGATGGGCGTCTCCGCGCTCGGCGCGCTGATGACCACCAAGGTCGGCGACTACCTGGCGGCGAACCTGGCCGCGGCGCACGTCCCGGCCGGGCACGCGGCGGCCGGCGGCGGCATCCCGGACCTGGCCAAGCTGCCGGCCCCGATCGTCCCGCTGGTGACGGACGCCTTCGGCCACGGCGTCGGCACCGTCTTCCTGTGGGCCGCCCCGTTCGCGGCGCTGTCCTTCGTCACCGTGCTGTTCATCCGGGAGACCGCGCTGAAGACGACCCAGGAGAACTGACCGGCCAGGAGAACCGACCACCCAGGAGGACTGACGCCGGGAGGGCCGCCCGGTCGGCGGAGGCGGCCGTCGGGACGGGATGCGCGAACGGGCCGGGGAGTGGCGACCACTCCCCGGCCCGTTCGGCGTCGCCGACCTACGGCGCGGCGATCAGCACCAGGCCGTAGACCACGGCGGCGGCGCAGAGCGCGAAGCAGGCGTACGCGCCGGCCAGCAGGGCGGGCCCGCCGCCGGAGGCCCGGCCGGCCCCGCCCTCGCGGGCGCTCAGCGCGGCCTCACGGCGGGACAGCGCCAGCATGCCGAGGGCGAAGACGGCGACCACGGCGACGGTGACGCCGAAGCTGATGCCGGCGGTCTGGGCCAGGGCGTTCCACTTGATGTGCATGGTGAGTGCTCCTCAGCCGCGGTGCTCAGGCCGCGACCGTGGTCGAGGCGGGGGTGGGGGCGGCGCCGGCCGGGGCGGCGACCTCGACGGGGGTGACCTCGGCGACGTCGTTGACGTTGTCCGCGCCGACCGGCTGGCGGCGGGAGATCATCCACATCGCGCCCGAACCGGCCACCAGCGCCGCGCCGACCAGGGCCACGCCCCAGCTGCCCTGGCGGGCCAGCAGGGCGGCGCTGCCGGAGACCAGTGCGGCGGCCGGCAGGGTCAGGCCCCAGGTGTAGACCATGCGGCGGACCATGCTCCAGCGCAGCTCGCCCTTCGGGCCGCCGAGGCCCGCGCCCATGATGCCGCCGGAGCAGACCTGGGTGGTGGAGAGGCCGAAGCCCATGTGCGAGGAGGTCAGGATGACGGTGGCGGCGGCCGACTCGGAGGCGAAGCCCTGCGGCGGGCGGATGTCCGCCAGGCCCTTGCCCATCGAGCGGATGATCCGCCAGCCGCCCATGTAGGTGCCGAGCGCGATCGCGGCGCCGGCCGAGACGATCACCCAGGTGGGGGGCAGCGCGCCGTGCGGCAGGGCGCCGACGGAGACCAGGGTCAGGGTGATGATGCCCATCGTCTTCTGGGCGTCGTTGGTGCCGTGCGCGAGCGAGATCAGCGAGGAGGAGAAGACCTGACCGGTCCTGAAGCCCTTCTCGATGGTCCCGGTGGCGCCCTTGCGGGTGATCGCGTACGCCAGCTTGGTGGCGCCCCAGGAGGCGAGGCCGGCGACGAAGGGGGAGGCGACCGCCGGGATGATGATCTTGGTGATCACGGTGTCGAAGTTGACGCCGTTCATGCCGACGCCGACGATCGTGGCGCCGATCAGGCCGCCGTACAGGGCGTGCGACGAGCTGGACGGCAGGCCGCGCAGCCAGGTCAGCAGGTTCCAGAGGATCGCGCCGGCCAGGGCGGCGAAGATGATCTCGGGATGGACGCCGGCCTTCTCGTTGACGATGCCGCCGGAGATGGTGGTGGCGACCTTCACGGACAGGAACGCACCGGCGAAGTTGAGCAGGGCCGCGATGGTGACCGCGACCTTCGGACGAAGGGCCCCGGTCGCGATCGCGGTGGCGGCCGCGTTGGCGGTGTCGTGGAACCCGTTGGTGAAGTCGAAGGCGAGCGCCGCGATGATCACAACGGCTACCAGGAACGAGATGTGTTCCATACCCAAACAATCGTCGTAGTTGTCGCACGGACGTTGATGACGCCGTGACCGTAGGGTGGCTGAGTGAACGGAAGGTGAACTGGGCCGGGAATCGTGGTTCCGATGGTGGCCGCCGGGTGTCCGGAAACTTTCCTGGGGGTGGCAAGGGGCGGTCTGAGCTGGGCATTCGCGAAGAAAACCCCGTTTCGCCCCCGTTTGCTGAGACCTGTCTCACATCCCGGTCGAGAATTAACCTCCTGGCCCGGGTGCGCCCTGTTTCCGGCGCGGTCACCCGTGGGAGGATCGGCGGGATCCGGCACGGGTCGACGACAGGGCAGGACAGGTCGGGGAGGACCACCCATGGGCGGGGCTGCAGAGCGGACGGAGTCGACGGGCGTACGCCCCTGGGTGCGGGCGGCCCTGCGGTGCGGAGCCGTCCTCGCGACCGCCGCGCTCGCGCTGCCCGCCGCCGCCCAGGCCGCCCACGCCGCACCCGATCCGGGAGCGGGCGTCGCGGTGTCGCCCGGAGCGGACCCACTGGCCCAGGCCAAGGCCACCCTCGGGCCGCTGCTCGACCAGCTGCACGGGCTCTACCAGAGCGCCGAGGCCGCCACCGAGCAGTACAACGGCGCGGTGGCCAAGGTCGCCGAGCAGCAGGCCGCGCTCACCGACCTCCAGGGCAGACTGGACCGGCAGCAGAAGCAGGTCGACGCCGGAACGGACATCGCCTCCCAGCTCGCCGCCGCCCAGTACCGCAACGGCTCCGCCTCCGCCTACGCCGAACTGCTGCTCTCCAAGGACCCGTACGAAGCGGTCACCATCGCCGAGCTGCTCGCCACCGCCAGCCGATCGCAGTCCGAGTTCCTGGACCGGCTCCGGGCGGACCGGGACGCGCTGGACGGGCTGAAGAAGCAGACCGAGGAGGCGCTCAACACCTCCCGGGCGCTGGTCGCCCAGCAGGACGCCGCCAAGGCCAAGGTCGCCGCCGACCTCGCCTCGGTCGAGCAGCTGGTCTCCTCGCTGACCGGCGCCCAGCGTGCCGAGCTGGAGCAGCTCGAGAAGGCCAAGGCCGACGAGGCCCAGCTCGCCTTCCTCGCCTCCGGCGCCCTCGGCAAGGGCGAGCGCACCCCCTCGCTGGCCGGGCGCGCGGCGGTCGCCTTCGCGCTGGCGCAGCTCGGGAAGCCGTACCTGTGGGGCGGCACCGGCCCGGACTCCTACGACTGCTCGGGCCTCACCTCGCAGGCCTGGCTGCACGCCGGGAAGCCCATCCCGCGCACCAGCCAGGAGCAGTGGGCGCAACTGCAGCACGTCCCGCTGAACCAGCTGCGGCCCGGTGACCTGGTGATCTACTTCCAGGACGCCTCGCACGTCGGGATGTACCTCGGCGGCGGACTGATCGTCCAGGCCCCGCGGCCGGGCGCGTTCATCAAGGTCTCGCCGATCGGCTCGATGCCGATCCTCGGGGCCGTCCGGCCGGACCCGGACGGAGCGGCGGACGACGCCGGCGGCGCCTGGAAGGTGCCGGACCTGCCGAAGGGCTGGGACTCCGTCACCCCGATCGCGCCCAGCCCGGCCAACCAGGTCACGCCCGCGCCCACCCCGGGCGGCCCGGCGGCCCAGCAGCCGACCACCCCGGCGACGCCGGGCGGCACGCCCTCGGGCTCCGGCACGCCCACCGACCCCGGCACCGCCACTCCGAGCAACCCGGGCACCCCGACCCAGACCCCGACCGGCACGCCCACCGGGACCCCGACCGGCACCCCGACCGGGACGCCGGCGCCGACTCAGACCCCGACCGGCACCCCGACCCAGACCCCGAGCGGCGGCACGGGCTCGCCGACCACCGCCGGCACCCCGAGCACCACGGGCTCGCCGAGCACCACGGGCTCGGCCGGCGCCTCGGCCCCGGGCAGCGCCACGGCGACGCTGCCGCTGGGCGGTCTGCTGCACTGACCGACGGCGGAGACCGCCCGACGTCCCCGGACGTCGGGCGGCCTCCGTGCTGCTCGGCCCGTCAGTTCCGCTCGGCCCGCTCCCCGCCCCCGCCCGAGTCGGGTTCGAAGCGGATGACGACGGCCTTGGACGTGGGGGTGTTGCTGATGTCGGCCGTGGAGTCGAGCGGCACCAGGACGTTGGTCTCCGGGTAGTAGGCCGCGGCGCCCGCGCGGGCCACGGGGTAGTGGACGACGCGGAAGTGCGGGGCGCGGCGCTCGGTGCCGTCCGTCCACTCGCTCACCAGGTCGACGTACTGGCCCTCGGCCAGGCCGAGCTCGGCGGCGTCGGCCGGGTTCACCAGCACCACCCGGCGGCCGCCCCGGATGCCGCGGTAGCGGTCGTCGAGGCCGTAGACCGTGGTGTTGTACTGGTCGTGGGAGCGCAGCGTCTGCAACAGCAGCCGGCCCGGCGGGACCTCGGGCGCGCACAGCGGGTTGACCGTGAAGTTGGCCTTGCCGGTCGCGGTCGGGAAGGTGCGGGAGTCGCGCGGGCCGTGCGGGAGGGTGAAGCCGCCGGGGCGGCGGACCTTCTCGTTGTAGTCCTCGAAGCCGGGCACGACCCGGGCGATCCGGGCCCGCAGGGTGTCGTAGTCGGAGGCGAAGTCCTCCCACGGCACGCTGTCCTGCGGCCCGAGGACGGTACGGGCCAGGCGGCAGATGATCGCCGTCTCGGAGAGCAGGCCGGGCGCGGGCGGGCGCAGGCCGCCGCGGGAGGCGTGGACCTGGCCCATCGAGTCCTCGACCGACACGAACTGGGGGCCGTGCGCCGTGACGTCCCGGTCGGTGCGGCCGAGGGTGGGCAGGATCAGGGCGCGCGCGCCGGTGACCACGTGCGAGCGGTTGAGCTTGGTGGAGACGTGCACGGTCAGCCGGCAGCGGCGCATCGCGGCCTCGGTGACCTCGGTGTCCGGGGTGGCGGCGACGAAGTTGCCGCCCATCGCGAAGAACACCTTGACCTTGCCGTCGCGCATCGCGCGGATGGTGTCCACCGAGTCGTAGCCGTGCGCGCGCGGCGGCTCGAAGGCGAACTCCCTGCCCAGGGCGTCGAGGAAGGCCGCCGTCGGCCGCTCGAAGATGCCCATCGTCCGGTCGCCCTGGACGTTGCTGTGCCCGCGCACCGGGCAGACCCCGGCGCCCGGGCGGCCCACGTTGCCGCGCAGCAGCAGGAAGTTGACCACCTCGCGGATGGTGGGGACGGCGTGCTTGTGCTGGGTGAGGCCCATCGCCCAGCAGACGATCACCTTCTCGGAGGCCAGCACCAGGCGGCCCAGCTCCTCGATCTGCTCCCAGGGCAGGCCGGTCGCGGCCAGCACGTCCGCGGGCTCGGTCTTGAGCGCCTGCTCCTCGAACTCCTCGAAGCCGTGGCAGTGTTCGGCCACGAAGGCGCGGTCGACGCCGTCCTGCTCCAGGATGATCCGGTTGAGCGCGCGGAACAGCGCGAGGTCCCCGCCGAGGCGGATCTGCAGGAAGAGGTCGGTCAGCTTGGTGCCGTGGCCGACCAGCCCGCGCGCGTGCTGCGGGTTCTTGAACCGCTCCAGGCCCGCCTCCGGCAGCGGGTTCACGCTGACGATGGTCGCGCCCGCCCGCTTGGCGCGCTCCAGCGCGGAGAGCATCCGGGGGTGGTTGGTGCCCGGGTTCTGCCCCGCCACGATGATCAGGTCGGCCTGGTAGAGGTCCTTGAGGCTCACGCTGCCCTTGCCGACGCCGAGCGTCTCGGTGAGCGCCGAACCGGAGGACTCGTGGCACATGTTGGAGCAGTCCGGCAGGTTGTTGGTGCCCAGGCGCCGGGCGAACAGCTGGTACGCGAAGGCGGCCTCGTTGCTGGTGCGGCCGGAGGTGTAGAAGGCGGCGCCGTCCGGGGTGTCCAGCGCGCGCAACTCCTCGGCGATCAGCGCGAAGGCGTCGTCCCAGGAGACCGGCGTGTAGTGGGTGGCGCCCTCGTCGAGCAGCATCGGCTGGGTGAGCCGGCCCTGCTGGCCGAGCCAGTAGCCGGAGCGCTCGGCGAGCTCGGCGACCGGATGGGCGGCGAAGAACTCGGCCCGGATCCGGCGCTCGGTGGCCTCCTCGGCCACGGCCTTGGCGCCGTTCTCGCAGAACTCGGCGGTGTGCGTCCGGTCCGGCTCGGGCCAGGCGCAGCCGGGGCAGTCGAAACCGTTCGGCTGGTTGACCTTCAGCAGGGTGGCGAGGGTGCGGCGGGCACCCATCTGCTCGGCGGCCATCCGCAGACTGTGGCCGACGGCGGGCAGACCGGCGGCCGCGTGCTGGGGCGCGGACACCTCGGGGGCGTCCTGCGCCGGGTCGCTCTGCGGGGCCTGCTTGGCCATGACTGCGCTCCTCGGGCTCTGCTGGTGCGAGCCGCCGCACCGTCGCGGGGCCCGCGCCCATCCTTCCACCTGGGCCGGGCCGGCGGGAGGGCCGTCGGTAGAGTCTGGGCGTCATGACGGGACGGACGTCCTGACGGGAGGGGAGGGGCGCGTGCGAGTCGGTGACGTCCTCGACGGCCGGTACGAGCTGCGGGAGAAGCTCGGACAGGGCGGCTTCGGGGTGGTGTGGCGGGCCCAGGACACCCGGGTGGGACGGCCGGTGGCGGTCAAGGTCATCGGGCACCACGGCGGCGACCACGCGAAGGCCGCGCTGCGCTTCGTCCGGGAGGCCGGCGCGGCCGGAAACCTCTCCCACCCGCACATCGTCACCGTGCACGACCTCGGACAGTGCGAGCTCGCCGGCCAGGAGGTCACCTACCTGGTGATGGAGCTGCTCACCGGCCGCACCCTGACCGAGGTGCTGCGGGCGGGCGTGCCCGAGCCCGCGCTCAGCCTGCGCTGGGGGCGCCAGATCAGCGCCGCGCTGGCGGCCGCGCACGACGCGGGCATGGTGCACCGGGACATCAAGCCGGACAACATCATGATCACCGACGCCGGGCACCTGAAGGTGCTGGACTTCGGGATCGCCCAACTGGACACCGGCGCGGGCGGACTGACCACCACCGGGACCATCGTCGGCAGTCCGGCGTACATGGCGCCCGAGCGGTGGACGGGCGGCCGGGTGGACGGGCGGGCCGACCTCTACGCGCTCGGCTGCGTGCTGGTCGAACTGTTCACCGGAGCACGGCCGTTCACCGGGGACTCGACGCCGGTGCTGATGTACCAGCACCTCAACGAGCCGCCGGCGCCGCTGGACCCGGCCCGGTTCGGGCTGCCGCCGCAGGTGGCGGGGCTGGTCGCGGAGCTGCTGGCCAAGGACCCGGCGGACCGGCCGGCCGACGCGCGTGCGGTCGAGCGGCGGCTGGCGGAACCGGCGGCGCCGCCGCCCCCGGCGCAGCCGCCGCTCCCGGCCCCGCCGCCGGCACCTCCGGCCGTCCCGCCCGCTGCGCCCGTGTCGCCCGCTGCGCCGGTGCCGCCCGCTGCGCCGGTGCCGCCCGCTGCGCCCGTGCCGCCTGCTGCGCCGGTGCCGCCTGCTGCGCCGGTGGTGCCCGCGCCGTCGGTGCTGTCGCCGTTGACCACCCCGCCGGTGGTCGCCGCCCCGCCGTCCGCCGAGGCCGTACGGGCCGGGCTGCGCGAGCGCCGTACGGCCGCCTACCGGGCCGCGACACCCGGTGAGGCGGCGATCCAGCTCCAGGCGATCGCCCAGGAGTGCGTCACCGCGCTGGGCGCGGCCGACCGCGACACCCTCTGCACCTGGCGGGACTTCGCCTGGTACCTCAGCCGGACCGGGGACCTGGACGGCGCGATCCGGCTGCTGTCCGCCCTGGTGGAGGACATGCGCGCGGCGCTCGGCGCGACCGATCCGGACACCCTGGGCGCCCGCCACCACCTGGTGTGGTGCATCGGCGAGAGCGGCTCGGTGGTGACGGCGATCCGGCTGATGAACGAACTCCTCCCGGACCTCCACGCCGTCTGGGGCGCGCTGGACGGCCGGGTCCTGAAGGCGCGGCACGACGTCGCCGTCCACCACGCCGACCGAGGCGACCTGCAGAGCGCGGTGGCGCTGCTGCACGCGCTGCTGCCCGACCTCGCCCGCGCGTTCGGCGAGCACCACCCGAGCACCCTCCAGGCCTGGCAGCAGCTGGCCGGCTACCAGCAGCGCCTCGCCCAGGCCGGCCGCAAGGGGCCGGTGAGGCGCCGGGCGCCGCGGATGAGCCGGATCGAGGCGCTGGTGCTGGTCCGGCGGCTGCGGGTGTGGGACTTCGCCACCGACCAGGAAGCCCGCGGCTGCATCAACGCGTTCGAGCGCGGGATGGGCCTGAAGGGCGCCGCCGACGTGGTGTTCGAGGCCCCCGACCACGTCTCGGACGAGGACCTGGTGGAGGAGATCTTCGGCCCCTGAGGCGGCGCGGCCCCCGAGCGCGCACCGCCCGCGCCGCACGGACGGCCCGCGCCGCGCGCACCGCCCGCACCGCCCGCACCGTCCGCGCGGCACGCACCGTCACGCCGCCAGCGCCGGTGCCGCCGGGAGTGCGGCCAGGGCCCGGAGCAGCGCCCGGGCGGTGGCGTCGTTCTGCCGGAACGCCGGGGCGTCGGTGCGCGGCCGGGCGAAGGCGGCCGCCGAGCGCAGGCTGGTGTGCGGGCCGAGTGCGGTGCGGCGGGGGTGCGGGGCGCCGCCGAGGGCGGGGTCGAGCAGCCGGCTGTCGGCGGGGGCGATGGTGACCAGGCCGGAGCGGTGGGTGTGTTCGCCGTCGCTGACCACCTCCTCCACGAGCCGTCCGGCGCGGTGCAGTTGGCGCAGGACGGGGTCGAGGGTGCGGGAGAGCGCGTGCTTCGGCAGGTACCCCTCGACCAGCGCCGTGGCGGTGACGGTGTGGCCGGGCACGGTGGCGCCGGTGGCCCGCCAGGTGCCGGTGGCCTCGTCCCGCTCGACCCGTACGCCGGCGCCGAGGAAGCGCACCACTCCGGCCTCGGAGAGGGCGAGCAGCTGGCGCAGCCGGAAGCCGGGCGGACCGGAGGCGAGGAAGCTGAAGAAGCCGAAGAACCACTCGTCCACCTCCTCGGCGACCGAGCGGGCGGTGAGCCGGCCGCTGGCGAGCACCCGGGGGAGCCGGCCGAACAGGGAGAGCAGGGCGAGGAACGCGCCGAGGTCGGCGCTGTGCGCCGGGTCGCGCCGGCGGTCGGCGTCGGCGGTGATGTAGCCCCGCAGGTGGGCCTGGAGTTCCTCGGCGGAGCCGAGTTCGAGCCCGGCCAGGGGGTGGTCGAGCCGCTCGAAGTCGAGCCGGTCGGCCGGGTCGGGGACGGCCTCGGTGACGAGGGCGGCGAGTTCGGAGGAGTACCAGCCGTGCCGGTCGTAGCGGGCCAGGAACTCGGGCCAGGGCAGCGCGGTGCGCTCGGGGTGGGCGTGGAACAGCTCGTGGTAGTGCCCGAAGCCGACTTCCTTGGCCATCAACGGCCAGACGTCGCGGCGCAGTTCGAGCGGCCGACCGGTGGCGAGCAGGGCGTCCACGGCGGCCGCGTCGAAGTACCGGGGCAGCGGCGCGGGCGGCCCCTGGAGCCGGTAGTCGGTCTTGGAGTGGTACGGCACGCCGCGCCGGGAGCCGAGGTGGAGCACCGGTTCGCGGCCGGACGGGCGGTAGCGCAGGCCCGGACCGTCCCCGGAGGGTTCGAAGCGGCCGCCGCGGCCCTCGGTGAGCAGGGCGACGAGGTCGACGGAGGCGAGGCCCATGCCGCGCACCACCACCTGCTCGCCCGGGGCGATGGCGGCCAACTCGGCCTCCACGTCGGCGGAGTAGGCCGGCGGGAGGTGGAAGCGGCGGTGCCGGGCGGCGAACTCGGCGTCGGCGTCGTGGCGCGGGTGCGGAGCGGAGTCGAGGTGGCCGAGGGTGAGGGCGACGTGGTCGGCGGTGAGCGTCCGGTCGGTGAGGTGGACGGTCTGCGGGCCGTCGGCCGGGCCGTCGAGGCGGTGGACGGTGTCCCGGTGGACGGTGACGGTGACGTGCGGCGGAAGGTCGGCGACGGCGCGGCGGAACACCCAGTCCAGGTAGGCGCTCTGGGCACGCCGGGTGGGGAAGTCGGTGGGGGACAGGGCGTCCAGCTCGGCCCGTACGTCCGGGTCGGCGACCTCCCGGTAGGGCGCGAACTCGCGCCGCCGCGGGGCCCATTCGGCGAGCGAGGGGCCTGGGCGGACCGGGCCCTCGATGGTGGAGCTCTGGTCGGTGAACATGGTGACGTCCTCGGCCATCGAGTTCATCCGCAGCAGCGGGGACTGCTCGCGGCGCCAGATCCGGCCCGCTCCGGGCGGGTACGGGTCGACCAGGTGGATGTCCAACGGCCTTTCGGCGGGCAGGAGTTCGGCGGCGTTGGCGGCGATCCGCTCCAGCAGCCCGGTGCCGCGGGGGCCGGCACCGACGATGACCAGGGCCGTCATGCCCGCACCACCTTGGCGAAGGCCGCGCGGGCGCGCTGCAGCGGCGTGGGCGGCAGGCCGTCCCGGCTGGCGCCCCTGGCGAAGTGCCGTTCGACGTAGTACTGCCCGACGGACAGCACGGTGGTGACCACCAGGTACCAGAGGGTGGCGACCACCAGCATCGGGATGACCTGGTAGGACTGCAGGTAGACCAGTTGCACCGAGTAGAGCAGGTCGGAGACGGCCAGCACGCTGACGATGCTGGTGCCCTTGAGCGCGCCGATCAGCATGTTCCCGGCGGACGGCACGATCGCGCGCATCGCCTGCGGCACCACGATCCGGCGCAGTACCCGCCCGCGGCCCAGCCCGAGGGCGGCCGCCGCCTCGAGCTGGCCGCGGTCGACGGAGAGGATGCCGCCGCGGACCACCTCGGCGGCGTAGGCCGTCTCCAGCAGGGTGAGGCCGATGACGGCCGTCAGCGTCGGGCCGATCAGGTTGACGGTCTTCACGGTGACGAACTCGGGGCCGAACGGGATGCCCAGGCCGAGCGTCGGGTAGAGCGCGCCGATGTTGAAGAAGAACAGCAGCTGCACCAGCGGCGGGGTGGACCGGAAGATCCAGATGTAGCCCCAGGCGAGGGTGCGCAGCACCGGATTGGCGGACAGCCGCATGACGGCGAGGACGGTGCCGAGGACGAACCCGAGCGCCAGGGTGACGGCGGTCAGCCACAGGGTGAGGGTCAGGCCGCTCAGCACGGACCGCGCGGTGAACCAGTCGGCGACCACGCCCCACTGGAAGGCCCGGTTGCGGATCACCGAGTTGACCGCCATCGCGGCCAGCAGCAGGGCGATCGCGGCGGCGGTCCACTGGCCGGGCTTGCGGCGGGCGACGATCCGGGCGTCGGGCCCGGGGTCCGGCGGCGGGGCGGGGCTCGTGGCGCGGGCCCGGTCGGGGGCGGGGGCGGGCAGGACGTCCTGCGGGGTGGCCATGGCGGCGGCTCCTGGGCGGAGTGCGGGCGGGAGAGGGGCACGGCGGTGGTCACGTACGCGGGTCTCGGGGGCCGGCCCGCGTCCCTCAACGCGGCCGGCGATCGCACTGCACTCCGCGCCGATCGTACGCATTCGCGATCGACGGCTGTCAAGGGCCGCCGGGGCGCGGCCGGGGGGCGCGGCCAAGGTCGGCCGGAGCGCTTCGGAGAAGTGTCAGGAGATCGCAACAGTGCGGCAATGATGGGTGGTTGACGTACTCCTCGGCCGACTGCTCAACTTGGGGACATGTACGCCGAGCAGCCCCTGGTCACCCGCGACCACATCGACTTCGGTCGGGTGTGGTCCGCGGCGTGTCGCGGCTGACCGGGCAGCGGGCCGCCCGTCCGGCCTGAACCTCCCGGCGGGGAGCCTCCCTCGGCCCACCCCGCTCCGGCCCGGGACCGTCGTCGACGACCGACGACCCGTCAGGTCCCCGCTGCCCGCCGACGACCTCGCACCGCGCTCCGGCAGTCACCCCTCCCGTACGCCTCCGGCTTCCCCGTCACGTGCCCGACGGCCGCCCCGCCGCGGCCGCCTCCGGTCCGCCCGCCCGCGGTCGACCGGACCGCCCCGCCAGACCCGAAAGGTTCCGCCATGCCCGTCGAATTCCTCGGCATCGCCGCCACCGCCGACGGTTCGGAGACGCACCCGCGCACCACCGCGGCCTTCGACCGCGACTACACCCTGCGACTGGCCAGGGCGCACGAGGACCACGGCTGGGACCGGGTGCTCTTCGCGTACGGCTCCGGCTCCCCGGAGCCGGCCGCCGCCGCGGCCTTCCTGGCCTCGCACCTCGACCGGCTGCAGATCCTGCTCGCGCACCGGCCGAACGTCTCCTACCCGACCTTCGCCGCCAAGACCTTCGCGACCCTGGACCAGATCAGCGAGGGCCGGCTGACCGTCCACTTCATCACCGGCGGCACCGACCACGAGCAGCAGCGCGAGGGCGACTTCCTCACCAAGGACCAGCGCTACGAGCGCACCCGCGAGTACATCGGGATCGTGAAGAAGGCCTGGACCAGCCGGGAGCCCTTCGACCACGAGGGCCCGCACTACCGCTTCAACGACTTCGTGTCCGACGTCTTCCCCGTCCAGCAGCCGCGCCCGGCGGTCTCC
Organism: Kitasatospora sp. NPDC048194; assembly: GCF_043202455.1. Taxonomy (NCBI): domain Bacteria; kingdom Bacillati; phylum Actinomycetota; class Actinomycetes; order Kitasatosporales; family Streptomycetaceae; genus Kitasatospora; species Kitasatospora sp. NPDC048194. The sequence goes on from NZ_JBIDAK010000001.1 coordinate 355,093, forward strand.
TTCGGCGGCTCCTCGGACGCGGCCTACGCGGCCGGCGGCGCCGAGGCGGACATCTACTGCCTCTGGGGCGAGCCGCTGGCCCGCACCGCCGAGCAGATCGAGCGGGTGAAGGAGGCGGCGCGGGCCGCCGGACGGACCGACGTGCCGCGGATCCAGGTGGCGTTCCGGCCGATCATCGCGCCGACCGAGGAACTGGCCTGGGAGAAGGCGCACCGCACGGTGGCCGCGATCAGGGCCCGCCGGGAGAGCGGGGAGCTCGCCCCGCGCCGCCGCCCGGTCACCGCCGCACCCGAGAACACCGGCTCCCAGCGGCTGATCGAGATCGCCGAGGCGGGCGAGCGCTACGACCGCGCGCTGTGGACGCCGACCGCCGCGGCCACCGGCGGGGCGGGCAACTCCAACGCACTGGTCGGCACCCCGGAGACGGTCGCCCAGGCGCTGCTGGACTACTACGACCTGGGCGTGGACATCCTCTCCGCCCGCGGCTACGACCTGCTGGGCGACGCGATCGACTTCGGCCGCCACGTCATCCCGATCGTCCGCGAGGAGGTCGCCAAGCGGGACGCCGCCAAGGCCGAGGCGGCGGCGCGGGCGGTGCACGAGCGCAACCAGCTGATCGCGGTGCAGGCGTGAGCGACGCCACGCGCAGCGAGTTCCGCAGGACCGGCCTGGACGACCCGCTGGTCGAGCCGCTGCTGCGCGAGCTCACCCACGAGTACGTCAGCCGCTACGGCCCCGGTGCCCACGAGGAGATGAGCCGCTACCCCGGTGAGGCCTTCGCCGAGCCGCACGGTGTGCTGCTGCTCCTGCTGGAGGACGGTGAGCCGGTGGCCGGCGGCGCGTACAAGCGGTACGACGAGCACACCGCCGAGGTGAAGCGGATGTGGACCCACTCCGCGCACCGCCGCCGGGGCCTGGCCCGCCGGGTGCTGGCCGAGCTGGAGCGGACGGCCGCCGCGGCCGGGTACCGCCGGATCTACCTCACCACCGGCCCGCGCCAGCCCGAGGCCAGGGGCCTCTACCTGGCCGCCGGCTACCGCCCGCTGTTCGACGTCACCGCCGACCCCCTGACCATCGGTCCGCTGCCCTTCGAGAAGTCCCTGCCGGCCCTGGTCCCGACCCGTTGAAAGGCCCCTCGTGAGAACCACCACCGCCTCCCGCCGCCTGCTCGCGGCCGCCGCGCTGCTGCCCGTCCTGGCGCTGGCCGCGTGCGGCTCGGACCCGAAGATCGCGGGCGCGGCGGGGGCGGGCGGATCCGCCGCCGCCGAGGACGTCGTCTCCGGCCTGGCCAGGTCCGAGACCGCGGCGGCGCTGCTGCCCGAGAAGGTGCGGGCGGCCGGGGTGCTGACGTTCGGCTCGTCCTTCGGCACCCCGCCCAGCGCCTTCTACGCCGACCAGGCCGGCCGCAAGCCCGTCGGGGTGGACGTGGACTTCACCGACGCGGTGGCCAAGCTGCTCGGTCTGACCGTGCGGCGCGAGGAGGCCGCCTTCGAGACCATCCTGCCCGCCCTGGACAGCGGCAAGTTCGACGTCGGCACCGGCAACTTCGGGGTCACCACCGCGCGGCTGAAGACCATCGACTTCGTCACCTACGTCGACGACGGCCAGGGCTTCGCGGTGAAGAAGGACAACACCGCCGTCCAGCCGATCACCGACCTGGCCCAGCTCTGCGGGCTGACCGTCGGCACCGGCGCCGGCACGACCTTCGAGACCACGCTCAACAGCAAGAAGGGCGTCTGCACCGACGCCGGGAAGAAGCCGTACGAGGTCAAGGCGTTCAGCGAGAGCGGCGCGCTGCTGACCGCCCTCCAGCAGGGCCGGGTGGACGTCGAGATGTCCACCATCAACGGCCTGCGCCACCAGGCCGCGCAGGACGCCGCCGGGGTGCGCTTCCTCAACGAGTTCCACCGGTTGGACGTCGGCTTCGCCTTCAAGAAGGGCTCCGAGCTCACCCCGGCCTTCCAGGCGGCGGTCAACCAGCTGATCAAGGACGGGACGTACCAGCGGATCCTCAGGAAGTGGGGGATCACCGACTCGGCCATCCCGCAGTCGCAGATCAGCCCGCCCGAACACCCCTGAGGCCCGGCCCCGTCGGAAGCCGCGCAGGGCCCGTCGAAGGAGTCCCGATGACCGTCAGATCGCCCAGCACCGCCGGCGCCGCCGGCAGTCTCCACACCGTCAGCACCGTCAGCACCGTCAGTACCGTCAGCACCGTCAGCTCCGAAAGCCGGCTCGGCACCGGCAGCGCCGGATCGCCACCGCCCCCGCCCGGGCCGGCCCCCGGCCTCGATCCCGCGGAGCTGGACGGCCTGCGGACCGTCCCCGCCCGGCACCCGTGGCGCTGGGCGGTCGGGATCGCCGCACTCGTCCTGCTGGCCCAGTTCGCCCACGGCCTGGTCGTCAACCCCGGCTGGGACTGGGCCACCTTCCGGCTCTTCTTCACCGCCGACACCGTCCTGCAGGCGATCGGCCGCACGCTCGAACTCACCGCCTACGGCACCGTGCTGGGCTTCGCGCTGGGCGCGGTGGTGGCCGCGATGCGACTGTCCCGCAGCGCGATCCTGCGGACCATCGCCTGGGCCTACGTCTGGGTGTTCCGTTCGATCCCGCTGATCGTCCAGCTGGTGTTCTGGTTCAACCTCTCCTACCTCTACAAGCGGTTCGGCTTCGGCATCCCGTTCGGCCCGACCTTCGGCGAGTTCGAGACGGTCGGCGTGCTCGGCGCGCTGGGCGCCGCGGTGCTCGGGCTCGGGCTGCACCAGGCCGCGTTCGCCGCCGAGATCATCCGCGGCGGCATCGTCGCGGTGGACGCCGGCCAGCGCGAGGCCGCCGCCGCGCTCGGCATCCCGCGCTGGCGGCAGGGCCTGCGGATCGTGCTGCCCCAGGCGATGCGGGGCATCCTGCCGGCCGCCGCCAACGAGGTGGTCTCGCTCCTCAAGGGCACCTCGGTGGTGTACGTGATGGCGATCGGCGAGCTGTTCTACCAGGTCCAGGTGATCTACGGCCGGACCGGCCGGGTGGTGCCGCTGCTGATGGTCGCCACGGTCTGGTACGTGCTGCTGACCACCGTGCTGTCGATCGGCCAGTACTACGTCGAGCGCCACTTCTCCCGGGGAGCCCGGCGCACCCCGCCGCCCACCCCGCTGGAACGCCTGCGGGCCTTCCTGCGCAGCCTGCCCGCCCGCACCACCGGAGGGAACCCGTGACCGCCCTGACCAGCACCGGCACCGAGACCGCCACCGCCACGGATCCCGGGACCGCGACCGGGCCCGCGCCGATGGTGCAGGTCCGCGGCCTGCACAAGAGCTTCGGCGCCCTGGAGGTCCTGCGCGGCGTCGACCTGGACGTCCCGGCGGGCTCGGTCACCGTGGTGCTCGGCCCGTCCGGCTCCGGCAAGTCCACCCTGCTGCGGGCGATCAACCACCTGGAGAAGCTCGACCGCGGCTACGTCGCGATCGACGGCGAGCTGATCGGCTACCGGCGCTCCGGCGACCGGCTGTACGAGCTCAAGGAGCGCGAGGTGCTGCGCCAGCGCACCGGCATCGGCTTCGTCTTCCAGAACTTCAACCTGTTCCCGCACCTGACCGTGCTGGAGAACCTGGTCGAGGCGCCGATCGCCGCGCTGGGCCGCCCCCGGGCCGAGGCCAGGGCGAGGGCCCTGGCCCTGCTGGAACGGGTGGGGCTGGCCGACAAGTCCGCCGCCTACCCCCGGCAGCTGTCCGGCGGGCAGCAGCAGCGGGTCGCCATCGCCCGGGCGCTCGCCCTGGAGCCGAAGGTGCTGCTGTTCGACGAGCCGACCTCGGCGCTCGACCCGGAGCTGGTCGGCGAGGTGCTGGACGTCATCAAGGACCTCGCCCGCAGCGGCACCACGATGGTCGTGGTGACCCACGAGATCGGCTTCGCCCGCGAGGTCGCCGACACCGTCGTCTTCATGGACGGCGGCGTGGTGGTCGAGCAGGGCCCGCCCGCCGAGGTCCTGGACCGGCCGCAGCACGAGCGCACCCGGGCCTTCCTGGCCAAGGTCCTCTGAGGCCCGTCCTCGGACCCCCGTCCGCGGGGTGCGAAGACGGGGCCCAGAACACCCGCACGTCCCCTTCACCGATCAGGAGTTCCGCCATGTCCCTACCCCGTCGCGCCCTCGTGACCGCCGCCGCCGCGCTCGCCGCCGCCGTCGCCCTGGCCGGCTGCGGCAGCGGTGCCACGGGCGCCGCGGCGGACCTCGCCCCGGCCAAGGGCAGCACCGCGCCGAACGGCACCGTGGTCAACCTGTCGGCCGACCAGAAGCGGGTGACCACCGGCAAGGTCGACGCGATCGCCGCGCTGGTGCCGGAGGAGATCAGGAAGCGGGGCACGCTGAAGGTCGTCGACTCCATCGGCACCACCCCGCCGCTGGACTTCTACGCCGACGACGACAAGACCGTCATCGGCGTCGAGCCGGACATCGCCTCGCTGATCGGCAACGTGCTCGGCCTCAAGGTCGAGCTCAACCCCGTCTCCTGGGAGAACATCTTCGTCGGCCTGGACAGCGGCAAGTACGACGTCGGCCTGTCCAACATCACCGTCACCGAGGAGCGCAAGGAGAAGTACGACTTCGCCACCTACCGGCTGGACATCCTCGGCTTCGAGGCCAAGAAGGGCAGCGGCCTCAAGGTCACCGGCGCCAAGGACCTGGCCGGCCGGTCCGTCGGGGTGGCGACCGGCACCAACCAGGAGAAGCTGCTGCTCTCCTGGAGCGAGGAGAACGTCCGCAACGGCCTCAAGCCGATCGACATCAAGTACTTCTCCGGTACCGAGTACTACCTCGCCCTTTCCTCCGGCCGGATCGACGTCTACACCGGGCCCAACCCGAGCCTGGCCTTCCACGCCGTGCAGACCGGCCAGACCGAGGTGGTCGGCACCTACTCGGGCGGCGGCGCGGACGTCCTCGGCAAGATCGCGGCGACCACCCACAAGAACAACGGCCTGGTCCGGGCGCTCAACGAGGCGATCAACGAGGTGATCAGGAACGGCACGTACGGGCAGGTGCTCAAGCGCTGGGGCCTGGACGGCGAGGCGGTGCAGACCTCCGAGATCAACCCGCCCGGCCTGCCCAAGCCCAAGCCGTAGCCGGACCCGGAGCCGCGGCCGCGGGTTCGCCGCCGAGCCCGCGGCCGCGCCCTCAGCCGAGCTCGGAGTCGAGCCCGCGCCCGCCCTCGACCCGCGGCTCCGGCCCCGCGTCGTTCACCCGTTCGTCCCCGGCCGCCGCTAGGGTGGCCCATCCGACGGCGAACGACGTGCGGGCGCGGTCGAGTTGGGGGAGGACATGCGGAAGGGCGAGGTGCTCGACGGCCGGTTCCGGCTGGACGAGTGGCTGGGCAAGGGCGGCTTCGGCGAGGTGTGGCGGGCGACCGACGACTGGCTGGAACGGGAGGTCGCGGTCAAGCTGCTGCTGCCCGAGCACGCCGCCGACGCCGAGGCCGTCGGGCGGTTCGTCCGGGAGGCCAGGCTGGCCGGCGGTCTGTCCAACCCGCACATCGTCACGGTGCACGACTACGGCCGGATCGCGGACGGTACGGGGGAGATCCACTACCTGGTGATGGAGCTGGTCCGCGGCCGTCCGCTGTCCGCGATCCTCAAGGGCGGCCGGCCGGACCACGGGCGGGCGCTGGCCTGGATGGCGCAGGTCTGCGAGGCGCTCGACGCGGCGCATCGCAGCGGGGTCGTCCACCGGGACATCAAGCCCGAGAACGTCATGATCGCGGAGGGCGCGGACCGCGCGAAGGTGCTGGACTTCGGCATCGCCCGGCTGCTCACCCAGTCCACCGGGCTCACCTCCACCGGCAGCGTGGTGGGCACCGTCCCGTACCTGGCACCCGAGTGCTGGTCCGGCGGCACGGTGGACGGCCGGACCGACCTCTACGCGTTCGGCGTGATGCTGTACGAGGTCTGCACGGGCCGGCGACCGTTCCACGCCGACTCGCCGTACGGGTACATGGTCAAGCACCTGGAGGCGACCCCGCCCGGGATCCGCAGCCACGACCCGGCCCTGGCCGACCTGGTCGCCCAACTGCTCGCCAAGCGGCCCGCCGACCGGCCGGCCGACGCCGCCGAGGTGCTGGAGCGGCTGCGCCGGATCCGGCCCGGGATGCTGGGGCCGGACGACCCGAGCCCGGAGCAGCTGCGCCGCCGGGCCGACCAGGCCTGGCAGCGCGGCGCCGAGGGCGGTGCGGCGGAGGCCGTGGGGATCCTGCGCGAGCTCGTCCCCGACTTCGCCCGGATCTGCGGCCCGACCGACCCGCGCACCCTGCGCACCTGCCACGACCTGGCCCTCTGGCTGGCCCGGGGCGGCGACCGGGGCGCCGCCGTCGCCCTGCTGGACGCGCTGACGACGGAGCCCGGAGCCTCCCCGGAGGCCCGGGCCGACCTCCGGCGCGACCTCGCGCACTGGCAGCGGGAGGTGGACCGGCTCGGCCCGGGCGGGTTCGGCGGCGAAGGAGAGGACGCGGGCGAGGAGCTGAGCCTGGGGGTGCTGCTCGGCGGCGGCGCACAGGGCGGCTGATCCGGGCGTGTCAACCGTACGGGCCGCCGATTCGGGCCCCCGCAGACCTGTGGGTTTTGATGGGAACTCGCCCATCGAGACGGTCTGGTCCGCCGCCCCGGGCCGTTGATATACCTCGTTGCCAGACTCGGGAGCGGTGTCCGCGCCGCCCCGGTGAGCTGCGACGAAAGGCTGGTGACGGATCGATGAAGCTCCTCCGCGTCGGACCCCCGGGCGCCGAGCGTCCGGTCGTACTGGGCGAGGACGGCACCGCGTACGACCTCTCCGGGCGGGCCCGTGACCTCGACGGGGCCTTCCTGGCCGGGCTGGACACCGCCGCACTGGCCGGGGAGGTGGCCGCGGGGGTGCTCCCGGTGGTGGACCTGTACGGCCTGCGGGTGGGCGCGCCGGTGGCCCGGCCCGGCAAGGTGGTCGGCATCGGGCTCAACTACCGCGACCACGCGGCCGAGGCCGGGGCGGCGATCCCGGACGAGCCGGTGATCTTCCTCAAGCCGAGCTCCACCGTCGTCGGCCCGTACGACGAGGTGCTGGTGCCGCGCGGCGGCGAGAAGACCGACTACGAGGCCGAGCTGGCGATCGTGATCGGCCGCACCGCCCGCTACCTGGACTCGCACGCCGAGGCCGCCGCGGTGATCGCCGGCTACACCATCGCCAACGACGTCACCGAGCGGGCCTTCCAGTTCGAGCGCGGCGGCCAGTGGGACAAGGGCAAGTCGGCGGAGACCTTCACCCCGCTCGGGCCCTGGCTGGTCACCGCCGACGAGGTCGCCGACCCGCAGGCGCTGGAGCTGCGGCTCTGGGTCAACGGCGAGCAGCGGCAGCACGGCAACACCGCCGAGATGATCTTCCCGGTGCTCGAACTCGTCCGGTACGCCAGCCAGTTCATGGTGCTGGAGCCCGGCGACGTGATCGTCACCGGCACCCCGGCCGGAGTCACCCTGGGCCGCCCGGGCACGCCGTTCCTCGCCCCGGGCGACGTCGTCGAGATCGAGATCGACGGGCTCGGCCGCCAGCGCCAGGTGCTCGGCAAGGCGTAGCCTCCGCGCGCCCGACCCTTGGCACGGGGGTCGGGACCGTCTACTCCTGCGGCCCGCCCAGCACCGCGCGCAGCCGCTCGGCCCGGTCCGTCCGCGGGCCGTCCAGCGCCAGCAGCGAGGCCAGGACCCGCGCGGTCTGCGGATCGTGCAGCGCCGTCGCCGCCGCCATCGCCGTGAACTGGTCCACCAGCCAGTCCCGCAGGTCCGCCACCGGCAGCGCGCGCCCCTCGTCCAGCCAGCTCAGCGACGCGCCCTCGACCATCGCGATCCACGAGCGCACCAGCAGGGTCAGCCGCGGCCCGGCCTCCCGCACACCGAGGTGCCGCACGGTCCGCTTGAGCGCGATCCGCCGCACGTCGTCCACGATCGCCGTGGTGCGGGCCGTCTCCACCACCGAGCCGCCGCGCAGCAGCGCCGAGTAACCGGCCTCGTGCTCGGCCACGAACTCGAAGTACCCGTCCAGCACGGCCGCCAGCTGCTCGGAGGGCGTGCCGTCCGGCGGGACGGTGAACCGGCTGGTCAGCTCGTCCGCCGCGGTGCGCAGCGCGGCCTCGTACAGCTGCTGCTTGCCGCCGGCGAAGTAGCGGTAGACCAGTGGCCGGGAGGCCTCGGCGGCCTCGGCCACGTCGTCCAGGCTGACCTCCTCGGGCGGCCGGGCGGCGAACAGCTCCAGGGCGACCGCGATGAGCTGCTCGCGCCGCTGTTCGACGGGCAGCCGTCGGTAGCCGGTGCGGCGCGGCCGGGGGTCGGGTGCGGTCCGGGTGGGGGCCGGGCCGGTTGCCGTGGTGGGGCTGGCTTCCATGGCGGTCAGCGTAATGGGCGTCGGACCGATCGGGACCTGTCGGGCACGGATCTCTCCGAACGGCCGTTCGCGGTGCCCACCGCCCGTCAGATACCGGCCGGTGCAGGTCAACCGGTCCGCGGCAGGGGCTTGCAATCGGGCCCGGCAACGCGATGATGTGCGAATGGTTGAAGAACTGATCAATTCCGACGGCGGGACCCCGCGCGGCATCGCGGACGCGTACGTCCGCGCGCTGGCCGACCTCGACCCGCTGACCGCGGTGTACCTCGGCCTCCACCCCGAGGACGACCGGCTGCCCGACCTCTCCCCGGCCGGCGCCGAGGCGATCGCCGACCTCGCCCGCCGCACCCTGGCCCGGCTGGACGAGGTCGAGCGGGCCGGCGCCGCCGAGGACGAGTCGGAGCGGCGCTGCGCCCGGCTGCTCCGCGAGCGGCTGACCGCCGAACTCGCCGTCCACGACGCGGGGGAGAACTACCGCGCGGTGCGCAACCTGGCCTCCCCGGTGCACAACACGCGGGAGGCCTTCACCCTCATGCCCGCCGGCACCGAGGACGAGTGGCGGGTGATCGGCCGCCGGCTGGCCCCCCTCCCGCTGGCGCTGGAGCAGTACCGGCAGACGCTGGCCGAGGGCATCGAGCGGGGGCTGCTGTCCGGCCCGCGCCAGGTGGAGACGGTGATCGGGCAGTTCGGCGAGTGGCTGGGCGAGGCGCCGGCCGAGGGCGCGTCGGCCGGTCCCTCGGACGAGGGCGGCGAGGGGCGCGGGGCGGGCTGGTTCGGGCAGTTCGTCCAGGACGCCCCGGAGCCCGTGCGCGCCGAGCTGTCCGACCACGCGGTGGCCGCCGCACGGGCGCTGGCCGCGCTGCGCGACTGGATGCGCGACGTGTACGCCCCGGCCGCCGCCGGCACCCCGGATCCGGTCGGCCGGGAGCGCTACGGCCGCTGGGTGCGCTACTGGACCGGCGCCGACCTGGACCTGGACGAGGCCTACGCCTGGGCCTGGGGCGAGTTCCACGACCTGTACGCGCAGATGACGGCCGAGGCGGAGAAGGTGCGCCCGGGCGCCGACCCGATGACGGCGATGAAGTGGCTGGAGGAGGACGGCCCGGCCATCGAGGGCGCCGAGCCGGCCCGGGAGTTCCTCCAGGGCCTGATGGACCAGGCGGTCCGGGACCTCCAGGGCACCCACTTCGACCTGGCGGAGCCGGTCACCCGGGTCGAGTCGCGGATCGCCCCGGCCGGCAGCGCCGCCGCGCCGTACTACACGGCTCCCTCGCTGGACTTCAGCCGGCCGGGGCGGACCTGGCTGCCGCTGCTCGGCAAGGAGCGCTTCCCGGTCTGGGACCTGGTGTCCACCTGGTACCACGAGGGCGTCCCGGGCCACCACCTGCAGCTGGCGCAGTGGAACTACGTCGCCGACCGGCTCTCCACCTACCAGGTGAGCCTCGGCGGGGTCAGCGCCAACATGGAGGGCTGGGCGCTGTACGCCGAGCGCCTGATGGACGAGCTGGGCTACCTCACCGACCCGGGCCACCGCCTGGGCTACCTCAACGCCCAGATGATGCGGGCGCTGCGGGTCATCATCGACATCGGCATGCACCTGGGCCTGGAATTCCCGGCCGACTCGCCGTACCGGCCGGGCGAGCCGGTGAGCCCGGAGCACGCCCGGGAGTTCTTCGGGCTGTACTGCGGTCTGGCTCCGGAGTTCCTGGACAGCGAGCTGGTCCGCTACCTGGGGCTGCCCGGTCAGGCGATCGGCTACAAGCTCGGCGAGCGCGCCTGGCTGCGCGGACGGGCGGCGGCGAAGGCGGCGCACGAGGCGCGGGGCGAGGAGTTCGACCTCAAGGCCTGGCACATGGCGGCGCTCTCGCAGGGCTCGCTGGGCCTGGACGACCTGCTCGCGGAGCTGTCGGCGCTGTAGCCGGGGTGCGTCCGGGAGCGGACGGCGCGGGGCCCCGGGACTCGGTCGCGAGTCCCGGGGCCCCTGGTCATTTCGTCCCATTTGGGACCGTTTGACCAGGTTTTTGCTTGCCATTCGTCCACACCGGCGCTTGGCTGGAAGGCGACTGCGTGACCTCTCCGTACCCACTCCGGAAGGCTCGACCAGTGTCCTCGCACCTTGCCACCGGTCATGAGGAGGCGGACAGTCGCCGCTGGTGGGCCTTGGCGGTCATCGCCATCGCCCAGCTCATGATCGTCCTCGACATCACCATCGTGAACATCGCGCTGCCGTCCGCCCAGCGGGACCTGGGCATCACCGACGCGGACCGGCAGTGGGTGATCACCGCCTACACCCTCGCCTTCGGCGGCCTGCTGCTGCTCGGCGGGCGGCTGGGCGACCTCTTCGGCCGCAAGCGCGTCTTCACCATCGGCCTGCTGGGCTTCGCCCTCGCCTCCGCCCTCGGTGGTGCGGCGGTCAGCCCGGCCATGCTCTTCGGCGCCCGCGCCCTCCAGGGCGCGTTCGGCGCCCTGCTCGCCCCCTCCGCGCTGGGGCTGCTCTCCACCACCTTCTCCAATCCGAAGGAACGCAGTACGGCCTTCGGCATCTTCGGCGCGATCGCCGGCGGCGGCGCCGCGATCGGTTTCATCGCCGGCGGCCTGCTGACCGAGTACCTCAACTGGCGCTGGTGCCTGTTCGTCAACACCCCGATCGCCGTCGTCACCGCCTTCGCGGCCTTCTCCGTGCTCAAGCGCGACCACATCGCCAAGGGGCGCCGGATCAGGCTCGACCTGCCGGGCGCGGTGCTCGGCTGCGGCGGCCTGCTCGCGATCGTCTTCGGCACCTCCGAGGCCGTGACCAGGGGCTGGAGCGACGCTCTGGTGATCGGCTCGCTGGTCCTGGGCGTGGCGCTGCTCGCGGTGTTCGTCCTGGTCGAGAAGCGCTCCGCGCACCCGCTGCTGCCGATCCACATCGTGGCCGAGCGCAACCGCGGTGGCGCCGCGCTCTCGGTGGGCCTGGCCATGGTCGGCATGTTCGGCCTGTTCCTGTTCCTGACCTACTACATGCAGGCCATCAAGCACTTCTCGCCGGTGGTCTCGGGCATCTCCTTCCTGCCCATGACGGGCGCCATCGTGCTGAGTTCGACCGGCATCGCGGCCCGGCTGATGACCAGGGTGCCGTCCCGCAACCTGATCACCCCGGGGCTGCTGCTGGCCGCGGGCGGCATGGCCTGGCTGACCCAGATGAAGGTGGACAGCCCGTGGGCCGCCATGGTGCTGCCCTCCGTGCTGCTGATCGGCTTCGGGATGGGCCTGGTGTTCATGCCGTCGATGAGCCTGGCCACCCTCGGGGTCGCCCCCAACGAGGCCGGCGCGGCCTCGGCCACCATCAACTCGGCCCAGCAGGTGGGCGGTTCGTTCGGGACGGCGCTGCTGAACACCATCGCCGCCAGCGCCACCGCGACCTGGCTGGCCACCCGGGCCGCGAGCGATCCACTGGTGCAGGCCCGCGGTGCGGTGCACGGCTACGTGGCCGCCACCTGGGTCGCGATGGGCGTGCTGCTGGCGGCCGCGCTGGTCGCCTTCCTGATGATCGACCACCGCCCGGAGCCCGGTGAGGCGACCGCTGTCCCGGGCGCTGCTGGGGCCGAGACCGCTGCCGGGGCCGAGACCGCGGTGCCGGTGCGGGCCGTGGACGGACGGCCGAGTCCGCGGGCCGCCGCGGCGGCCGACGTGAGGGCCAACGTCAGGCCCCCCGCCGAGTCCCGGGCGGAGGCGGGCGCGGAGCGGCCGCCGGCCGACTGAGGGGCCGGCCCGGGAGGAAGCCGCCGAGCGGCCCTGTCTGGAATTTGCAGCAAGGTCTTGCAGTCAACCTCCGGCGCCTGCTTGACTCCTGGCCACCATCCAGCGATCAAGGAGGCGCCGCGTGCAGCCGGAAACCGAAGCGGCCGAGTTCGACCTGCTCGTCGTGGGCGGCACCGGCGTGGACACCATCGTCCGGGTCGACCGGTTGGAGATCCCGCCCGGCGACTCGCGGTACGTGGAGCCGGTGCGCGACTACGTCGGCCACACCGGCAACGGCGTCGCCCTCGGCGCCCACCACCTCGGGCTGCGCACCGCCTTCCTGGACTACCTCGGCGACGACCCCCAGGGCGACCTGGTCCGTGCCCACTACCGGCGCCACGGCCTGCACTTCGCCCACCTGGTGAGCCCGTACGGCACCCCGCGCGGGGTCAACCTGGTCGACGCGGCCGGCCGCCGGTTCTCCTTCTTCGACGGCCGCCACCCCGCCGACCTGCGCTTGCCGCGCGAGTTCTACCTCCCGTACGCGCGGCGCAGCCGGCACGTCCACCTCTCGATCACCGGCGTCAACCGCGACATGTACGGCGACCTCCACCGGCTCGGCCGCACCACCTCCACCGACCTGCACGACTGGGACGGCGCCGAGCCGCACCACCGCGACTACGCCCTCGGCTCCGACCTGGTGTTCCTCTCGGTGGCCGGCTGCCGGGGCCGCCACGAGCAGGTGATGCGCGCGATCCTCGCCGAGGGCCGGGCCGCCGTGGTCACCGCCACCGACGGCGCCGACGGCTGCCACCTGCTGACCCGCGAGGACGGCGTGCTGCGCCACCTCCCGGCCGTCGACCCGGGCCGCCCCGTGGTGGACACCAACGGCGCCGGCGACGCCTTCGTCACCGGCTTCCTCTACGCCTGGTTCCGCGGCCACCCGGCGGTGGACTGCGCCCGGGCCGGCGCCGTCGCCGGCGCCTTCGCCTGCACCACCGCCGGCACCCACACCGACTTCGTCACGGCCGCCGAACTCGATAACCTGTTGGGCCGGTGACCGGTTTCTCATCGACCTTCAAGCCTGCGGTAACGCCCCTTCCAGGCTGAGGCGCCATAGTCGTCGACCGAACGCCGCCACCCCCAGGGCAGGAGAGTCAGACATGGGTCAGCACCGCCGCGCGAGGCCGCGCCGCCGCCGTCTGCTCGCGCCGTCGCTGTTCGCCGCGCTGTCGGCCGTCGTGGTGGCCGCGGTGGTCGCCGGGACGCACGGGCTGGACCTGTCCGACGCGACCGCCGCCGGCAAGGCGGCCCGCAGCGTCAGGGTCGCCGGGCCGGCCGCCACCGCCTCGCCCGGCGCGACCACCGCCCAGCCCGCCGCACCCGGCCCGGCCTCGGCCGCGACCCCGAGCGGCAGTGCGACCCCCACCGCCGTGCCCAGCCCCGCCGGCACCCCCGCCGCCACCGCACCGGCCACCCCCGACGCCTCCGGCAGCCCCGCCGCCCACGGCGCCGCCCTCGGCACCACCGCCCCCGCCCCGGCCGACGACAAGGAGGCCGCCACCGTGGGCGCGCTGTTCAGCGGTCCGGTGGAGGCGGGCAACCACTTCTGCACCGCCAGCGTGCTGCACAGCGCCACCGGCAACCTGCTGCTGACCGCCGCGCACTGCGTCAGCAGCACCGACGGCGTCACCTTCGCCCCCGGCTACCGCGACGGCTCCGCCCCGTACGGCACCTGGCGGGTGACCGCCGTCCACACCGCCAGCGGCTGGTCCCAGAAGGGCGACGTGGACGAGGACTTCGCGATCCTGGAGACCGCCCCCAACAACGGCCGCGCGGTCGAGGACGTGGTCGGCGGCAACCGCCTGGGCACCGGCGAGCCCTTCGACGCGACCGTCCGCCTCTACGGCTACCCGGCCGACTCGGAGACGCCCAGCCTCTGCACCAACACCACGGACCAGCAGAGCGCCTACCAGCGCGTCATCCAGTGCCCGTCCTACCCGTCCGGCACCAGCGGCGGCCCGTGGATCGACACCGCCACCGGCGACGTGGTCGGCGCGATCGGCGGCTACCAGCAGGGCGGCGACACCGACGACGTCTCGTACAGCGCCTACTTCGACCACACCATCGCCGACCTGTACGCCCAGGCCGAGTCCGCCGCGTCCTGACCTGCGGGCCGGACAGGACAGGACCGGAACGCTTTGGCCCGCCGCCTCGGACGGCACGGGACGACGCAGGACGACTCCGGACGGCACGGGACGACTTCGGAAGGCTCCAGGGCACCTCCGGGGCCACCAGGGCCCGGACATGACGAAGGCCCAGATCCGTGGAACAACTCCACTGGTCTGGGCCTCTGTTGCACTTGCTGCGAAGTGCCCCCGGTAGGATTCGAACCTACGCACCCGCCTCCGGAGGGCGGTGCTCTATCCCCTGAGCTACGGGGGCCTGTCGGCCTGTCGGCCGCTTCCGCGTTCCGACGGAATGAACACTACCAGGCTTCGGCCGTGGTCCGTGCACGGTTTCCCGGAAAGATCGTCGGGGCCGGCCCCGGGCGGAAGTGCCCAAAGGCCGGACGGGGCGGTGGGGCCGCCGATACCCTCGGTGAGGTGTCGGGAGTGTCCGGGCGGGTCCTCGTGGTGGACGACAGCGAGGTGATCCGCCAGCTGATCAGGGTCAACCTGGAGCTCGAGGGCTTCGAGGTGGTGACCGCCGCCGACGGCGCCGAGTGCCTGGAGGTGATCCGCCGGGTGAAGCCCGACGTGGTGACCCTGGACGTGGTGATGCCGCGGCTGGACGGCCTGCGGACCGCGGCCCGGCTGCGGGCCACCCCGGACACCTGCCGGCTGCCGATCGCGATCGTGAGCGCCTGCACCCCGGCGGACCTGGACCTGGGGGAGACCGTCGGAGTGGACGGCTACCTCGGCAAGCCCTTCGACCCGGCGGACCTGGTGGCCCTGGTCCGGCGCCTGATGCGGCTCACCGGACCGCCCGGCGGCTTTCGCTCTGGGCGAACAGAACGCACGGATCTCGGCTGACCTCCCCTGCCGGAGCGGTGCGACGGCCCCGCGACCCGGGGATCGCGGCGTCTCAACGGGTAAACCGGGTGCGGGCGGGCACCCCGTCTCGCCTACGCTTGGCGTCGTGACCCCCGCAGACCTTTCCCAGGCAATCCAGGCCGCAGTGAGCTCCGCCGTCGAGGCGGGCGAGCTGGCCGTCGCCGTGCCCGAGCACGTGACGGTCGAACGGCCCAAGAACCGGGACCACGGCGACTACGCGACGAACGTGGCCCTCCAGCTCGCCAAGGCGGCCGGCAAGCCGCCGCGAGCCGTTGCCGAGGTCCTGGCCGGGCGCCTGCGAGGGATCACCGGCGTGGCCGAGGTCGACATCGCCGGTCCGGGCTTCCTGAACATCACCCTGGACACCGCCACCGCGGGCGCGCTGGCGCGCACCGTCGTCGAGGCGGGCGAGGCCTACGGCCGCAACGAGGCCCTCAAGGGCCTGAAGATCAACCTGGAGTTCGTCTCCGCCAACCCGACCGGCCCGATCCACATCGGCGGCGTCCGCTGGGCCGCCGTCGGCGACTCGCTGGCGCGCGTCCTGCGGGCCTCCGGCGCCGACGTCACCACCGAGTACTACCTCAACGACGCGGGCGTGCAGATTGGCAAGTTCGCCGCCTCGCTGCAGGCCGCCGCGAACGGCCGCGAGGTGCCCGAGGGCGGGTACGTCGGCGAGTACGTCGTCGACATCGCCAAGGCGCTCACCGACGCCATCCCGGGCGTGCTCGACCTGCCCGAGGACGAGCAGCTGCAGGTCTTCCGCACCGAGGGCCTCAAGCTCATGGTCGCCGAGATCAAGCGCTCCATGGACGAGTTCGGCACCCACTTCGACGTGTGGTTCTCGGAGAAGACGCTGCACGACTCCGGCGCCGTCGAGCAGGCCATCGACCGGCTGCGCGAGCAGGGCCACGTCTTCGAGCAGGACGGCGCCGTCTTCCTGCGCACCACCGACTTCGGCGACGACAAGGACCGCGTCCTGGTCAAGGCCGACGGCGACAAGACCTACTTCGCCGCCGACGCCGCGTACTACCTCTCCAAGCGGGACCGCGGCGCCGAGGTCGCGCTCTACATGCTGGGCGCCGACCACCACGGCTACGTCAACCGCCTCAAGGCCATCGCCGCCTGCGCCGGCGACGACATGGACCGCAACATCGAGGTGCGGATCGGCCAGTTCGTGAAGATGCTCCGCGACGGCGAAGAGGTCCGCATGTCCAAGCGGGCGGGCAACATCATCACGATCGACGACGTGGTCGAGTGGATCGGCGTGGACGCCGCCCGCTACACCCTGGCGCGCTCCTCCACGGACTCGACGATCACGCTCGACATCAACGTCCTGACCAGCCAGACCAACGAGAACCCGGTCTACTACGTCCAGTACGCCCACACCCGGATGTGCGGCGTGGCGCGCAAGGCCGCCGAGCTGGGCGTGGACAAGGGCACCGCCGAGCAGTTCAAACCCGAGCTGCTCGCCACCGAGTGGGAGAACGACATCCTCGGCGCCCTCGGCGAGTTCCCGCGCGTCCTGGCCACGGCCGGCGAGCTGCGCGAGCCGCACCGGGTCGCGCGCTACCTGGAGGACCTCGCGGGCAAGTACCACCGCCTGTACGAGAACTGCATGTTCCTGCCCAAGGGCGACGAGGAGCTCAACGACACGCACCGTGCCCGGCTGTGGCTGGTCGAGGCCACGCGCACGGTCATGGCCAACGGCCTGACGCTCCTGGGCGTCACGGCACCCGAGCGGATGTAGGCACCACCCCCAAGCGACGGCGGGGGCGGCTGACGGTCAACGGGGACCGTCGCCGCCCCTCGCCATAGGTCTCACAGGTCTCGAAGGACGCCGTACACATGAGTCGTTCCGCACACCCCGCAGGCCCCCGGCACGGCGACGTCCTGCCCGACGGCCACTACCAGGCCCCGCCGGCCGACCTGAACGCCCTCGACCCCAAGGTGTGGTCGTGCACCGTCGACCGCGACGCCGAGGGCGTGGTCACCGTCGGCGGGATCGACGTCAAGCAGCTGGCGGCCGAGTTCGGCACCCCCGCCTACGTGATGGACGAGGAGGACTTCCGCTCCCGCGCCCGCGCCTGGCGGGACGCCTTCGGCACCGAGGCGGACGTCTACTACGCCGGCAAGGCCTTCCTCTCCAAGGCGATCGTGCGCTGGCTGCACGAGGAGGGCCTCAACCTCGACGTGTGCAGCGCCGGCGAGCTGGCCGTCGCACTGGCCGCCGGGATGCCGGCGGAGCGGATCGCGCTGCACGGCAACAACAAGTCGGCGGACGAGCTCGAACACGCGGTGAAGAGCGGCGTCGGGCACATCGTGGTCGACTCCCACGAGGAGATCGAACGGCTGGCCGCGATCGCCGCCCGCCAGGGCGTGCGCCAGCCGGTGCTGATCCGGGTCACCGTCGGCGTCGAGGCGCACACCCACGAGTTCATCGCCACGGCGCACGAGGACCAGAAGTTCGGCCTCTCGCTGACCGGCGGAGCGGCCGCCGAGGCGGTGCGCCGGGTGCTCGGCCACGCCGGCCTGGAGCTGCGGGGCATCCACTCGCACATCGGCTCGCAGATCTTCGACACGGCCGGCTTCGAGGTGGCGGCCCGCCGGGTGGTCGGACTGCTGGCGCAGATCCGCGACGAGCACGGCGTCGAGCTGCCCGAGATCGACCTGGGCGGCGGCCTCGGCATCGCCTACACCAGCGAGGACGACCCGCGCGAGCCGGCCGAGATCGCGGCCGCGCTGGCCGACATCGTGCGCCGCGAGTGCGCCGCCGCGAACCTCGCCGCGCCGCGGCTGAGCGTGGAGCCGGGCCGGGCGATCGTCGGCCCGACGGCGTTCACCCTGTACGAGGTCGGCACGGTCAAGCCGCTGGAGGGCCTGCGCACCTACGTCAGCGTGGACGGCGGGATGTCCGACAACATCCGCACCGCGCTGTACGACGCGGAGTACTCGGTGGCCCTGGCCTCCCGCACCAGCGAGGCCGAGCCGATGCTGGTCCGGGTGGTCGGCAAGCACTGCGAGTCCGGTGACATCGTCGTGCGGGACGCCTTCCTGCCGGCCGACCTCGCCCCGGGCGACCTGATCGCGGTGCCCGCGACCGGGGCCTACTGCCGCTCGATGGCGAGCAACTACAACCACGCCCTGAAGCCCCCCGTGGTCGCCGTCAGGGACGGTGCGGCCCGGGTGATCGTCCGGCGCGAGACGGAGGAGGATCTCCTGCGCCTGGATATCGGATGACGAAATTCTCGTCTCAGATCATGGAACGACCGTAGATCCGTGCGGAAAGTCCCCGAGACTGGTACGGACCGAGGTTTCCGGCGGCCCGGAAAAAGCCGCCGGAAACACAGAAGCACGATGAATGCAGAGCGGAGTCGGATGATGCGTACGCGCCCGCTGAAGGTGGCGTTGCTGGGTTGTGGTGTGGTGGGCTCCGAGGTGGCGCGCATCATGACGACGACGGCCGACGACCTCGCCGCTCGCATCGGTGCCCCGGTCGAACTCGCCGGGATCGCGGTCCGCCGGGCCGGCCGGGTCCGGCCCGGTGTGCCCGAGCACCTGATCACCACCGACGCCGAGGCCCTGGTGGGCAGGGGCGACATCGACGTGGTGGTCGAGGTGGTGGGCGGCATCGAGCCCTCCAAGTCGCTGATCCTGTCCGCCTTCGAGCAGGGCGCCTCGGTGGTCAGCGCCAACAAGGCGCTGCTCGCCAAGGACGGCACCGAACTGCACGCCGCGGCCGCCCGGGCGGGGGTGGACCTCTACTACGAGGCCGCCGTGGCGGGGGCGATCCCGCTGCTGCGCCCGCTGCGCGAGTCCCTCGCCGGGGACAAGGTCGACCGGGTGCTGGGCATCGTCAACGGCACCACCAACTTCATCCTCGACAAGATGGACACCACCGGCGCCGGCTACTCGGAAGCGCTGGAGGAGGCCACCGCGCTCGGCTACGCCGAGGCCGACCCGACGGCCGACGTGGAGGGCTTCGACGCCGCCGCCAAGGCCGCGATCCTGGCCGGCATCGCCTTCCACACCAAGGTGACCGCGGCGGACGTCTACCGGGAGGGCATCACCGAGGTGACCGCCGCCGACATCGCCTCCGCCAAGGCGATGGGCTGCGTGGTCAAGCTGCTCGCGATCTGCGAGCGGGCGAGGGACGGCGAGTCCGTCACCGCGCGCGTCCACCCCGCGATGATCCCGCTGTCGCACCCGCTGGCCTCGGTCCGCGAGGCGTACAACGCGGTGTTCGTCGAGGCCGAGGCCGCGGGCCGGCTGATGTTCTACGGCCCGGGCGCGGGCGGCTCGCCGACCGCCTCCGCGGTGCTCGGGGACCTGGTCGCGGTCTGCCGCAACAAGCTGGCCGGCGCCACCGGGCCCGGTGACTCCCTGTACACCCGGCTGCCGGCCAAGCCGATGGACGAGGTGGTCACCCGCTACCACGTCAGCCTGGACGTGGACGACCGCGCGGGTGTGCTCGCCCAGGTCGCGTCCGTGTTCGCCGAGCACGGCGTGTCCATCGACACCGTGCGCCA
This sequence comes from Kitasatospora sp. NPDC048194, assembly GCF_043202455.1. Taxonomy (NCBI): domain Bacteria; kingdom Bacillati; phylum Actinomycetota; class Actinomycetes; order Kitasatosporales; family Streptomycetaceae; genus Kitasatospora; species Kitasatospora sp. NPDC048194. The sequence goes on from NZ_JBIDAK010000001.1 coordinate 374,772, forward strand.
GCAGGGCCGCGACGGCGACGCCTCGCTCGTCGTGGTCACCCACCGTGCCACCGACGCCGCGCTGTCGGCGACGGTCGACAAGCTCCGCGCGCTGGACAGCGTGCGGGACGTGGCCAGCATCATGCGGGTCGAAGGGGAATAAGGAACAGCCATGAACGCCGTTGCCGAGAACGTCGTCCGAGGCGCGCACACCCACCAGTGGCGCGGCCTGATCGAGGAGTACCGGGACCGCCTGCCGGTCACCGCGGCCACCCCGGTGGTCACCCTGCTGGAGGGCGGTACGCCCCTGGTCCCCGCCCAGGTGCTCTCCGAGCGCACCGGCTGCGAGGTCTACCTCAAGGTCGAGGGCGCCAACCCGACCGGCTCCTTCAAGGACCGCGGGATGACGATGGCCATCTCCAAGGCCAAGGAGGAGGGGGCCCAGGCCGTCATCTGCGCGTCCACCGGCAACACCTCGGCCTCCGCCGCCGCGTACGCGGTGCGGGCCGGGATGGTCTCCGCCGTGCTCGTCCCGCAGGGCAAGATCGCCCTCGGCAAGATGGGCCAGGCGCTGGTGCACGGCGCCAAGATCCTGCAGGTCGACGGCAACTTCGACGACTGCCTGACGCTCGCGCGCGAACTGTCCGAGAAGTACCCGGTGGCCCTGGTCAACTCGGTGAACCCGGTGCGGATCGAGGGTCAGAAGACGGCGGCCTTCGAAATCGTCGACATGCTCGGCGACGCCCCGGACATCCACGTCCTGCCGGTCGGCAACGCGGGCAACATCACCGCGTACTGGAAGGGCTACCGCGAGTACGCCACGGACGGGATGTCCTCCCGCACCCCGCGGATGTGGGGTTTCCAGGCGTCCGGCTCGGCCCCGATCGTGGACGGAGCGCCCGTCCTCAAGCCGCAGACCATCGCCACCGCGATCCGGATCGGCAACCCGGCCTCCTGGGACTACGCGCTCGCCGCCCGGGACGAGTCCGGCGGCCTCATCGACAAGGTGACGGACCGTCAGATCCTGGCCGCCTACCGGCTGTTGGCCGCGCAGGAGGGCGTCTTCGTGGAGCCCGCGTCGGCCGCCTCGGTGGCCGGCCTGCTGGCCAAGGCGGAAGCCGGCCTGGTCGACCCGGGCCAGCGGATCGTCTGCACCGTGACCGGCAACGGCCTCAAGGACCCGGACTGGGCGGTGGCCGGCGCGCCGCAGCCGCAGATCGTCCCGGTCGACCCGGAGGCCGCGGCCCAGCGGCTCGGACTGCTCGACTGACGACGTGGTCTGACGCCCCGACGGGCCGACTCTTTCGAGGGGCGGCCCGTCAACGCTCTCCACTGACTCTTTTGTGTCAATCTCGCTTCGCATTCCGATCCGATTCCGGAACGCATTCCGGCCAGAACCGGCAACACACCAGATCGAAGGCCCACGGGGTGTACCACTGGGGAACCTCTCTTCGATACTCTGGCTTCGGCCGTGTGGCACATGCCCCGGGCCCGTCCTGGTACGGGCCGAGCCGACGACTGTGGCCGCCCGCCCCGTGGGCCCGCGGCCCTTTCCCCCCACCCCTGCACCGACGACGCGCACCGCGCCGCCCGATTTCCCCAGGAGAGTCCACCGCATGGCCGGTCCTGCGTTCCGTGCCGCCGCCGTCCGGGTCCGGGTTCCCGCGACCAGCGCCAACCTCGGTCCGGGCTTCGACGCCTTCGGACTCGCGCTGGGCCTGTACGACGACGTGGTCGTCCGGGTCGCCGACTCGGGCCTGACCGTCGACATCGCCGGCGAGGGGGCCGGGACGCTGCCCCGGGACGAGCGCCACCTGCTGGTCCGCTCGATGCGGGCCGCCTTCGACCGGCTCGGCGGCCAGCCGCGCGGCCTCGAAGTGGTCTGCGCCAACCGGATACCGCACGGCCGCGGCCTGGGCTCCTCCTCGGCCGCCATCTGCGCCGGCATCGTGGCCGCCCGCGCGGTCACCATCGGCGGCCCCTCCGCACTGGACGACGACGCACTGCTCGCCCTCGCCTCCGAGCTCGAGGGCCATCCGGACAACGTCGCGGCCTGCCTGCGCGGCAACTTCACCATCGCCTGGACCGACGAGGAGTCCGCCAAGGCGGTCGCCCTGGAGCCCTCCGAGCGGGTCGTGCCGGTGGTGTTCGTCCCGGCCGGCGAGGTGCTCACCGAGACCGCCCGCGGCCTGCTGCCGAAGACCGTCCCGCTGGCCGACGCCGCCGTCAACGCCGGCCGCTCCGCCCTGCTGGTGGAGGCGCTGACCCGGCGGCCCGAGCTGCTGCTCGCGGCCACCGAGGACCGGCTCCACCAGGACTACCGCGCCTCCGCCATGCCGGACAGCGCCGCGCTGGTCGGCGCCCTGCGCGCGGAGGGCGTGCCCGCCGTCATCTCCGGGGCCGGCCCGACCGTGCTGGCGCTCACCGACGAGGCGGGCGTCGACAAGGTGCTGTCCTTCGCCGGCCACCACGGCCACGGCGGGGATCCGGCGTTCGCCGCGCACCGGCTCGACGTCGACCGGACCGGGGCCGCCGTGCTCCCGCTGGACGTCTGACCAGGCGAAGCGCCCTATTCGGGCCCGGTGCCGAGCCGGGCCGTCCGGACACGATTGGCAAGCCCGAGGTCGGGGAATGTCTGAGGGGGTCGGTAGTGTTAACCTCATTGCTGCACCAGGTGCCCTCCGGGGCTCGGTGCGCCGCGTCCCGATCCCAGCACTCCACGGCCGTGGAGTCGTGGCGATGTCCGGGGCGACGATTCTCCGGGAGCCCACCGCAGCGCGTACGCAGCCTGCCTGCGCGACATGCGGCCGCATCCCGAAGCCGTGACGGCACCTGACTCCCACCCGCGGCCTCCACCTGAGGCCAGGACGGGCGGAGCGCGGGCCACCGTCACGCGACGGGGGCCCGGGATTCGCAGGCAGCGTGGGGGCAAAGCCCTCAGGGGAGGTCGACACACGACCGGCCCACGCGCCACCTCAGCACCACCGTGCTTCATGCACCGCACCTCGCAGCTCTCCCTCGACGGGCTCCCGCCATTCGAGGGACCACCGCCTCGGACCGACGCAGTCGAGCGTCGGTCAGGACAGCACAACCGGTCGCCGAGCCAGACAGGCCGACGTCCGCTCCAGGGAAGGACCCTTAGTGAGCGACACCACCGATCTGATGGGCGCGCGCCCGGACGCCGATGCGTCGGACGCGGCCGCCGCACCCGCTGCCCCGGCACGCCGCCGCCGCAGTGCCGCCGCGGGCCTGGACGGCATGGTCCTCGCCGAGCTGCAGAAGCTCGCGGCGGACCTGGGCATCACCGGTACCGGCCGCATGCGCAAGAGCCAGCTGATCGAGACCATCAAGGAGAAGAGCGGCGGGGACCCGCTGCTCGCCGCCGGTGGCGCCCCGGCCGCCAAGCGCACCGCCGCCAAGGCGGACGCCGAGGCCCCGGCCGAGAAGCCGGCCCGCCGCACCAAGGCCGCCGCCGCGCAGGCCCCGGCCGCCGAGCCGCAGGCCCAGATCGAGATCCCGGTCCAGGCCGCCCCCGAGACCACCGCGCCCGCCCGTAGCGAGCGCACCCGCCGCCGTGCCACCTCGGCCGCCGGCGCCCCCACCGCCCCGGCCGGCGAGGCCGGCGCGGAGGCCGCCACCGTCGCGGTGGCCGAGCCCAAGCAGGCCGAGCGCGCGGCCGAGACCCGCGCCTTCGAGGGCCGCGAGGAGGGTCGCGAGAGCCGTCGCGACCGTCGTGAGCGCCGTGACCGCCGCGACGGCGGCGAGCGCGGCGACCGCCAGGACGCCGGCGAGGCCCAGGCCGGGCAGGACGGCGAGTCGCGCGAGTCGCGTCGCGACCGCCGCGGTCGGCGCGACCGTGCCGACCGCCAGGGCCAGCAGGGTCAGCAGCAGGGCCAGACCGACGGCCAGCAGGGCCGCCAGGGCGGCGGCCAGCAGGCCCAGCAGCCCCAGGCCCAGCAGGGCGGCTACGAGGACGACGAGTTCGGCGAGGGCCGTCGCGGCCGTCGCGGCCGCTACCGGGACCGCCGGGGCCGCCGCGGCCGCGACGGCTTCGAGACGGGCGCCGCCGAGCCGCAGATCGGCGAGGACGACGTCCTGATCCCGGTCGCGGGCATCCTCGACATCCTCGACAACTACGCGTTCGTGCGCACCTCCGGCTACCTGCCGGGCCAGAACGACGTCTACGTCTCGCTCGCCCAGGTCCGCAAGAACGGCCTGCGCAAGGGCGACGCCATCACCGGTGCGGTGCGCCAGCCGCGCGAGGGCGAGCGCCGCGAGAAGTTCAACGCCATGGTGCGGCTGGACTCCGTGAACGGCATGGACCCGGAGACCGGCCGCGGCCGCCCCGAGTTCAACAAGCTCACCCCGCTCTACCCGCAGGAGCGGCTGCGCCTGGAGACCGACCCGGGCGTGCTGACCACCCGGATCATCGACCTGGTGTCGCCGATCGGCAAGGGCCAGCGCGGTCTGATCGTCGCGCCGCCGAAGACCGGCAAGACGATGGTGCTGCAGGCGGTCGCCAACGCGATCACCCACAACAACCCCGAGTGCCACCTGATGGTCGTCCTGGTCGACGAGCGTCCGGAGGAGGTCACCGACATGCAGCGGTCGGTGAAGGGCGAGGTCATCTCCTCGACCTTCGACCGCCCGGCCGAGGACCACACCACCGTCGCGGAGCTGGCCATCGAGCGCGCCAAGCGCCTGGTCGAGCTGGGCCACGACGTGGTCATCCTGCTGGACTCCATCACCCGCCTGGGCCGTGCCTACAACCTGGCGGCGCCGGCCTCCGGCCGCATCCTGTCCGGTGGTGTCGACTCGACGGCGCTGTACCCGCCGAAGAAGTTCTTCGGCGCCGCGCGCAACATCGAGAACGGCGGCTCGCTGACCATCCTGGCCACCGCGCTGGTCGAGACCGGCTCGCGCATGGACGAGGTGATCTTCGAGGAGTTCAAGGGCACCGGCAACATGGAGCTCAAGCTCGACCGGAAGCTCTCGGACAAGCGCATCTTCCCGGCCGTCGACGTGGACGCCTCCAGCACCCGCAAGGAGGAGATCCTGCTCGGCAGCGAGGAGTTGGCCATCGTCTGGAAGCTGCGCCGGGTGCTGCACGCGCTCGACTCGCAGCAGGCGATCGAACTGCTCCTGGACAAGATGAAGCAGACCAAGAGCAACGCCGAGTTCCTGATGCAGATCGCCAAGACCACCCCGGGCTCCGGCGACTGACCGTAGTCGGACGGCTGCCCCAGCACGGAACCCCGGATCGCGCGAGCGGTCCGGGGTTCCGTGCGTTCGCGGCGGCTTTGTTCCAGAGTTGGGACATCTTGAGGCTATTCGATCATCTTGTCCGTTTTACTCTGGACCGTATGGCCGAGCACAAGAGGGTCCCGAGTCGCCGCCGCAAGGTCCTGCGGTGGTCCGCCTGCGCGCTCGCCGCGCTGGTCGTCGCCGGCGGCGGCGCAGGCGCCTACGCGTACCTGAAGCTCAACGGCAACATCAAGAGCGTCGACATCGACTCCCGCCTCGGCGACGCCCGGCCCCCGGCGGCCACCGACGGCTCCTTCAACATCCTCGTGCTGGGCTCCGACTCCCGGAGCGGCGCGAACGGCGACCTGGCCGGCGGGAGCGCCGGCGACAGCGCCCGCTCCGACACCGCGATGGTGGTGCACGTCAGCCAGGACCACACCCGGGCCTCTGTCGTCTCGATCCCGCGCGACACCCTGGTCGACCGCCCGCAGTGCACGGACAGCAGCGGCAGGTCCGTCCCGGCGGTCAAGCGGGCGATGTACAACAGCGCCTTCGAGACCGGCGGCGCGGCCTGCGCGGTCAAGACCACCGAACAGCTCACCGGGCTGCGGATGGACCACTACCTCCAGGTGGACTTCGCCGGCTTCGCGAGGGTCGTGGACGCGATAGGCGGGGCCACCGTGACCACCACGGTGGCCATCCACGACAAGGACAGCGGGCTGGACCTCCCGCCCGGCGAGCATCACCTCGACGGACAGCAGGCGCTGGCCTTCGTGCGCACCCGGCACGGCGTCGGCGACGGCAGCGACCTCGGCCGGATCGAGCTCCAGAAGCAGATGGTCAAGTCGCTGCTCCGGCAGGCCGGCGGGGTCGGGCTGCTCTCCGACCCGGTCAAGCTGTGGTCGATCGGCGACACCATGACCAGGAGCGTCACCACCGACTCCGCGCTGGGCTCGGTGAACGCCCTGGTGGGGCTCGTGCAGGAGCTCAAGGGGATCGGGCCCGACCAGCTGACCATGGTCACCCTGCCGGTGGAGGCGGCCCCCGGCGACCCGAACCGGGTGGTCCCGCAGCAGTCGCAGGCCCAGCCGCTCTGGGCGGCCCTCAGGGCCGACCAGCCGGTGCCCCAGGCGGTCGTCTCGGCCCAGCCGCAGAACCCCGCGCAGACGGACCCGGCCACCGCGGGCGCGGCCGCGCCGAAGGCCTCCGCCAGGACCTCCCCGAAGCCCGCCGCGACGGCCACCGCGCGGCGCTGACCGGCCACCCCGCGACGGCCGGCGCGCGGTGTCCGCGGCCCCCCGCGGCACCCGGCGGCGGCCCGGAACGACGGTCGGAATATCCCGCGGGGGACCCCGGTTTTGGAAGGTGCGGCCGGTCCTGGCAGACTGGTACGTCGGTCCCGGTTCACGAGCGGCACTCCGCCGCCGACCCGGTGCCCTCCCGAAACCTAGGAGAACCCCTTGAAGTCCAACGTCCACCCGGAGTACGTGGTCACCCGCGTGACCTGCACCTGCGGCGCCGAGTTCACCACCCGCTCGACCGAGACCAGCGGCGAGATCCGCGCCGAGGTCTGCTCGCAGTGCCACCCGTTCTACACCGGCAAGCAGAAGATCCTCGACACCGGTGGCCGCGTGGCCCGCTTCGAGGCCCGCTTCGGCAAGCAGCACAGCGCGAAGGCCTAGCGCTCCCTCGGCGCCGGTTCCCGGCGCCCCCGTACTCGTTCCGGGGGCGTTGGGGGCCGGCGCCGTTCGCGTCCTCCCACGCGGTCGAAACCGCCCCGCGTCCACCCCCCAGTCGTTCCGCAGCCCCCCGGGAAGAAGGCCACCCCATGTTCGAGGCAGTCGAAGAGCTCCTCGTCGAGCACGCCGACCTCGAAAAGAGGCTGGCCGACCCGTCCGTCCACGCGGACCAGGCGAACGCCCGCAAGCTGGCCAAGCGGTACGCCGAGCTGACCCCGATCACCCGGGTCTACCGGCAGTGGCGGCAGGCCGGCGAGGACATCGAGGCCGCCCGCGAACTCGCCGCCGAGGACCCGGAGTTCATCGCCGAGGTGAAGGACTCCGAGGCGCGCCGCGACGAGCTCACCGAGGAACTGCGCCTGCTGCTGGTGCCGCGCGACCCGAGTGACGACAAGGACGTCATCCTGGAGATCAAGGCGGGCGAGGGCGGCGAGGAGTCCGCGCTGTTCGCCGGCGACCTGCTCCGGATGTACCTGCGCTACGCCGAGCGGATCGGCTGGAAGACCGAGATCATCGACTTCAACGAGTCCGACCTCGGCGGCTACAAGGACGTCTCGGTGGCCGTGAAGACCAAGGGCAGCGCTGAGCCCGGCCAGGGCGTCTGGGCCCGGCTGAAGTACGAGGGCGGCGTGCACCGCGTGCAGCGCGTCCCCGCCACCGAGTCCCAGGGCCGCATCCACACCTCCGCGGCGGGCGTGCTGGTCACCCCCGAGGCGGAGGAGGTCGAGGTCGAGATCCACGCCAACGACCTGCGCATCGACGTCTACCGGTCCTCCGGCCCCGGCGGCCAGTCGGTCAACACCACCGACTCGGCGGTCCGGATCACCCACCTGCCGACCGGTATCGTGGCGTCCTGCCAGAACGAGAAGAGCCAGCTGCAGAACAAGGAGCAGGCGATGCGCATCCTGCGGTCGCGGCTGCTGGCCGCCGCCCAGGAGGAGGCCGAGCGGGAGGCCTCGGACGCGCGCCGCAGCCAGGTCCGCACGGTGGACCGCTCCGAGCGGATCCGGACGTACAACTACCCCGAGAACCGCATCTCGGACCACCGCACGGGCTTCAAGGCGTACAACCTGGACCAGGTCCTGGACGGCGACCTGAACGCGGTGATCCAGTCCTGCGTCGACAAGGACGCGGCAGCCAAGCTCGCCGCGGCCCAAGAGAACTGAGACCGGCGCGCCCCAGCCCGACGCCGAAGCCGGAGCGCAGAAACAAGAGGTCGTACGGATGAACCTGCTGCTCGCCGAGGTGGCCCAGGCCACCCAGCGGTTGGCCGCGGCCGGCGTGCCGTCGCCGCGCTTCGACGCGGAGGAACTCGCCGCCTACGTCCACAACGTCAAGCGCAGCCAGCTGCACACGGTGAAGGACGCCGACTTCGACGCCCGCTACTGGGCAGCGGTCTCCCGCCGCGAGGCGCGCGAGCCGCTCCAGCACATCACCGGCCGGGCGTTCTTCCGCTACCTCGAACTCGCGGTCGGCCCCGGGGTGTTCGTGCCCCGGCCGGAGACCGAGACGGTCGTCGAGTGGGCGATAGACGCGGTGCGCGACATGGACGTCGCCGAGCCGCTGGTGGTCGACCTGTGCTCCGGCTCCGGCGCCATCGCGCTCGCCCTGGCCCAGGAACTGCCGCGTTCGACCGTGCACGCCTTCGAGCTCGACGAGGGCGCGCTGACGTACACCCGGCGCAACATCGAGGCCAGCCCGGACCGCGCCCGGGTCACCCTGCACGCCGGGGACGCCACCAAGGCCTTCGAGGACGACCGCTCCTGGGACGGCCGCTTCGACCTGGTCATCTCCAACCCGCCGTACATCCCGCTCACCGAGTGGGAGTACGTCGCGCCGGAGGCCCGCGACCACGACCCGCAGATGTCGCTGTTCTCGGGCGAGGACGGCCTGGACACCATCCGCGGCATCGAGCGGGTGGCCGCGCGGCTGCTGCGCCCGGGCGGCGCGGTGGTGATCGAGCACGCCGACCAGCAGGGCGGCCAGGTGCCGTGGATCTTCAACGAGGAACGCGGCTGGACCGACACGGCCGACCACCGCGACCTGAACAACCGGCCCCGCTTCACGACCGCCCGGAGGGCGGGGTCGTGAAGCATCAGGCCCAGTACGACCGCCCGGAGGGCGGGGTCGTGAAGCATCAGGCCCAGTACGACCGCCCGCAGGGCCGCGCTGTCAATTCCGCCGTGAACCTCATGAGCCTTTCCGGAAGGGGACCGCACCGATGAGCCGCCGCTACGACTGTGCCGACGCCGGGGACCGCGCCACCGGCCTGCGCGAGGCCGCCTCGGCCATCCGCCGCGGCGAACTCGTCGTCCTGCCCACCGACACCCTGTACGGGGTCGGCGCGGACGCCTTCTCCCCGGAGGCCGTCGGCGAGCTGCTGGCCGCCAAGGGCCGCGGCCGGAACATGCCCTCGCCCGTCCTGGTCGGCTCGCCGACCACCCTGCACGGGCTGGTCACGGACTTCTCCGAGCAGGCCTGGGAGCTGGTCGACGCCTTCTGGCCCGGCGGCCTCACCCTGGTCGCCCGGCACCAGCCCTCGCTGCGCTGGGACCTCGGCGAGACCCGCGGCACCGTCGCCGTCCGGATGCCGCTGCACCCGGTCGCCATCGAGCTGCTGAACACCACCGGCCCGCTGGCCGTCTCCAGCGCCAACAAGACCGGCGGGCCGTCCCCGGCCACCTGCGACGAGGCGCAGGCCCAGCTCGGCGACGCCATCTCGGTGTACCTGGACGGCGGGCAGGCCGACCACGCCACCGCCTCGTCCATCGTCGACGTCACCGGCAAGGTGCCGGTGCTGCTGCGGGCCGGCGCGGTCAGCATCGAGCAGCTGAGGGAGGTCGTCCCCGACCTGGAGGCCGGAAGTTGACGCCCACCGCCTCGCTCCACGCGCGGCCCGGCATAGCGCCGTACCTGAGCGTGGGCCCCAGGCCGTTGGACCACTTCCGGATCCTGTTCGTCTGCACCGGGAACATCTGCCGCTCGCCGATCGCCGAGCGGCTCACCCGGCGTGAGCTGGACACCCGTCTGAGCCCCCGGGTGGCCGGTCGGATCCTGGTGGAGAGCGCGGGCACCTGGGGCCACGTCGGCGCGCCGATGGAGGACCACGCGGCGACGGTGCTCGACGAGTACGGCGCCGACAGCGGTGGCTTCGTCGGCCGCGAGCTGCTCGACGAGCACGTCGTCGAGGCCGACCTGGTGCTGACCGCGACGCTGGACCACCGCGCCCAGGTGATCTCGATGGGCCACGAGGCGGGCCTGCGCACCTTCACGCTGAAGGAGTTCACCCGGCTGGTGCGGACGATCGACCCGGGCACCCTGCCCGACCCCCGCCGCGGCGCCGACGTCACCGAGCGGGCCCGCGCGCTGGTCCGGGCGGCCGCCGCGCTGCGCGGCTGGCTGCTGGCCGCGACTCCGGAGTCGGACGAGCTGGAGGACCCGTACGGGGCGCCGATCGGCATGTTCCGCAACTGCGGCGAGGAGATATTCGACGCGATCGACCCGGTGGTCACCGCGCTGACCGGCACCCCGGCGCGGCGCTGACCCCTCGCCCGGCCGACCCCGCCGCACCGGAACCGGGCCCGGACCGGGGCCGATCGGGGGGCTGAACGGCGGATTCCGGCGGGCCGCGGGTGCGGTCCGGTCCTACGCTGGGTAGACGTCCCCCAGTCTCCGGCCGGGGGCGCCCTCATCCGCAGCGCCCGGGAGCCTGCCATGACCGTCACCGATGCCGCGACCGGCTCGAGCGCGACGAGGGGGCGCCCGTGGGCGTCCGGAGCGCTGCACCGGGCGGACCCGCAGATCGCCGACCTGATGGCCGCCGAGGCCGAGCGGCGGGCCGAGACGATCCAGTTGCTGGCGGGGGAGAACCTGACCAGCCCCGCCGTGCTGGAGGCGCTGACCGGGCCGCTGATCGACAAGTACGCCGAGGGCTATCCGGGCCGGCGGCACCACACCGGCTGCGCGCCGGCCGACGCCGCGGAGCTGCTGGCGATCGACCGGGCCCGCGAGCTGTTCGCCGCTCCGCACGCCAACGTCCAACCCCGGTCGGCGACTTCGGCGATGCTGGCGGCGTACGCGGCGCTGCTGCGGCCCGGTGACGGGGTGCTGGCGATGTCGCTGGAGCACGGCGGCCACCTCAGCTGCGGTTCGCGGGCCAACTTCTCCGGCCGCTGGTTCGCCTGCACCGGTTACGGCGTGCGCGAGGCCGACGGCCTGATCGACCTCGACCAGGTCCGCGACCTGGCGCGGGCGCACCGCCCGAAGGCCATCGTGGCGGGTTCGATCTCCTACCCGCGGCACCCGGACTGGGCCGCCTTCCGGGAGATCGCCGACGAGGTGGACGCCTACCTGATCGCCACCGTCGCCCAGACCACCGGCCTCGTGGCGGCCGGGGAGGCGCCCTCCCCGGTGCCGTACGCCGACGTCACGGTGGCCGCCACCCACAAGCTGCTGCGCGGCCCGCGCGGAGGCCTGCTGCTGTGCACCGCGGAGCTGGCCGAGCGGGTCGACCGGGCGGTGTTCCCGTTCAGCCAGGGCGGCGCGGCGATGAACGAGGTGGCCGGCAAGGCGGTCGCCCTGGCGGAGGCCGCGACGCCCGCCTACCGGGCCTACGCGCGGCAGACGGTGGCAGGGGCGCGGGCACTGGCCGCGGGGCTCGCAGAGGCCGGAATGCGCCCCCTGACGGGTGGCACCGACACCCACCTGGTGACCGCCGACGTGAGCCCGCTCGGGGTCAGCGGCGCGGCGGCCGAGCGGCGCTGCGCGGCGGCCGGGCTGCTGTTCGGCAAGTGCGTGCTGCCGTACGACCCGGCGCCGGTCGCCGAGGCCTCCGGGATCAGGCTGGGCACGGGCACCGTGACCAGCCAGGGGATGGGCGAGGCGGAGCTGTCCGAGATCGCCGGGCTGATCGCCCGGCTGCTCGCCGGGGAGGCGGCCGGGCCGGTCGCCCAGCGGGTGCGGGAGCTGGCGGCGGCCTTCGCTGTGGACCGTTGACGCGTTCCGCGGCGGCGGTGACCGGGCGCCGGTGTCCGTCGGCGCCCGCCGTCGTGCGCGGGCATCTCGATCTCCTACCCGTGAGGGCGAACCGCGATGCGCGCTCCGGGCGTCCGACTCAATAAGGTGTGTGCCGTGGCGACGCACCTCGAATCCCGGGAAGGCAGGGGAGTACCTTCGGTACCTCCCCGTTCGACAGTGATGCAGGAGGCCGGTGGTGCGTGAGTATCTGCTGGTGCTGTTCTGCACCGCCGCCGTCACCTACCTGCTGACCGGCCCGGTGCGGAAGTTCGCCATCGCCGCCGGCGCGATGCCGCCGGTCCGCGCCCGCGACGTGCACCGCGAGCCCACCCCGCGCCTGGGCGGCATCGCCATGTTCGGCGGGCTGTGCGCGGGCATCCTGGTCGCCTCGCAGCTGGACAACCTGAGCAAGGTGTTCTCCCAGGGCAGCGACATCCGCGCGCTGCTGTCCGGCGCCGGGATCATGTGGCTGCTGGGCGTCCTCGACGACAAGTGGGGCGTCGACGCGCTGGTGAAGCTCGGCGGCCAGATGATCGCCGCCGGCGTGATGGTGTGGCAGGGCGTCACGGTGATCACCCTCCCGGTGCCCGGCGTGGGCTCGGTCGCGGTGAGCCCGACCCAGGGCATGGTCATCTCGGTCACCCTGGTCGTCGTCATGGTCAACGCGGTGAACTTCATCGACGGTCTGGACGGCCTGGCGGGCGGCATGGTGTGCATCGCCGCGATGGCGTTCTTCCTGTACAGCTACCGGCTCTGGTACGGCTACGCGATCACCGACGCGGCCCCCGCCGTGCTGTTCAGCGTGCTGCTGATCGGCATGTGCCTGGGCTTCCTGGCGCACAACATGCACCCCGCGCGGATCTTCATGGGCGACTCGGGCTCGATGATGCTGGGCCTGATGCTGGCCGTCGCGGCGATCTCGATCACCGGCCGGGTCGACCCGGACCTGATCAACAACGAGACCGGTTCGCAGACCGCCACCGTGCACGCCCTGGTGCCGATCTACATCCCGCTGCTGCTGCCGCTCACCGTCATCGCGCTGCCGCTGGCCGACCTGCTGCTGGCGGTGGTCCGCCGGACCTGGGCGGGCCAGTCCCCGTTCGCCGCCGACAAGCGCCACCTGCACCACCGGCTGCTCCAGGTCGGGCACTCGCACAGCCGCGCCGTCCTGATCATGTACTTCTGGGCCGCGCTGATCGCCTTCGGCACGGTGGCGTTCTCGGTGACCAACACCGGCCGCACCGTGGTGCTGACCCTCGCCGGGCTCTGCCTGGTCGGCCTGGTGGTGCTGCTCACCCCGCGGTTCCGGCCGCGCGCCCCGCGGGCGGTGCAGTCCTTCGTCCCGCCGCGGTACCGGCGGCAGCCCTCGGCTCCGATGGCTGAACTGTCGGCGAAGGACAAGCAACTCCTGGGTGAAGCCAGCCGGCGTTCCGCCACCGAGCCCGCGGACCACGGAAAGGCCACCGGCCGCCGGTCGTAGGGGAGTTGATGTTGCGTCAAATGGGCTCACCCGTACGGCGGATTCGTTGCGCCATCGGTGTGACAGGTACCACACATTCATGGTAAAGCTCTCATCAAATAGTTTGTGATACCGTTCACGAGTACCGAGAACACGCCGAAAGACCTGACAGGTGGAGGGCTTCCGTCCCTCGTCGGTCTCCCTCGACGGGCCCGCCGCTTCCGCGGGCGGCCCGGCGGCGGCCCGCTCGGTCCGGTGTCACCCGCCACCGTCTGTGCCCGTCCCCCGCCACATCGACATGCCGCCGGAGCTGCCGACATGCCGTCCACCGACGCCCGGATCCTCCGAGGCGCCGCGATCCCCACTGCGGTCGCCGGGATCATCGCCATGGCGATCTCCTTCGCCGTCGCCGGTGGGAAGGGCCTGCTCGGCGCCCTGATCGGCGCGCTCCTCGTGATGGCCTTCTTCAGCTTCGGCCAGATCGCGCTCGACCGGCTGACCAGGTCGAACCCGCACCTCATGATGGCCGCCGCGCTCATGGTCTACATGACGCAGATCCTGCTGGTCGCCGTCGTCCTGCTGGTCTTCAAGGACACCGAACTGTTCAACCGCAAGGCCTTCGCGTTCACGCTGATCGGCTGCGTCCTGGTCTGGACGGGCTTCCAGGTGCGCGGTGCGCTCAAGGCCAAGACCTTCTACGTCGACCCCAACGCCTCGGAAAACAAGGGCGACAAGCCCTCCGACTCGGGTCGTCAACAGTGACGAGCCCCGACTGTCCCCCCAACGAGGGGGGCGGTGTTTATGCCGCACTGACGGGCTGCTATCGTCCGTCGCAACAACGGAGTACGGGAAGAGGCCTGGTCTGTCCGGACAGTGGACGGATCGCCCCCCGGATCCGCGCAGTCTTCGATGATCCCGCAGTCGCGCAGCGCGCCGTCGAGCGGGGTCGGCGAGAAACCCATCAAGTTCCAGTGCCGCTCCGTGGTCGCAGGCCACGCCGACACACCGAGGTTGCCGTAACCATGCGCCACGACGAAGGAGTCCGCGGTGAGTGCTGAACTCACGTCCTCGCTCGCCTCAGGCAGTTGCCACTTCGGGGACGCTGGCTGCGGCTTCCCGGCCCCGGGCCTGAACGAGTTCCAGTTCAAGCCGATCTTCACGATCGGCAGCGTCGAGTTCAACAAGCCGATGCTGCTGTCGATCATCGTCGCGCTGCTCGTCGTGGTGTTCTTCTGGGCCGCCTTCGCCAAGCCGCGCCTGGTGCCGGGCAAGCTGCAGCTGGTCGGCGAGATCGGCTACGACTTCGTGAAGCGCTCCATCGTGATGGAGACGATCGGCAAGAAGGGCGAGAAGTACGTCCCGATGCTGGTCTCGATGTTCTTCTTCGTCTGGTTGATGAACATCATGTCGATCATCCCGTTCGCGCAGTTCCCGGTGACGGCCTCGATCGCGTTCCCGGCCGGCCTCGCGGCCGTCGTGTGGATCACCTACATGACGCTGACCTTCAAGAAGCACGGCTTCGTCGGCGGTCTGAAGAACCTCTGCTGGCCCTCGGGCATCCCCGGCTGGGTCATGTTCATCCTGGTGCCGATCGAGTTCTTCTCGAACATCTTCGTGCGCCCCTTCACGCTCGCGGTCCGAGCCTTCGCGAACATGTTCGCCGGCCACCTGCTGATCGTGATGTTCTCCATCGCCTCCTGGTACCTGCTCAGCCCGACCCTGGGTGCGCTGTACGGCTCGGCCTCGTTCGTGGTCGCCGTCGGCCTGACCGCCTTCGAGCTGCTGGTCCAGTTCCTGCAGGCCTACATCTTCGTGATGCTGGCCAGCAGCTACATCGCCGGTGCCCTGGAAGAGGCGCACTGAGCCCCGCAGCCCCTCGGCTGCCCTCCCCCCAGAACGCCCGGTGGCCAACCACCACCGGTTCACCACCCCGCAAAGGACAAGCTGAAATGCAGCAGCTCGCTGAGGTCTACGGTTCCGTCGCCTCGATCGGTTACGGTCTCGCCGCGATCGGCCCGGGCATCGGTGTTGGTCTCATCTTCGGTAACGGTGTCCAGGCCATGGCCCGTCAGCCCGAGGCTGCCGGTCTGATCCGCTCCAACATGTTCATCGGCTTCGCGCTGACCGAGGCGCTCGCCCTCATCGGCATCGTCATGCCGTTCGTCTTCGGCGCCGGCAAGTAATCACCCCGCCGTTAGACCCTTTCGAGGAAGGTCCAGATATGAGTTTCGCGGCTCAGCTCGCGGAGGAGGGGGAGAAGATGAACCCCCTGCTTCCCGCGTGGCCCGAGGTCATCATCGGCCTGCTCTGCTTCTTCATCGTCTTCGGTCTGCTCGGCAAGAAGCTCCTCCCCAGCATCGAGAAGGTGCTGTCGGAGCGCCGGGACGCGATCGAGGGCGGCATGGAGCGCGCCGAGGCCGCTCAGGCGGAGGCCCAGGCCCTGCTTGAGCAGTACCGCGCCGAGCTCGCCGAGGCGCGCCACGAGGCTGCCCGCATCGTCGAGCAGGCTCGTGAGCAGGGTGCCGCCCAGCTCGCCGAGATGCGCGAGGAGGGCCAGCGCCAGCGCGAGGCCATCGTCGCCGCCGGTCACGCCCAGATCGAGGCCGACAAGAAGCAGGCGACTGCCGCCCTGCGTCAGGACGTGGGTTCGCTGGCCACCCAGCTGGCTTCCCGCATCGTGGGCGAGTCCCTTGAGGACAACGCCCGGCAGAGCGGCGTGATCGACCGCTTCCTGGACGAGCTGGAGGCCAAGGCCGCCGTTGCTCAGGGTGCGGCCAAGTGATCGGCGCCAGCCGCGAGGCTCTTGCCGCCGGTCGGCAGAACCTGGAGAGCCTGACCGACTCCACCTCGGTGGACGCGGTCAAGCTCGCCGAGGAGCTCACCGCCGTCACGGCCGTGCTGGACCGTGAGGTGTCGCTGCGCCGCGTCCTGACCGACCCGTCCCGGTCGGGCCAGGACAAGGCCCAGCTGGTCACCTCGCTGCTGACCGGCCAGGTCTCCGGCGAGACCGTGGACCTGGTCTCCGGCCTGGTCCGCTCCCGCTGGTCGGGTGCGCGCGACCTGGTGGACGCGATCGAGGAGCTCGCCGCGTACGCCGAGGTCATCGCCGCGGACAAGGCCGGCGTCCTGGACGACGTCGAGGACGAGCTCTTCCGCTTCGGCCGGGTGGTGGGCGGCTCGCACGAGCTGCGTGCCGCGCTGACCGAGCCGAAGGCCGGCGCCGTCGCCAAGGCCGAACTGATCAAGAAGCTGCTCGGCGGTCGCGCCAACGCCGGCACCGTCCGGCTGGTCACCGCCCTCGTCAACAAGCCGCGTGGCCGTAGCCTGGAGCAGGGCCTCGAGTCCTACTCGAAGCTCGCCGCGGCGCGCCGCGACCGCGTGGTGGCCCTGGTCACCACCGCGGTGCCGCTGTCCGACGCCCAGAAGGAGCGCCTGTCCGGTGCTCTGGGCCGGATGTACGGCCGCCAGGTCCACCTGAACATCGACATCGACCCCGAGGTCGTCGGCGGTGTCCGGGTGCAGATCGGCGACGAGATCATCGACGGCACCGTGTCGAGCCGCCTCGAAGGCGCTCGCCAGTCGCTCGAGGGCTGAGCACCCGAAGCAGCACATCCGACCCTCGGTCGGGAAACCGGCTCCCCAAGGAGCCGGCAAATCGTACGGCCGGTTCATACGACCCGGCCGAGAGTCGAGTACTTGCGGCCCTCAATGGCGGGCCGAGGATCGCAAACTAGGAGAGCAGGGAAGCCTGATGGCGGAGCTTACGATCCGTCCGGAGGAGATCCGGGACGCGCTGGCCGACTTTGTCCAGTCGTACCAGCCGGACGCCGCCTCTGTTGAAGAGGTCGGTACGGTCACCGAGGCCATGGACGGTATTGCCAAGGTCGAGGGCCTGCCCTCGGTCATGGCCAACGAGCTGCTGAAGTTCGAGGACGGCACGCTCGGCCTCGCGCTGAACCTCGACACCCGCGAGATCGGTGTCGTCATCCTCGGTGAGTTCGGCGGCATCGAAGAGGGCCAGACCGTGCGCCGCACCGGCGAGGTCCTCTCCGTCCCGGTCGGCGACGGCTACCTGGGCCGTGTCGTGGACCCGCTGGGCAACCCGATCGACGGCCTGGGCGAGATCGCCACCGAGGGCCGCCGCGCCCTCGAGCTGCAGGCCCCCGGCGTCATGGCCCGCAAGTCGGTCAAGCAGCCGCTGCAGACCGGCATCAAGGCGATCGACGCGATGACCCCGATCGGCCGCGGCCAGCGCCAGCTGATCATCGGTGACCGCCAGACCGGCAAGACCGCGGTGGCCGTCGACACGATCATCAACCAGCGCGACAACTGGCGCTCGGGCGACCCGGAGAAGCAGGTCCGCTGCATCTACGTCGCCGTCGGCCAGAAGGGCTCCACCATCGCGTCCGTCCGCGGCGCCCTGGAGGAGGCCGGCGCGCTGGAGTACACCACCATCGTGGCGGCTCCGGCTTCCGACCCGGCCGGCTTCAAGTACCTCGCCCCGTACACCGGTTCGGCCATCGGCCAGCACTGGATGTACGCCGGCAAGCACGTCCTGATCATCTTCGACGACCTGTCGAAGCAGGCCGAGGCCTACCGCTCCGTCTCCCTGCTGCTGCGCCGCCCGCCGGGCCGCGAGGCCTACCCGGGTGACGTCTTCTACCTGCACTCCCGCCTGCTGGAGCGCTGCGCCAAGCTGAACGACGAGCTGGGCGGCGGCTCGATGACCGGTCTGCCGATCATCGAGACCAAGGCCAACGACGTCTCGGCGTACATCCCGACCAACGTCATCTCCATCACCGACGGCCAGTGCTTCCTGGAGTCCGACCTGTTCAACGCCGGCATCCGCCCGGCCGTGAACGTCGGCATCTCGGTCTCCCGCGTCGGTGGCTCCGCCCAGATCAAGGCCATGCGCTCGGTCGCCGGCCGTCTGCGCTTGGACCTCGCCCAGTACCGTGAGCTGGAGGCCTTCGCCGGCTTCGGCTCCGACCTGGACGCGGCCTCCAAGGCCCAGCTGGAGCGCGGTGCGCGCATGGTCGAGCTGCTGAAGCAGGGCCAGTACCAGCCGTTCCCGGTCGAGGAGCAGGTCGTCTCCATCTGGGCCGGCACCACCGGCAAGCTGGACGACGTCCCGGTCGCCGAGATCCGCCGCTTCGAGCGCGAGTTCCTCGACTACGTCCGCCTGCAGCACAAGGACCTGCTGGCCGGCATCGTCGAGACCGGTCTGCTGGCCGACGGCACCGTCGACGCGCTGACCAGCGCGATCGAGGCGTTCAAGCAGGGTTACCAGACCGCCGACGGCAAGCTGCTCTCCGAGCAGGCCTGAGTCCGGTAGCGAGGGAAAGGACGTAACGACCCATGGGAGCACAGCTTCGGGTCTACAAGCGCCGGATCCGCTCTGTCACCGCGACGAAGAAGATCACCAAGGCGATGGAGATGATCTCCGCGGCGCGCATCGGCAAGGCGCAGCGCGCGGTGGCGGCCTCCGCTCCGTACGCCGACGAGCTCACCCGGGCGGTGACGGCGGTGGCCACCCGGTCCAACGCCAAGCACCCGCTCACCACCGAGAACCCCGACGCCACGCGTGCGGCCGTCCTGCTGATCACGGCGGACCGCGGCCTGGCCGGCGGCTACTCGTCCAACGCCATCAAGGCCGCGCTGACGCTCATCGAGCGCCTGCGCGGCGAGGGCAAGGACGTGGTGACCTACATCGTCGGTCGGAAGGGTCTGTCGTACTTCACCTTCCGCAACCTGGCGGTCGGCAACTCGTGGACGGGCTTCTCGGACAAGCCGACCTACGGCGACGCCAAGATGGTCGCGGCCGAGCTGATCGAGGCCTTCACGGCCGAGACCGGCGGCGTGGACGAGCTCCACGTGGTCTCGACCGAGTTCGTGTCGATGCTGACGCAGGACGCGGTGGCGGCCCGGCTGCTGCCGCTGAAGCTGGACGAGGTCCAGCTCAGCGACCAGACGTCGGCCAAGTCGGAGATCTTCCCGCTGTACGACTTCGAGCCGTCGGCGGAGGGCGTCCTGGACGCGCTGCTGCCGCGGTACGTCGAGAGCCGGATCTACAACGCGCTGCTGCAGTCGGCTGCCTCCGAGCACGCCGCCCGCCGCCGCGCGATGAAGAGCGCGACGGACAATGCCGGCGAGCTCATCAAGTCGCTCACGCGGCTTGCCAACTCGGCCCGCCAGGCCGAGATCACCCAGGAAATCAGCGAGATCGTCGGTGGCGCCAACGCGCTCGCTGACGCCAGCCGCGGGAGCGAATGACTATGACCACCACTGTTGAGCCGACCACGGCGACGGGCCGCGTCGCGCGGGTCATCGGCCCGGTCGTCGACGTGGAGTTCCCCGTCGACGCCATCCCGGAGATGTTCAACGCCCTGCACGTCGAGGTGGACAACCCCGACGGCACGGGCAAGAAGACCCTGACCCTCGAGGTCGCCCAGCACCTCGGCGACGGCCTGGTCCGCGGCATCTCGATGCAGCCGACCGACGGCCTGGTCCGCGGTTCGCAGGTCGTCGACACCGGTGCCGCCATCTCGGTGCCGGTCGGCGACATCACCAAGGGCAAGGTGTTCAACGCCCTCGGTGAGGTGCTGAACGTCGACAAGTCCGAGTTCGAGTCCCAGGTGTCGGTCCGCTGGCCGATCCACCGCAAGGCCCCGAACTTCTCGGAGCTCGAGTCGAAGACCGAGATGTTCGAGACCGGCATCAAGGTCATCGACCTCCTCACCCCGTACGTGCAGGGTGGCAAGATCGGTCTGTTCGGTGGCGCCGGTGTCGGCAAGACCGTTCTGATCCAGGAGATGATCTACCGCGTCGCCGAGAACTTCGGTGGTGTGTCGGTGTTCGCCGGCGTCGGCGAGCGCACCCGTGAGGGCAACGACCTGATCGACGAGATGGTCGACTCGGGCGTTCTGGACAAGACCGCGCTGGTCTTCGGCCAGATGGACGAGCCGCCGGGCACCCGTCTGCGCGTCGCCCTGTCCGCCCTGACCATGGCGGAGTACTTCCGCGATGTGCAGAAGCAGGACGTGCTGCTCTTCATCGACAACATCTTCCGGTTCACCCAGGCCGGTTCCGAGGTGTCGACCCTGCTCGGCCGCATGCCCTCCGCGGTGGGTTACCAGCCGAACCTGGCCGACGAGATGGGCCTCCTCCAGGAGCGCATCACCTCGACCCGCGGTCACTCGATCACCTCGATGCAGGCGATCTACGTCCCCGCGGACGACCTGACCGACCCGGCCCCGGCCACCACCTTCGCCCACCTGGACGCGACCACCGTTCTGTCGCGCCCGATCTCGGAGAAGGGCATCTACCCGGCCGTCGACCCGCTGGACTCCACGTCCCGCATCCTCGACCCGCGGTACATCGCGCAGAACCACTACGACACGGCCGTCCGCGTCAAGGGGATCCTGCAGAAGTACAAGGACCTCCAGGACATCATCGCCATCCTCGGTATGGACGAGCTGTCCGAAGAGGACAAGATCACGGTCCACCGTGCCCGTCGCATCGAGCGCTTCCTCTCGCAGAACACCTACGTGGCGAAGCAGTTCACCGGTGTCGAGGGTTCGACCGTGCCGCTGTCGGAGACCATCGAGGCCTTCAACGCGATCGCGGACGGCAAGTACGACTCCGTCCCGGAGCAGGCCTTCTTCATGTGCGGTGGCATCGAGGACCTCGAGAAGAACGCCGCCGAGCTGGCCAAGAAGTAAGCGCGGCCGGTAGCAGCTGAGTGACCGTGAGGGGTGGCCCCCGAGCCTGGGGACCACCCCTCACGTCGCATCGGCTGTGATTCCGGTCAAATCCGTGCCGCCGGTTTCATGCCGGGGGCGCGGGGCCGTTATTCTTACCGAAACTCCCGAGTAATCGGGGGTTGCATGAGCCTAGGAGCCCACGTTGGCTGAGCTGCACGTCGAGCTGGTCGCAGCCGACCGCAAGGTGTGGTCCGGTGCGGCCACCATCGTCGTCGCCCGTACGGCCTCCGGTGACACCGGCATCATGCCGGGCCACACCCCGGTGCTGAGCGTGCTGGAGACCGGTCCGGTCACCATCCGCACGGTGGACGGCGGGACCGTCATCGCCGCGGTGCACGGCGGCTTCATCTCCTTCGCCGACAACAAGCTGTCTCTGCTCGCGGAGATCGCCGAGCTGGCGGACGAGATCGACGTCGCGCGTGCCGAGCGCGCACTGGAGCAGGCCAAGTCGGACCTGGACGCGCACGCCGAGCGTCGCGCCGAGGTCCGTCTGTTCGCGGCGCGCGGCCTCAAGGCCCACGCCTGAGTGCGCCGGACCCCGGCTTAGCGGGGTCGACCGACGGTCCCGGGGACGCGCGAGCGTGACCCCGGGACTGTCGTCGTAGTTGGTAGGTCAGCGCGGTCGCTTCATACGACCGCAACGGGGAACGCGGGTAGCGAGGAGGTAGGTGAGCATGGTCCTCGCGCTTGTGGTGTGTGCGGCGGTCGTGGCGCTGGGAGTGATCGGCCTGATGGCCTTCGCCGTCCGCCGCCGCCTGATCCAGCGGGTCGGCGGCACGTTCGACTGCAGTTACCGGCTCAAAATGCCCGCCGACGCCTCCACGCAGCCCGACCTCGACGAGAACGGCAAACCCACCTCCGCCCCGGTCCCCCCGACCGACGGCAAGGGGTGGGTTTTTGGTATCGGCCGGTACAGCGGCGACTCGATCGAGTGGTTCCGGGTGTTCTCCTACGCCCCGCGCCCGCGCAAGGTGCTGCCCCGCCGGGAGATCGAGGTGCTGGGCCGGCGCTACCCGGAGGGCCAGGAGGAGCTGGCGCTGCTCTCCGGCTCGGTGGTGCTGCGCTGCCTGCACAACGGGTCCCCGCTGGAGCTGGCGATGAGCGAGGACGCCCTCACCGGCTTCCTGGCCTGGCTGGAGGCGGCCCCGCCCGGGCAGAGGGTCAACGTCGCGTAGCGACGAGACCCTCGGGGTGGGGGTCCCCCCGGCCGGAGGCTGGGGGAGGTCAACGTCGCGTAGCGACGAGACCCTCGGGGTGGGGGTCCCCCCGGCCGGAGGCTGGGGTGGGGGTCCCCCCGGCCGGAGGCTGGGGTGGGGGTCCCCCCGGCCGGAGGCTGGGGGAGGTCAACGTCGCGTAGCGGCGGGACTCCGGGGCGGGAGGCCCGCCGGGAGCCGGGCGACGAGGGGCCGGGCCGCCCCGGGGACGGCGGGGCCGTCGGCGGGGTTAACGGCGCCTAACACCGGCGGCTAGGCTGGCCGCATGGTCAATCTGACGCGCATCTACACCCGCACCGGGGACGACGGCACGACCGCGCTCGGCGACATGAGCCGGACCACCAAGACCGACCCGCGGCTGATGGCGTACGCCGACGCCAACGAGGCGAACGCGGCGATCGGGGTGGCGGTGGCCGCCGGCTCGCTGGCCGAGGACGTGGTGGCCGTGCTCACCCGGGTCCAGAACGACCTGTTCGACGTCGGCGCGGACCTGTCCACCCCGGTGGTCGAGGACCCGCAGTACCCGCCGCTGCGGGTGCTGCAGTCCTACATCGACCGCCTGGAGGCGGACTGCGACCACTACCTGGCGCAGGTCGAGAAGCTGCGCAGCTTCATCCTGCCCGGCGGCACGCCCGGAGCGGCCCACCTGCACCTGGCGTGCACGGTGGTGCGGCGCGCCGAGCGCTCCACCTGGGCGGCGATCGCGGAGTACGGGGACACCGTCAACCCGCTGACCGCGAAGTACCTCAACCGGCTGTCCGACCTGCTGTTCATCCTGGCCCGGGTGGCCAACAAGGAGCGCGGCGACGTGCTGTGGGTGCCGGGGGAGAACCGCTAGGGCCCGTCCGGCCGGTCCGGTCCGGTCCAGCCCGGCACGGCACGAGCGGCCGGACCGGGGCGCGGCTACGACCGCGGGCCGGCGTGCTCGGCCGGGGCCGGCTCCACCACCCGGCCGTTCTCGACCCGTACG
Organism: Kitasatospora sp. NPDC048194; assembly: GCF_043202455.1. Lineage (NCBI taxonomy): Bacteria > Bacillati > Actinomycetota > Actinomycetes > Kitasatosporales > Streptomycetaceae > Kitasatospora > Kitasatospora sp. NPDC048194. The sequence continues at coordinate 398,156 of NZ_JBIDAK010000001.1, forward strand.
CCGGCCGGCGGCTCCTTGGGCCAGATCGAGAAGCAGCCGGCCACGATCACGTTGACGACGGCCGCGATGCCCAGCCGCCAGTACCACTGGGCGAAGGTGCCGAAGTGGGCCGAGCCGGCCGAGAGCGGGACGAGCAGGGTGATCAGGGCCAGGGTGATCGCGGACGAGACGACGGTGCGGCCCGCGATCCGCCACTCGTACGCCGTGCGTTCCGGGCCGTACTTGGGCGAGGGCAGCGGCTTCGGGCCGCCGGCGAAGCGGTGCAGGAAGTGCCGGTCGGCCCAGGCGACCAGCGAGGGGCCGTAGCCGACCGAGAAGCCGGCGTAGCTCGCGGCGAGGGCGTGCATCCAGCCGGCCTCGGCGCCGCCGCGCAGGTTCAGCACGGTGAGGACGTACAGGGCGAGGTCGACCAGCGGCAGGCCGATCAGCAGCGCGGTGCTGGTGCGGCGCCAGCGCAGCAGGTAGCGGGCGGAGAGCGCGAGGCCGAGCACGATCCACCAGGAGATCTCGGCCGCGGCGATGAGGGTGACGATCACGTTCTGCTCCCGGACGTCTCGGCGGTGCGACCAGCCTCCCGCGCGGGTGCGGCGGTGTCGTCGTCGCCCGGTGCCGGAGGGGCCTGCACCTTTCGATGTAGCCGCCTCCTCCGTGGACGGGAGCGGAGGAGGGGCCCGGGGATGGTGAGATGGGGGCGTGCTCGTACCGCCCATCCCCCCGCGCCGCGTGGACCGGCTGATCGCCCTGGCCGGGCTGCTCGGCGGCGCGGTCCTGATCGTCTTCAAGGTGTACGAAGGCGCCGACCGGCTGCCGCTGTGGGCCGTGGTGCTGCCGCTGGTGGTGATGGCCGGGCTGGAGCTGGTGCGGCGCACCCGGCCGGTGCTCACGGTGGCGCTCGGCGGGCTGACGTTCGCCGGGAGCCTGTGCGCCGGCAGTCTGCTGGCGACGATGATCATGTACACCGATCTGCTGTACGCGGCGGTGGTCTACGGCACTGCCCGGATGTCGCGGGTGCTGCACCTGACCGGCGGCTCGACGGTGCTGGTGCTCTCCAGCCTGATCTGGTGGAAATCCGGCACCGGGGCCGGGCTGCTGATCGTGGTGGTCAGCTCGCTGGTGTTCCTGGCGCCGGTGTGGACCGGGGACGTGGTGCGCAAGCACCGGCAGGAGGCGGAGACCGAGCGGCTGCGGGCCGAACAGACCGCGTTGCTCTCGGAGATGGACCGGCGTGAGGCGGTGGGCGCCGAACGGGCCAGGATGGCAAGGGAGTTGCACGACGTGGTGGCCAACCACCTGTCGGCGATCGCGATCCACGCCACCGGCGCCCAGTCGGTCGCCCGGCGACGGCGGTTGGCCGAGGACGATCCGCTGGTCGAGGTGCTGGCGGTGATCCGGGAGAACAGCGTCCAGGGATTGGCCGAAATGCGTCGCATGATCGGACTGCTCCGCGACAGCGGCGGCGGGGAGGCGGACGAGTCCTACGCGGCGCCCGACCTCGCGGCGGTGGACGCCCTGCTGGTGAAGGCCCGGGCGGCGGGGCAGGGAGTCGGGCTGGACTTCGAGCTGACCGAGGACGGCGAGCGCGGCGAGGTGCCGGTGCCGGTCGGCCTGGCCGCGTACCGGATCGTGCAGGAGTCGCTGACCAACGCGCTCAAGCACGCCGGGCCCGGACTGGTCACCCTGCGGCTGGAGTTCGGGCCGGAGCAGCTGCGGATCGCGGTCGACAGCCCGTACCGGGACGAACCGGGGCGCGAACTGCCCGGTGCCCGGGCCGGACTGGTGGGCATGGGGGAGCGGGCCGGGCTGCTCGGCGGCAGCTTCGAGGCCGGGCCGAAGGACGGCAGGTGGAGCGTGCGCGCGGTGCTTCCGCACGACCGGGAGAGCGGGGGACGGGCATGACGATCCGGGTGCTGGTGGCCGAGGACCAGGCGGCGGTGCGGACCGCGCTGGTGATGATCCTGCGGGCCGAGCCCGGCCTGGAGGTGGTCGGACAGGCCGCCGACGGGGAGGAGGCCGTCCGGCTGGCGCTGGAGCTGCGGCCGGACGTGGTCCTGATGGACGTGCAGATGCCCCGGCTGGACGGCGTCTCGGCGACCCGCCAGGTGGTCGCCGCCGGGGCCGCCCAGGTGCTCGTGCTCACCACCTTCGACCTGGACGAGTACGTCTACGGCGCGCTGCGGGCCGGTGCGGCCGGGTTCCTGCTGAAGGACCTGGAGGCGGACACCCTGGTCGAGGGCATCCGCACGGTGGCGCGCGGGGACGGCATGCTGGCGCCCTCGGTGACCAGGCGGCTGATCGGCGCCTTCGCCCGCCCGGAGCGGCAGGTCGGGCCGGAGGCGAAGGCGGCGGTGGCCGGTCTGACCGCCCGTGAGCGGGAGGTGCTGGCCTGCATCGGGGCGGGGCTGTCCAACGGGGAGATCGCGCGCCGGCTGGAGATGGCGGAGGCGACCACCAAGACCCATGTGAGCCGGATCCTGGCGAAGCTGCGGCTGCGCAGCCGGGTGCAGGCGGCGATCCTGGCCCAGGACCTCGGGCTGAGCATCTGACCGCGGGACCGCAGGGCCCGCCAGGCCGGGGGACCGTAGAACGGCAGAACCGTAGGACCCGTAGGACCTTAGGACCATAGGACCGTCAGGCCGTGGGACCGTCTGACCAGCGACGTGGGCGACTGACCAGGTCGGTTGCAGATCACACTCCCGATTGCTACTGCCCGGCGGATCCTGGCACTAGAGTCCCGGAATTGAGCGATGCGGCTCTCCGGCGGCAACCCCTGCCCTGAGCCGCCTTCAGGGCCCGCCCTCGGGGCGGCGACGGCATCGGGAGACCAAGCCATGAGCAATGCGTCCAGCAAGCAGATCGCCGTGATCGGTGCCGGCCTGATGGGCGCCGGCATCGCCCAGGTGTCCGCGCAGGCCGGTCACCCGGTGGTGCTGCGGGACGTCACCGAGGAGGCGCTGCAGCGCGGCCTCGCGGGCATCCGCGCCTCGTACGAGAAGTTCGTCGCCAAGGGCAGGATGAGCGCCGAGGACGCCGAGGCCGCGCTGGGCCGGATCACCACCACCACGGACCTGGGCGCCGTCGCCGAGGCCGACATCGTGGTCGAGGCCGTGTTCGAGCAGCTGGACGTCAAGGAGGGCGTCTTCCGCGAGCTGGACAAGCTCGCCAAGGACGGCGCCGTGCTGGCCTCCAACACCTCCGCCATCCCGATCACCCGGATCGCCGCCGCCACCCAGCGCCCGGAGTCCGTCGTGGGCGTGCACTTCTTCTCGCCCGTCCCGATGATGAAGCTGGTCGAGCTGGTCCGCGGCTACAAGACCAGCGACGAGACCCTGGCCGCCGCCCGCGCCTACGCCGAGGGCGTCGGCAAGGAGGTCGTGGTGGTCAACCGCGACGTGGCCGGCTTCGTCACCACCCGCCTGATCACCGCGCTGGTCGTGGAGGCCGCCAAGCTGTACGAGTCGGGCGTGGCCACCGCCGAGGACATCGACACCGCCTGCCGCCTGGGCTTCGGCCACGCGATGGGCCCGCTGCAGACCGCCGACCTGACCGGGGTGGACATCCTGCTGCACGCCGCCCGCAACATCTACACCGAGACCCAGGACGAGAAGTTCGCCGCCCCGGAGATCATGGCCCGGATGGTCACCGCCGGCGACCTCGGCCGCAAGAGCGGCCGCGGCTTCTACCCGTACGAGGGCAAGTGAGCCGACGGCGCTGAACGCCCTGGTGGGCCGTGCGATCGGAGCATCGTGCGGCCCACCGCGCCGGGACGGGTGAGTTTCCTCACGCCGGGTGCCGCAGACGGGTGATTTGGGCGGTAATCGAGCGTAGGTGTGGAGAGTTCCTGCGTATATTCCCTCGGACGAGTGAAGTTGCTTCAGACCGGGGCGGGAACCAGCAACCTGCGGCGCTGCTCCACCGTCAGATGAGGGAACCCGGCATTCCGACCGGGGCCGGGTGCGGGCCGAGCCGCCACAGGCGTCCCGCCCGGCGGTCCCAGCCCGATCCGGACCCCCGCTCCCGAGTCCGCGCGGCCGGGGCGGACCACCCCGACCAGGCCACCCAGGCGAAGGAGGAGAGCATGCGCATCACCGGCGACCACACGGCGCTGGCCATCGAAGGCCGCCTCGACGTGCGCACCGCCGCCGACGCGCGGGCCCTGCTGCACCAGGCCGTGGACGGGGGACTCGGCGACCTCGTGCTGGACCTCGCCCGACTGGAGTTCTGGGACGCCACCGGCCTCGGCGTGATCATGGGCACCCACCGGCGGGCCGGCCGGATCGGCCGCCGGCTCGTCCTGCGCTCCGTCCCCGCGCAGCTCCAGCGGCTGCTGGTGGCCACCAAACTGCACCGCATCCTGGCCGTCGACGGCGGCATCGCCGAGGCCCACGTGCTCTGAGCGCACGGTCTCCGGCCTCCTCCGACCGGACCGCGCTACACGCGCGGGCCCGGATGTGCGAGAGTCTGCCCGTCAGAAGACGGCCGCCCAGGGCCCGCCCGCGGCCGCGACCGAGACGTGTGCCGCCCGGCGCGGGGCCGGCGGCCGAGCACGATGCGGAGCAGAACGTGGCACAGCCAACCGGGGAGTTCCGGCAGGAGGCCGTCCGCACCCGCGGTGGGGAACTGGTCTCCGGCGGCCTGCTGGTCGGTGTCGGAGCCCCGGACGGCTCCGAGGCCCGACCCTGCCCGGAGGAGTGGCGCCCCCGCCCGCGCCGGCTCGAACGCAGCGAACCCGCCCGCGGCCCGGTCGGCGGCGTCGGCCGCGCCGTCGGCCCGCTCGCCCTCGGCGCCGGGCCCACCGACCTGCCGCTGCTCGACCGCGAGGCCGACATCGCCGAACTGCTCGGCCTGCTCGCGGAGGGCCGGTCGATACGCCTGGTCGGCCAGGCCGGTTCGGGCCGCAGCACCCTGCTGTCGGCCGTCGCCGAGGCCGCGGCCGACCTCGCCCCCGGCGGCGTCGTCCAGCTCTGCGGCCACCGCCGCACCGCCGCCGACCTGCTCCAGGACCTCTTCGCGGCCACCCACCACGCCCCCGGCTACCGCCCCGACCCCGGTCAGCTGGCCGCCCACCTCGCCGGGATCAGCGCCGTCGTCGTGATCGACGAGGCCGAGCCGACCGGCGCCGAGCTGGAGGAACTGCTCGCCGCCGCCCCCCGCTGCGCCTTCCTGATCTCGGTCGCCCCCGGCGGCCCGGCGCTGCCCGCCGGCTCCCGGCTGCAGGACCACCCCGTCGCCGGGCTCTCCCGCTCCGCCTGCCTCACCCTCACCGCCCGCCTGGCCGGACGGCCCCTGGACGTCGCCGAGAAGGCGTGGGCGGTCGACCTCTGGTTCGAGTCCGAGGGACTGCCGCTGCGCTTCGTCCAGGCCGCCGCGCTGCTGCGCCAGCGCGACGTCGCGGTGGACGCGCTGGTCGCCGCCGAGGAGGACCGGCTGGACGTCTTCGGCGCGCTCGACGAGCCCGCCCGCGACCCCGATCCGGCGGTGCGCGAGGACGCGCTGCGCCGCACCGTCCCGCTGCCCTCGGTCGCCGAGACCGCCTCGCCCGCCGTCCGGCTCGCCGAGGGGCTGAGCGAGCCCGCGCAGGCCGTGCTGCGGCTCGCCGTCGCGCTCGGCGGCGAGTGCCCGACCGCACCGCACCTGCCCGCGCTGATCGACGTCGGCCAGGGCGAGAGCGCGCTGGCCGAACTCGCCGACGCCGGGCTGGCGGTGTCCATCGGCGGGCACCACCGGCTGACGGCCGGGGCGCTGGAACTGCTCCTGCCGCACTGGCCGGCCCGCGGCTGCGTGGACGGCGCCGCCCAGCACTTCGCCTGGTGGGTCGGGCACAGTTCGGTGACGCTGGAGCAGATCGCCGCCGAGGCCGAGGTCATCGTCGGGGTCCTGCTGGCCGACCGGGCCGCCGGGCGGCACGAGGCGGTGGTCCGACTGGCCCGGGCGGCGGCGCCCGCACTGGCGCTGTCGCTGCGCTGGGGCGCCTGGGAGCGGGTGCTCCAGCTCGGTCTGGAGGCCGCCCGGCGCACCGGCGCGACGGTCGACCAGGCGTGGTTCCACCACGAGGCGGGCGTCCACGCGCTCTGCGTCCAGCAGCCGTCCCGGGCGATCGCCGAGCTGGAGACCGCGCTCACCCTGCGGGTCACCGCCGGGGAGCAGCGCGGGGTCGCCGCCGCGCGCCGGATGCTCGACCTGCTGCGCGCCGAGGGCCGGCAGCTGCCCGCCGCCGCGGCCGCGGCGGCGCCGGGCCGCGGCCCGGTGATCCGCAAGATCGCCGCCCGGGTGCCGGCCGGGCTGAAGGCCCGGGCCCGCAAGCGGCGCCGGGTGGTGGTGGCCTCCGCCGCCGTGCTCACCTTCGGCATGCTCGGCACGGCGGTGGCGATGAGCATCACCGGGCCCGAGGAGCACCGGGGGAACGATCCGCACGGCCGGCTGGACGACGCGGGCGACACCGGGAACGCGCCGATGCCGGTGCCGTCCGCCGACAGCGGCCCGGCGGCGCCCGGGACGGGCGGGGGCGATCCGAGCGGCCCGGCGGGGACGGGCACCGGTGCGGAGCCCACGGTCAGCGGCAGCGCCTCGCACCCGGCGAGCGCCTCGCCGACCAGGAGGGCCAGCGCCTCGCCCGGAGCCACCACCTCGGACGCCCCGCAGCAGCCGCAGCCGCCCGCACCGGGACAGCCGCAGCCCTCCCAGCCGCCGGGGCAGTCGCAGCCCACCCAGCCGGGCCCGAAGCCCTCCCAGCCGACGCCGAGCCACACGGTGACGCCGTCGACCACCCCGAGCCCGACACCGACGACGGCGCCGCCGGCCACGCCGACGACGCCGACCGGGACGGGATCCGCGACCTCGTCCCCGAGTTGAGGATCAGAACAGCTTGAGCTTGTCGTCGTCGATGCCGCGCAGCTCGTCGTAGTCGAGGACCACGCAGCCGATGCCCCGGTCGGTGGCCAGGACGCGTGCCTGGGGCTTGATCTCCTGTGCGGCGAAGACGCCCTTGACCGGGGCCAACAGCGGGTCCCGGTTGAGGAGTTCGAGGTAGCGGGTGAGCTGCTCGACGCCGTCGATCTCGCCGCGGCGCTTGATCTCGACGGCCACCGTGGCGCCGTCGGCGTCACGGCAGAGGATGTCGACCGGGCCGATCGCGGTCGGGTACTCGCGGCGGATCAGCGACCAGCCGGTGCCGAGCACCTCCATCCGGTCCGCGAGCAGCTCCTGGAGGTGCGCCTCCACGCCGTCCTTGATCAGGCCCGGGTCCACCCCGAGCTCGTGGGACGAGTCGTGCAGCACCTCCTCCAGGGTGATGATGAGCTTCTCGCCGGCCTTGTTCTCCACCGTCCAGACCCCGTCGGCCTCCTTGAGGGCGCACGGCGGGGACATCCAGTTGAGCGGCTTGTAGGCGCGGTCGTCGGCGTGGATGCTGACGCTGCCGTCGGCCTTGACCAGGATGAGCCTGGTGGCGGAGGGCAGATGGGCGGAGAGCCGACCGGCATAGTCGACTGAGCAGCGGGCAATTACGAGACGCACGGTCGACCACGCTAGCCCACCGGGGCCAGTTGATGCGATTCCGCGACGACCGGGTGAAGAAAGCGCGAACCCCGCGAACATGGAGGTTCGGCGATCCCACCGCCGCCTCGTCGCGCTCTGGCGCCCGCGCCATCCGGCCGCTACGGTGTGTGACGGCACGACTGCGGGTTCGCTGTCAACGGGGATGGAGAGTTCAGATGAACGATCCGACGGGATCTGGCCAATCTGGTGCACCAAGGCGTGTTTCCGGAGTAATCCCCAGGAATGACCAGCCCGCCCCGCCGTTGACTGCCACGCTGTTCTGACGCGGTCGGTGTCCGGGACGTCACGTCCCGTGTGCCCCCGCCTTTCGCAAAGGTGCCGGAAACCCCCGTACCACCGTGTTCCGGACATCCCTGCGATTTCGCCCACCCTCACTTGTGAGCTTGGACTACGCACGACCACCCGGGCGCCGCGCGGGTGGACCGCGAGAGGAGAATCCATGTCGCTCGACGTCTCACCGGCCCTGCTGGAGAAGGCTGAGCGGGGCGAGGTCGACGAGCGGGAATTCGTCGACTGCGTCCGCGTCTCGCTGCCGTACGCCTGGGACCTGATCAGCTCGTTGGTCGCCCAGGCGAAGGTCGACGGCACCGACTTCGCCGACAACCAGGTGCCGCCGCCCAGTGAGCAGGCCCGCGGCCAGCTGCTGCGCGCCCTGGCCAGCGATGCCATCCGGGGCGCCCTGCAGCGCCACTTCGGGGTGCGGCTGGCGTTCCAGAACTGTCACCGGGTGGCGGTGTTCCTGCCGTCCGAGGCCAACGAGGCGCGCTACGACCGCTTCACGTCCGTCCGGGAGCAGTTGCTCAACCAGTCCGAGGAACTGCGGGACTGCTGATCCCGGCGGTGTCGGCCGTTGCCGTCCCCCCGGTGCGGGGGGACGGGCGGCGGTCACGCCCGGCGCTCTCAACTCAGCTGCGGCAGCACCTCGGAGCCGAGCCGGGCGATGTTGTGCACGGTCGCCTCGCGGTCCCCGCTGCCCTCCGCGAGCAGGGCGAACCGGCGGATGCCGGTGCGCTCGGCGGTGGCCAGCAGCCGGTCGGCGCACTGCCTCGGCGTGCCCACCGCGTGCAGGTCGCAGAGGAGTTCGGTGTACTGGTGCGGGTCGCGCATCTTCCGCTCGCGGCCGTCCACGGTGCGGTGCGCGCCCAGCCCGTACTCGAACCAGCCGGGCATCGAGTTCAGCAGGACGGCCCGGGCCTGCGAGGTGCGGTCGTCCACCTGCGCCACCCCGGCGGCAACGTGCTGGCGGTTGATCCGGCGCAGCTGCTCCTCGCCGCGTCCGGCGGCCAGCCAGGCGGCGCGGTAGAGCTCCAGCATGCGCAGCTTGTCGTCGTCGCCCGAGTGCATGCCGAGGAGCATCGGCAGGCCGCGTTCGGCGGCCAGCTTCACGCCGTTCGGCGAGGTGCAGGCGACGACCACCGGCGGGCCGGCCACCGGCCGTCCGGCGCTGGTGAGTTCCTCCGCGAGACCGTCGGGGTCCTGGCGCTGGCGCGGGAAGCGCACCGGGCCGGAGGGCTCGTCCAGGCCGAGCCAGCTGCCCAGGCCGGGGCGGCGCAGCGACTCGGTGGCCTGCGGCACCACCGGCACCTCCGGGAAGGAGAACTGCGGGCCGTCGGCGCCCACCCGGGAGCCGCGCAGCCAGCGCATCAGCAGGTCGAGGCGCTCCGGGAAGCCGGTCTCGTAGGCGTCCACGCCGCTGCCGAAGACGTCCAGGTCGATCCACGGCCCGCCGCGGCCGACCCCCAGGGTGAAGCGTCCGCCGGAGGTCAGGTGCAGCAGCGCGGCCTGCTCGCCGAGCACCACCGGGTGGCGGGTGGAGAGCACGCTGACGGCGGTGCCGACGCCGATGCGGCGGGTGCGGCCGAGCAGCAGCCCGGCCAGCGTCGCCGCGTCGGGGCAGACCCCGTACGGGACGAAGTGGTGCTCGGCCAGCCAGACGCTGTCCAGGCCCGCGCGTTCGGCCTCGACGGTGGCCCGGACGGTCCGCTCCAGCGCCTCGCCGTGGGTCTGGCCGGGGAACTGCGCGGACAGCAGGAACGCGCCGACCCGCACCGGTGCGGTGTCCGGCGGCAGCGCGCCGGTGCGCTGTCCGGCGGTGAGCGGTTCGCCCGGGACGGCGGTCAGCGGCGGCGCGGAGGCCAGCGCCGGACCGGGGGCGGGCGGCCGGACGCCGACGGGCCGACGGGTCTCGGCGCGGGGGGTGGTCTTGGTCATCCTTGGGCCTCCTCGGGTGCACGCAGGGTCTGCGAGCCCCGCCTGTTCCCTTCGTGGGTATCCGATGTCATGTGCCAATGGCACGCTGAACCCCGAATCTGCTCGATGATCGGGTGGATCTCGGCAAAAACACCGGACCACCGGCCCGACCCGTGATAGAGGCCGTTCCAGGGGCCGGGCGGCCGTAGGCTGGAACGACTCCGAGCCCCCGGAAGAGAGGCAGTCCGCCGTGCCCCGCCGCAACCGGATCAAGAGCGCCCAGCGCGAGAGCGCCGAGCCGGCCGAACCGCTCGGCGGATCGCTGCGCCGAACCGAGAACTACCGGGGCGACGACTGGGTGGTCCAGACCGTCGCGGGCACCTCGGGGCGGTCCTACCGCTGCCCGGGCTGCGACCAGGAGATCCCGCCCGGGGTGGGCCACGTGGTGGCCTGGCCGATGCACGGCGCCGGGGTGGACGACCGGCGGCACTGGCACCGCGCGTGCTGGGGAGCGCGGGAGCGCCGGGCCTCCAACATCCTGCGGGGCCGCGGCGCTCCGCGGTACTGACCGCCCTCCCGGGCCCTAGGCGTCGCGGTTCTTGAGCACCAGCGCGCCGCCGACCAGGGCGGCCGCGGTCCAGGCCAGGCAGATCGCGAAGCCCGCCCACGGCCCGTACGGCTGGCCGTTCTGCTCGTACACCAGCAGCATCCGCGAGCCCGCGTAGTCGGGGAAGTAGTGCGCCAGGGTCTTGACCTTCGGCACCGCCGAGAGGATCGGCGAGAGCAGGAAGAAGAACGGCACCAGCACGCCGAGGGCGAGCGTCTGGTTGTGCAGCATGGCCGTGACCCCGGCCGAGAACAGGCAGAGCATCGTCAGGTACAGCGCCGCGCCGAACACCGCGCGCAGCACGTTCGGCTCGCCCAGCGTGGTCGAGTGGCTGCCGAGCAGCGACTGGCCGACGAAGAAGGTCACGAAGGCCGTCACCAGCGAGACCACCAGGGCCAGCGCGCCCAGCACCAGCGCCTTGCCGGTGAGCAGGGTGCCGCGCTGGGGGACGGCGGCCAGGGTGACCCGGACCATCCCGGTGCTGTACTCGTTGCCGATCGCCAGCACGCCGAAGACGATGATGGCCAGCTCGCCGAGCATGATGCCGGAGAAGGCCGTGCCGGTGGCGTCGAACGGGGCCTGGTCGTGACGCCGGAACTCGGTGAAGTTGTTGTTGGTGAGCAGGGACAGCAGTGCGCCGATACCCACGGTGACGACGAAGGTCAGCGCGAGCGTCCAGACGGTGGAGCGGACGCTGCGGATCTTCGTCCACTCGGAGCGCACGATCGCCGGGAAGTACGCCATCTCAGTTCTCCTCCTGCCGTGCCGAGGCGGCCGCCCGGGCGTCGGTGGACCGGGCGTCGGCCGACCGGGCGCCGGCCGCCTTCCACCCGGCACCCCACGTGCCGGGCGCGCCGGCCGCGTCCCGGCCCGGCCCCTCGCCCGCGTGGTACTCCACCGAGTCCGCCGTCATCTGCATGAACGCCTCCTCCAACGAGGCCTGCTGCGGGCTGAGTTCGTGCAGCACCACGCCGTGCGCCGCGGCCAGCTCGCCGAGCGCGGCGAGGTCGCCGTCGACCACCTCGTAGGAGCCCTCCGGGCCCGGCTCGTGCCGCAGGCCGGCCGCGGCCAGCACGTCGAGCAGGCGCTCGGGCTGCGGGCTGCGCAGCCGGACGGCGGAGCGGGAGTTGCGCCGGATGAACTCCGGCATCGGGAGGTCGGCGAGCAGCCGGCCCCGGCCGATCACCACCAGGTGGTCGGCGGTGACGGCCATCTCGCTCATCAGGTGGGAGGAGACGAAGACGGTGCGGCCCTCGGCGGCCAGGCGCTTCATGAGGTTGCGGATCCAGAGGATGCCCTCCGGGTCCAGACCGTTGACCGGCTCGTCGAACATGACGATCTCCGGGTCGCCGAGCAGGGCGGAGGCGATGCCCAGGCGCTGGCCCATGCCGAGCGAGAAGCCGCGGGCCCGCTTGCGGGCGACGGGGGTGAGGCCGACCAGGGCCAGCACCTCGTCCACCCGGCGCTCCGGGATCCGGTTGCTCTGGGCGAGCCAGAGCAGGTGGTCGCGGGCGGTGCGGCCGGGGTGCACGGCCTTGGCCTCCAGCAGCGCCCCGATGTACTTGAGCGGCTCGCTGAGCTGTCCGTAGCGCTTGCCGTCGATGGTGACCCGGCCCGAGGTCGGACGGTCGAGGTCGAGGATCATGCGCATGGTGGTGGACTTGCCGGCGCCGTTGGGGCCGAGGAACCCGGTGACCACCCCCCGGGGGACCTGGAAGCTGAGCCGGTCCACCGCGAGCGTCTTGCCGTAACGCTTTGTCAGGTCGTGCAACTCGATCATTCGCGCTCCCTTACTCCTTGTCAGGCTAGGACAAAGCGGATAACGCGGCCCGCTGAGTGGGCCCGCCGGGCGCACCGGAATACGGTGGGGCCCATGAGCGAGCGAAGCGGGCCAGTCATCGAGGGGTACGCGTGGGCCGGCGCCCACGCCGGGCGTAGTGAGGTGGGCGCGTGAGTGGTCTCCCCTCCGTAGTGTCGGTCCGTGAGAGCGGAACCGGAACACCCCTGGTGCTGTTGCACGCCTTTCCGTTGAACGCCTCGATGTGGTCCACCCAACTGGACGCGCTGCCCGGCCTGAGCGGCGACGAGGTCCGGGTGCTCGCCCCCGACCAGCGGGGCTTCGGCGGCACCGAACTCGGGCCCGACGAACCCTCGCTGGACCTGGTCGCCGACGACCTCGCCCTGCTGCTGGACGCGGCCGGGATCGAGCGCGCGGTGGTCGGCGGACTCTCCATGGGCGGCTACGTGGCGCTGGCCTTCGCCCGCCGCCACCCGCACCGGCTGGCCGGACTGCTGCTCGCCAACACCCGCGCCACCGCCGACACCGATGCGGCCCGGGCGAACCGCGAGCGGATCGCCGCCGCCGTCACCGCCCGGAACAGCGTCCGACTGCTGCTGGACGAGGACGTCGCGGCCGGGCAGCTCGGGCCGGACTCCGGGCACCTGCTCGAGCGGGTGCGGGAGATGGTCGCCGCCGCGCCGCCCGCCTCCGTCGCCTGGGCCCAGCGGGCCATGGCGGCCCGCCCCGACTCGCTGGACGTCCTGGCGGGGCTGCGGGTGCCGGTCTCGGTCGTCACGGGCGCCCAGGACGCCCTGGTGCCCGCGGAGGAAGCCGACGTGATGCTCCGGGCCCGCCCGGACGCCGAGCTGACCGTCGTCCCCGGGGTGGGCCACCTGACGGCCCTGGAGGCACCCGGGGCGTTCGACGCGGCCGTCCGCCGGCTGCTCGCCCGGGTGGCCGCCGGATGAGTCGGGACGCGGCGGGCTGGGACTTCTCCGCCCTGGAGGTGACCGGCCGGATGCCGGTGACCAACCGCGGCGAGGGACTGGTCGAACTGACCCTGGAACCGCTCGGGGAGGACTACTGGCTCCGCCCGGGGGAGACCTTCATCGTCACCTCGTACGGCGACTACGGGCCCGGGCACCCGTTCGAGGTCCAGTACTGGCCCGACTCGGTGTCGGTCTGGTGCACCTCCTGGTTCGGCACCGTCTCGGACGACGAGGGCAACCAGCTCAGCAGCGGGCACCAGCGGCCCGACGGGGCCTACCCGAGGTAGTGACGCGCGGAAAGCCGACAGGCCCTCACCCGGGAGGGTGAGGGCCTGTCACAAGGGCCGCGCCGGACCGTGCCGGCCCGGCCTCGCCGCCGGGCGGCAGCGCGACTGCCGGGCGTCAGCGCGACTGCTGGGCGGGCACGCCCATGGTGTCGTCGTTCGGCAGCGAGGCGGCGGCCACGGCCGCGCCGGTCAGCGTCGCCAGCATCTCGCGGACGTTGGTCAGCTGGGCGTTGATGCTGTCGCGGCGGTTGGTCAGCGCCGCGAGCTCGCGCTCGGATTCGCTGCGGATGCGGTCGGCCTTGGCGTTGGCGTCCGCCACGATGTCCTCGGACTGGCGCTGGGCCGTCTCGACGGTCTGGCGGGCACGGCGCTCGGCGTCGGTGCGCAGCTTCTCCGCCTCCAGGCGCAGCTGCTCGGCCCGGTGCTCGATCTCGGCGAGGCGCTTCTCGGCCTTGGCCTGACGGGCGGCCAGGTCGCGCTCCGACTGCTCGCGGCGCTTGGCCAGGTTGGTCTCGAACTCCAGCGCGGCCTGGGCGGCCTTGGTGCGGGTCTCCTCGAAGAGGGCGTCCGCCTCCTCGCGCTTGTTCTGGGCGTCCTTGTTGGCCTCGGCGCGCAGCTGGGCGGCGTCGCTCTTCGCCTTGTCGACGATCCGCAGGCCCTCGTCCTCCGCCTTGGCCTTGCGGTCCTTGGCGTAGTTCTCGGCCTCGGTGCGGACCTGCTGGGCGGCGGCCTCGGCGAGCTCGCGGTGCTGCTCGGAGGCGCGGTGCGCCTCGTCGCGCAGATCCTTGGCCTCCTCCTCGGCGAGCCGCAGGATCTTCTCGACCCGGGCTCCGAGACCGGCGTAGGAGGGCTCCTGCTCGGCGACCGCGGCCTGGGCGGTCTGGGTCTCCAGGTGGAGCTCCTCGATGCGCTTCTCCAGCGCGCTGATCCGGGTCAGTGCGCTGTCACGATCGGCCACCAGCTTGGTGATCCGCTCGTCGACCTGGGCGCGCTCGTACCCACGGCGCACCAGGTCGAAGCCGTGAGGGGAGTGACTGTCGCTCATGGGACTCTGGGCTTCCTGTCGTCAAACCGCTGAGGTGGTTGAGGGAATCCTGACACGGTACCGGAGTGTCGACGGCGAAATGCCGTTGTCTCACGGACAATGACCGCCAATGTCCGCTCAATCGGGTGGTGCGTTCTTGGAGCGATTGCCACCCGACCGGGGGGAGCCAACTCCGGCACCGGCCTTGGCACCCCCGTCCTTCTTGCTGCTTCCCCCGTTGGTCTGGGCGACCGGTGCCGGCGCCTCGAAGGCCTCCAGCGCGGACAGCACGTCCTGGACCCTGGAGATCTCGGTGTTGATGTCCTTGCGACGGCGCACCAGTTCGTCCAGCTCGCGCCGGCCCTCGTCGGTGACCCGCTTGGCCTCGGCCTTCGCCTCGGCGACCAGGCGCTCGGCCTCGGCCTTGGCCAGCTCGATCTGCTCGTCGGCGGTGCGTTCGGCGTCCCGCAGCCGCTTCTCCGCCTCGGTGGCGGCGACCTCCAGCCGCTCCTCCGCCTCGGCCTCGGCCGACTGCAGCTTGGCCTCGGCCTTCTCGATCAGCGCCTCGGCGCGGTCGGTGGAGTTGGCGAGCTTGGTCTCCGCCTCCTTGAGCAGGCCCTCGGCCTTGCGGACGGCGGAGAGCCGGACCTTGCTGGCCTCCGCGGAGGCCTCCGAGGTCAGCTCGCCCGCGCGCTCCTCGGCGGCCGCGATCAGGGCGGCGGCGCGCTCCTCGGCCTCGGCGACGGTGGCCACGGCCTGCTCCTCCGCCTCCGTCAGCTGTTCCTGAGCGGCCGTCACCAGGGCGTCCACCCGCTCGCCGGCCGACTTCATGGCCGCCGCGTTCTCCTTGCGGGCGCGCTCGTGCAGCGCCTCGACCTCGGCGTCGGTGCGCTCGCGTAGCTCCTCCGCGCGCTCGCGGATGGCGGTCGCGTCCCGGCGGGCCTCGGCGAGCAGCGCGTCCGCGTCGGCGCGGCCCTTCTCGACCGCCGCCTGCCCGGCCGCCTCGCCGGCCGCGACCAGGCGGTCGGCCTCCTTGCGGGCGGCGGCGACCATCGCGTCCGCCTGCTCCTCGGCGGCGGCGGTGGTGGCCAGCGCGGTGGTCTGGGCGTCCTCGCCGAGCGCCTCGGCGTCCGCGAAGGCCTTCTCCAGGACGGACTTGGCCTGCTCGCGGGTGGCCTTGTCGAACTGCTCGGCGGCCTCCCGGGTCTGCGCGTCGTAGGCGTCCGCGCGGGCGTGGGTGGCGCTGTCGTACTCGTCGGCCAGCGAGCGGGTGGCGAGGGCGTACTCCTCGGCCTCGGCGCGCAGGCCGGCGGCCAGCTCCTCGGCCTCGGCGACCGTCCGGGCGGCCTGGGCCTCGGCGTCGGCACGCAGCTGCTCGGCGGCCTCCCGGGCGGCGCGCAGCTCGGCCTCGGCGTCGGCGCGCAGCTGCTCGTCGTAGGCCTGGGCCTCGGCGCGCCGGCGGGCCAGCTCGGCCTCGGCGGCCTCGCGCTCGGCGGCGAGCTCCAGCTCGGTCTGCTCGCGCAGGGCGGCGGCCTCGGCCTCGGTACGGGCGCGCAGGTCGGCGCTGTACCGGTCGGCGGCCTCGCGCTGCTCGGTGCTGTACTGCTCGGCCAGGTCGCGCTGTTCGGCGGTCTCCCGGTCGGCCAGGTCGCGCACCTCGGCCGCGTAGGCGTCCGCCTCGGCGCGGTGCTCGGTGGCGTACTCCTCGGCGGCCGCGCGCTGCTCGGAGGTCTCGCGCTCGGCGAGGGCGCGGGTCTCGGCGGCGTCCTGCTCGGCGCGCTCGCGGATCCCGGCGGCCTCCTGCTCGGCGGCGGCCTTCAGCGCGGTGATCTGCTCGGCGGCGGCCTCGTGCAGGCCGGCCACCGACTGGCGGATCCCGGCGGCCTCCTCGTCGGCGGCGGCGACCAGCTCGGCGCCCTCGGCGCGGGCGGCGGCGAGCAGCTCCTCGCCGTCGGCCCTGGCCTGCTCCAGGACGGCGGCCGCCTCGGCACGGACGCTCTCGGCGGTGGCACGGGCCTCGGACAGCTCCCGGCCGGCCTCGGCCCGGACCGTCTCGGCCTGCTCGTTGGCCAGCGCCAGCTCGGCGGCCGCCTTCTCCCGGGTGGCCTCGGCGTCCTCGGCGGCCTCGGCGAGGCGCTGCTCGGCGGTGGTACGGGCCTGCTCCAGCAGCTCGTCGGCTTCGGTGCGGCGGTCGGTCGCGTACTGCTCGACCTCGGTGCGCAGCTCGGCGGCGTACCGGTCGGCGGCCTCGCGCTGCGCGGTGGTCTCGGCGGCGGTGCGCTCGGCGAGCTCGGCGGCGGCCTGCTCGGCCTCGGTACGGACCCGGTCGGCGTAGGCCTCGGCGCTCTCGCGCTGCTCGGTGGTCTGCCGCTGGGCGAGGGCGCGCAGCTCGGCGGCCTCGCGGTCGGCGCTCTCGCGCTGCCGGGCGGCGTACTCGGCGGCGGCGGCGCGGACCTCGTTGGCCTCCTCGGCGGTGCGCTCGGCCAGCTCGGCGGCGGCCTGCTCGGCCTGCTCCCGGGCGGCGCGGGCGGCGGCCAGCTGCTCGGCGGTCTCCTCGCGTTCGCGCTGCAGTCCGGCGGCGGCCGCCTCGTGCTCGCGCAGGCTCTCCTCGCGCAGCGCCTTCGCGGCGGCCTCGGCCTCGGCCCGGGTGCGGGCGGCCTCGGTGTCGGCCTCGGTGCGCACCCGCTCGGCGTCGGCGACCGCGGCGTCGCGCACGGCGTTCGCCTCGGCCTGGGCGTCGGCGGTCAGCGCCTCGGCGGCGGCACCCGCCTCGGTGCGCACCCGCTGGTCGAACTCGGCGGCTTCACGCCGCAGTTCGGCGGTCTCGCGCTCGGCGGCGGCCCGGTTCTCGGCGGCCGCCGCCTTGGCCGCGGCCAGGGCGTCCTGGCCCTGCTGCTCGGCGGCGGCGGTGATCTTCGCGGCCTCGGCGCGGGCCCGGGCCAGGGTCTGCTCGGCCCGCCCCTGGGTCTCGGCGGCCTGCTCCTGGGCCTGCTCGCGAAGCCGCTCGATCTCCCCGGCGGCACCGGCGCGCAGCTCGTCCGCGTCGGCCTTGGCCTTGGTGAGCAGCTCCTCGGCGTTCTTCGCCGACTCCTCGATCTGCAGCACGGCCTGGCGGCGGGCCTCACTGCGCACCCGGTCGGCCTCGGCCGCGGCCTCGGCGCGCAGCTCCTCGGCCTCGGCGCGCAGCCGGGCCGCCTCGTCCTGCATCTGCTCGATCCGCTCGCGGATCGCGGCGGCGTCGTCCAGGGCGGCGTTCTGGGCCTGTTCGACGGCGGCCTGGGCCTGCTCGCGCA
Organism: Kitasatospora sp. NPDC048194; assembly: GCF_043202455.1. NCBI lineage: Bacteria > Bacillati > Actinomycetota > Actinomycetes > Kitasatosporales > Streptomycetaceae > Kitasatospora > Kitasatospora sp. NPDC048194. The sequence goes on from NZ_JBIDAK010000001.1 coordinate 415,880, forward strand.
GCCGCTGCGCCTCGGCCCGGGCCTCGGCGCGGATCCGCTCGGCCTCGGCGGCGGCCTCGGTGCGGGCGGCCTCGGCGTCCTGGTTGGCCTTGCCGAGCACCTCCTCGGCGGTCTTGGCGGCCGTGGCGAGGTGGACGGTGGCGTCCTTGGCGCCGGCCGCCCGGCCCTCCTCCTCGGCTTCGCTGCGCAGCCGCCGGGCGTCGGCCTCGGCCTGCGCGCGCAGTTCGGCCAGGTCCCGCTCGGCCCGGGCGCGCAGTTCGGCGATGGCGGCCTCGGCCTCGGCCTTGAGTTCGGCGGCGACCGACTCGGCGGTGGCCCGCAGCCGCTCGCTCTCCTCGGCGGCGGCGGCCCTGGCGGCGTCCGCCTCGGCCTGCTTGGTGGCGGCCTCGGCGCGGATCGCCTCGGCCTCGGCGCGGATCGCGGCGGCCTCGCTGGTGGCCTGGGCGACCATCCGGGCCACCTCGGCCCGGGCGGTCTGCGAGCGCTGCTCGCTCGCGGCCTCGCCGTCGGCGACCTTGCGCTCGGCGGCGGCCTCGGCGTCGGCCTGGAGCTGTTCGGCGGCCTGCTCGGCCTGGGCGCGCAGCTCGGCGGCCTCCCGGCGGGTGCGCTCGGCCTCGGCGATCGCCTCGGCGCGCAGCCGCTCTATCTCGGCCTTCGCGGCGGTGAGCTGCTGGGCGGCGCTGGCCTGTTCGGCGGCGGCCTGCTCCTTGAGCCGGCTGATCTCGGCGTGGGCGACGGCGAGCTGCTGCTCGGCGGCGGCGTGTGCGGCGGCCAGCTCCTGCTGGGCCTGGCCGCGGGCCGCGTCGACGTCGGCGGCGGCCTGGGCGCCGGCCTGCTGGGCCTGCTCGGAGGCGGCCCGCAGCAGGCGCTCGGCGTCGCTCTGGGCCCTCTGCAGGGCGGCCTCGGCGGCGGCCCGGGCCTCGCCGCGGGCGGCGTCCACGTCGGCGGCGGTCTGGGCGCGGGCCTGGTCGGAGAGGGCGGCGGCCTCCGCGCGGGCGGCGGCGACCATCCGCTCGGCCTCGGCGCGGGCCTCCTGGAGCAGGCGCTGGGCCTCCTGCTCGGTGCCGGCCCGGGTCTGCTCGGCCCAGCCGTTGACGTGCTGCTCGGCGGCGCGGCGCAGCTCGGCGAGCTCCTCCTCCAGCTGGTGGCGGCGGGCGGTGAGCTCGGCCTCCAGGCGGGCGGTGCGTTCGGCGGCCTCGGCCATGATCCGCTGGGTCGCGGCCTGGGAGTCGCGCAGCTGGCGCTCGGCGTCGGCACGCAGCTGCTGGGCCTGCATCTCGGCGGTGCGGAGCATCTGCTCGGCCTGGCCGGAGACGGCGTCGAAGGCGCGCGGCTGGGCGAGCATGCGACGGGACTCGTGCAGCTTGGCCCGGAGCACCTCCACCTGGTAGGCGAGGTCCTCGGCATGCTCGACTGCCTTGTCCCGCTCCTTCCGAGTCCGACCCATCTCGGCCTCGAACTGGGAGAGGTGATCGTCAGCCTCGTAGCGGTCGTTGCCCCGCACTCCGCGGTCCCATCCATCTCCTGGTCGCGTCCTCGACCCGACCGGTCCAGGGCTGTCCCGGTCCGACTGGTCCTTGCATCCGTGGCCACTGGACGACTCCCCGCCAAGCCGGGATCGTCCGCCGCGGTCGTCGGAGTCCGTGGGGGCGGGAGCGCGGGGTGCCGCGTTCCCCCGTCCGGGTGGACTCCTGGGCGAACTCTTGCCTGTGGAGAATGGTGACAGATCCGTCTTGCGACTGTTCAGCCGTGCCCGCGTACTGGACTCCCCTGCGACGGGCCGACCACCGGAGGGCGGACGGGCCTGTCATCGGCCGTGCCCGTCGCCTCCGTCCCCCGGAGTCTTCGCGCACCTGGGCATTGTAGTGGGAGCGCGGGGCGGGGGAATGGCCGCGTGGGGGTTTTCCGGCTACCGGGCGAGGTTACTGACGGGTCGCTAGGGTCGGGCCCGGTGGGGCCGCCCGTTCGAGCGGCTCCACCGGGCCCGACCCGGTGCTCCCGGTACCCGGCGCTCAGTGCTCGCCGTGCGCGCCCGGCTCGGCCGAGGTGACCAGCTCGGTGAGCACCCCGCCGCAGTCCTTGGGGTGCAGGAAGGTGATCCGCGAGCCCATCGAGCCGATCCGCGGCTGGTCGTAGAGGACCCGGACGCCCTTGCCCCGGATCGCCTCGGCGTCGCCGTCCACGTCGGCGGTGCCGAAGGCGATGTGGTGCACGCCCTCGCCGTTCTTCTCCAGCCACTTGGCCACCGTGGAGTCCGGCCGGGTGGGCTCCAGCAGCTGGAGGTACGAGGCGCCGCCGTCGTCCGTCCGGTTGATCCGGAGCATGGCCTCGCGCACGCCCTGCTCCTCGTTGACCTCGCTGTGGAACACCTCGAAGCCGTAGGTGGCGCGGTAGAACTCGACCGTCTTGTCGAGGTCTCGGCAGGCGATGCCGATGTGGTCGATACGGGTCAGCACGGCGACCTCCGGAGCGGGTAGGGATGAAGGTGGCACCCAGTGCAGCGCATGGCGCCGAGCCGGCGCCAGCGGCGGACGTGCGAGTCTGCTCACACGCGGCCGGGTTCACCCGGATCGTGTTGACACGGTGTTGACTGGAGGGTGCCAGTGCGCTCGATCACACCGTCGCTCCGGTGACGGGCGGAAAACGGGTCAGTACATTGAGCGCATCCTCACCTGGCCACGACGTGCGAAGGGGCTCGTCCCATGACCAACACCACCTCTGTGATCGTTGCCGGTGCGCGGACCCCGATGGGTCGACTGCTCGGCTCCCTCAAGGGCTTCTCCGGTGCCGAGCTCGGCGCCTTCGCGATCAAGGGCGCGCTGGAGCGGGCCGGGATCACGGGTGAGCAGGTCCAGTACGTGATCATGGGCCAGGTGCTGCAGGCCGGTGCCGGCCAGATCCCGGCCCGCCAGGCCGCCGTCAAGGCCGGCATCCCGATGAACGTCCCCGCGCTGACCATCAACAAGGTCTGCCTCTCCGGCCTGGACGCCATCGCGCTGGCCGACCAGCTGATCCGCGCCGGCGAGTTCGACATCGTGGTGGCCGGCGGCCAGGAGTCGATGACCAACGCGCCCCACCTGCTGCCGAAGTCCCGCGAGGGCTACAAGTACGGCGCGATCGAGATGCTCGACGCGATGGCCCACGACGGCCTGACCGACGCCTACGAGAACATCCCGATGGGCGAGTCCACCGAGCGGCACAACACCCGCCTGGGCATCGCCCGCGAGGTGCAGGACGAGATCGCCGCCGCCTCGCACCAGCGCGCCGCCAAGGCGCAGGCCGACGGCGTCTTCGACGCCGAGATCGTCCCGGTCGCGATCCCGCAGCGCAAGGGCGAGCCGGTGCTGTTCAGCCAGGACGAGGGCATCCGCGCCGACACCACCGTGGAGGGCCTGGCCAAGCTGCGCCCGGCGTTCACCAAGGACGGCACCATCACCGCCGGCACCTCCTCGCAGATCTCCGACGGCGCCGCCGCCGTGGTCGTGATGAGCAAGGCCAAGGCGGAGGAGCTGGGTCTGACCTGGATCGCCGAGATCGGCGCCCACGGCAACGTGGCCGGCCCGGACAACTCGCTGCAGTCGCAGCCGTCCAACGCGATCAAGCACGCGCTGGCCAAGGAGGGCCTGGAGGTCTCCGACCTCGACCTGATCGAGATCAACGAGGCGTTCGCGGCCGTCGCCCACCAGTCGATGAAGGACCTGGGCGTCTCCTCCGACATCGTCAACGTCAACGGCGGCGCCATCGCGCTCGGCCACCCGATCGGCATGTCCGGCGCCCGTGTGGTGCTGACCCTCGCCCTGGAGCTGCAGCGCCGCGGCGGCGGCGTCGGCGCGGCCGCGCTGTGCGGCGGCGGCGGCCAGGGCGACGCGCTGATCGTGCGGGTCCCGAAGGCCTGACCTACCGCTCCGTCCTCGGGGCTGCGGACCGCCACAAGCGGTCCGCAGCCCCTTCGGCATCTGCCGACCACCGCCGGCACCTGCCGACTACCGCCGGCATCTGCGCAAGGAGACCCTGATGATCGATGTCGCCACGCTGGTCGAGCAGGCCCGGGAGGGCCGGCCGCGGGCGGTCGCCCGGCTGATCACCCTGGTGGAGAACGCCTCCCCGCAGCTGCGGGAGGCGATGGCCGCGCTCGCGCCGTACACCGGGCAGGCCTACACGGTGGGGCTGACCGGCTCGCCCGGGGTCGGCAAGTCCACCTCCACCTCGGCGCTGGTCTCCGCCTACCGGCGGCTCGGCAAGCGGGTCGGGGTGCTCGCCGTCGACCCGTCCTCGCCGTTCTCCGGCGGGGCGCTGCTGGGCGACCGGGTCCGGATGCAGGACCACGCGACCGACCCCGAGGTGTTCATCCGCTCCATGGCCACCCGCGGCCACCTCGGCGGGCTGTCCTGGGCGGCGCCGCAGGCGCTGCGGGTGCTGGACGCGGCCGGCTGCGAGGTGATCCTCGTCGAGACCGTGGGCGTGGGGCAGTCCGAGGTCGAGATCGCCGCCCAGGCCGACACCGCCGTGGTGCTGCTCGCCCCCGGGATGGGCGACGGCATCCAGGCCGCCAAGGCCGGCATCCTGGAGATCGGCGACGTGTTCGTGGTCAACAAGGCCGACCGGGACGGCGCGGACGCCACCGCCCGGGAGCTCAACCACATGCTGGGCCTCGGCGAGGCCCGCGAGCCGGGGGACTGGCGGCCGCCGATCGTCAAGACCGTCGCGGCCCGCGGCGAGGGTGTGGACGAAGTGGTCGAGGCACTCGAGAAGCACCGTGCCTGGCTGGAGGAGCACGGCGAGCTGGCGGCCCGCCGCCGCCGCAGGGCCGCCCAGGAGATCGAGGCGATCGCCCTGGCCGAGCTGCGCGCCCGCATCGGCGACCTCTCCGGCGACCGCCAGCTCGCCGGCCTCGCCGAACGGGTCGTCGCCGGCGAGCTCGACCCGTACGGCGCCGCCGACGAACTCGTCGCGGGCCTCACCCGGAACTGAGCCCGCGGCGCCCTGGCGCGCCGTCACCCCGCGCCCGGCGGGGGCGGTGGGGGCGGTGGGGGCGCCGTCCGGCTGCGGCGCGCGGGACGCCGGTGCGGTCGACGTCCCGCGCGGGGCCGGCGGGCCTACGAGCGGCCGCGCAGGCCCCGGAGGTGGTCGGCCACCGGGGCCAGGGCCTCGTACATGGCGTCCAGCTGTTCCGGGGTGAAGCGGTCGATGAAGTGCGCCCGGACGCTTCGGACGTGGTCCGGGGCGACACGCTGCATGGTCTCCCAGCCCTGCTCGGTCAGGTGGGCGAAGAGGCCGCGGCGGTCGCCGGGGCACTCCTGGCGCAGCACCAGGCCGGCGTTCTCCATGCGGGTGATCTGGTGGGAGAGCCGGCTCTTGGACTGCAGGGTGGCGGTCGCCAGGTCGGTCATCCGCATCCGGTGGTCGGGGGCCTCGGAGAGGACGACCAGGATCTCGTAGTCGTTGATGGCCAGGTTGTGCGGCTGGAGCTCACGGCTGAGCTGGTAGTCCAGCAGCTTGGCGACCTCCAGATGGGCGCGCCACATCCGCTGCTCCCTGGCGGTCAGCCAGGGAGTGTCCCCGTCCGGCTGCGACGGAGGGGTGTCCGCAGTGTCGGTCGTGTGCGTATCCATGGGATCCAGCATAGCCGATTTAGTTCAATGTTGTACAACTTCAGAGGCCGAATCGCCGACCGAGGTCACCCAGGTTACCGAGACCCGGCGCGGGGGAGTGGCCGCCGCCGTGGCCGGGCCCGGCGGGCACCCCGCTGCCCGGGACGCCCGCTTCGGCGCCCACCACGCCCACCGACCGCTCGGCCAGCAGCTTCTCGCTGGACTGGATCAGCACCTGCCCGGCGCCGATGAACTCGAACTGGTGCTCCTCGCCGGAGGCCCCGCCGATGCCGGTCAGCCGCCGCAGCCCGCCGACCACCCCGTGCAGGTAGTCGTGGTCGTAGTGGTGGCACGGCGCGGGGCAGTCCGCCCAGCCGACGAGGGCCTGCGGGTCCACCCGGATCGGCGGCTCGACGAAGTGCACCGGCCCGTTGGAGGCGGCGACGAAGCGGCCGGTGCCGATCAGGGTCAGGAAGCCCGGGATGATCGACTGCTTCAGCCGCAGCGTCGGGTCGAAGGCGAGCAGGTTGCCGGAGCGGACGGTCAGGTTGCCCTCGTCCAGGTCGTAGGAGTTGAGGTCGAAGGCGCGGTCGGCCAGCAGCAGCTTGCCGCGGCCCTGGGCGACCACCCAGTCCGACGCGTGCAGCGGGGAGTTGAAGTGCTGCCCGAGCGCCCGGTCGATCATCCCGGCGCCGACGCCGCGGAAGGTGATGTCGCCGTAGTAGGCGACCATCTTGCCCTTCTGGAGGAAGTACGAGCCGTTCAGGTCGACCGAGAAGGCGTACGGGTTGACGTTGTCGCCGGCCGGCAGCGTGTGCGCGTCGTGCACCACCGGGCCCGCACCGCCGTGGGTGGTCGGCAGCGGGGCCTGGGCGCCGCCGAACTGCTCCTGGGCGTACGCCTGTTGGGGCACCTGGACCGGCTGGGGCGGCTGCTGCGGGTACCCGGGCGGGGGCGGCGGCGGGTAGCCCTGCGGCGGCCCGTAGGCCGGTGGCACCGGCGGCACGGCGAAGCCCGGCTGGGTCTGCTGGTCGTGCGGGGACTGCCCGTACGGCGGCTGCGGCGGGTAGGACATCAGAGCTTCTCCTCGCTCGCCTGGACGTACACCGCGCCCTGCCCGGACAGCTCCAGCTGGAACGCCTCGCCCGAGCCGCGGCCGATCATCTCGCGCCAGCCGATCGCCGTGGACAGCTTGTTGCGCACGTCACCGCGGTGCGCGACGTACGCCTGCGGGTCGACGTGCACCGACCCGCCGGGGGTGATCGGCAGCTCGAAGACGCCGCCGTGGGCCATCACCGCGACCGAGCCGTGGCCCTCCAGCCGGGTGGTGAACAGCCCCTGCCCGCTGACCTGGCCGCGGACCATGCCCATCACCCCGCCCTGCGAGCCGAGGAACACGGTGGACTGCCGCAGCGTGCCCTCGAAGGCGAGCAGCCGGTCGGCCTCGACGAAGAGGGTGTCCCCGGCCAGGTCGATCACGTGCACGTGGTGGCCGCCGTGGCCGAACATCACCCGGCCCTGGCCCTCGACGGTCATCAGCGGGGTGTCCTCGTTGGCGACCCGGCGGCCGATCATGGACATCACCCCGCCCTGGCCACCGGTGATGTCGGGAGTGAACCGGACCTCTCCGGTGTACGCGATCATCGCGCCGCGCTGGCTGAACAGCTGCCGGCCCGGCACCACCTGGGCCTCGATCAGCTTGCCGTTGATCCGGGTGAAGCCCATCAGACGTCACCCCCGACGGTGACCCGCTCCGAGGGCTGGACGTACACCAGGCCCTCGCCGGTGAACTCGACCTGGACGGCCTCGCCGCCGCCCTCGCCGATCACCGTGGTCCAGCCCGCGCCGGACTTGAGGCTGCGCTGCAGGCTGCCGGTGTGCGCGATGTACGCGCCCGGGTCGACCCGCAGCGGCATGTCCTTGCCGACCCGCAGGATGACCGCGGGCCCGTTGGAGGTGACGGCGGCCCAGCCGTGCCCCTCGACCTTGGTGGTGAACAGGCCGTTGCCGGAGGAGACGCCGTTCAGCCCGGTGAAGCTGGTGCCGGTGTGCAGGCCGGCCTCGGTGCAGAGCAGGTTGTCCGCCTCGACGTAGAGCGTCTCGCCGTCGAGGCGGACCAGGTTGATCTCGGTCGCCTTGTCGGCGAAGTAGCAGGTGCCCTGGCCCTTCACCTCCATGACGGTCATCCGCTCGCCGGTGAGCCTGCGGGCGACCATGCCGCGCAGTCCGTCCCCACCGCCGGTCAGCTTCTTGAAGGTCATCTGGCCGGTGTAGGCGACCATCGAGCCGTGCCGGGCCTTGACGGCGTCGCCGGCCAGCTCGACGGCGAGCACCCGTGATCCCTGGAGTCTGAACTGTGCCACGGGCGCAATCTAGCTTTTCCGGGCGCGACCGGGCGAGGGGGCGGGGGCGAACTGGTACGGGTCCGGGACAAACCGGCGGGTGGACGCGCCGCTCAGGAGCGGGCGTGCGCCCCCTGGCCGGGGCCGCGGTCGGGGCCGTGTCCCGCGTCCTGGGCGGGGCGGTGCCCCGGGCCCCGGTCGGGGCCGTGACCGGCGGGCGGCAGCGCGCCGGCCGCCTCCTCCACCTCCAGCAGCGAGGCCGAGTGACGCTCGGCCTCGAAGGCCGCCGCGCCGCCGCGCAGGCCGAACAGCCGCTTGGAGAGCATGATCCACAGCACCGCCGCGATGTTCAGCAGCAGGGTGCAGACCTTGATCGGGCTGACGTGCTCGTGCAGCTCGTAGCCCTCCAGCGGCAGGAAGGCCGCGGTGGCGACCACGGTCAGGTACTCGGCCCAGCGCTTGCCCAGCCAGAGGCCGACCGCCTCGACGATCTCGATCAGCGCGTACGCCACCAGTGCGCCGGCGACGACCAGCAGGGTCTTCTTCTGGTACCCGAAGGTCTTGCGGATCGTCTCGACGATCGGGGCGTGGTCGAGGTCCCAGTGGAAGTGGTCGGCGACCGGCCTGAACACCGTCAGGTCCTCGTCGAAGACCCGCTGCACGGCCTCCTGGCTGTTGGAGAACTTCCACACGCCCCAGGCGATCAGGATGATGACGATGCCGCGCAGCACCCGCTCGACGGCCAGGAAGCGCAGGATGAAGAGGTCCCGCAGGGCCTTGCCGCGCGGCACCAGCGGGGCGTCCGCCGCCGGGCCGGAACCGTGCGGGGCGCCGAGCGCGAAGTCGCCGCAGCGCAGGCAGCGCCAGGCGTCGCCGACGGCGGTGGCGGTGTGCAGCCGGGCGGCCAGCTCGGGTTCGGTCGGCGCGTAGGTGACGTGCCCGCGCTTGGCGCAGGTCCTGCGGTCCCAGTCCCGCTTGAACATGGTGTGGCCACCCCCGTGTGCGATGCGTCGGGCGCGACCCGGGCGGTGGGCGCGCGGGCACGAGGATAGGGGGTGCGGGCGGCGGAGCGCCGCGCCCGGCGCGGTCCGGCACACAGCTGTGACACCGCCGGTGCGTCTGGTGACCCGGGCGGGGGCGCCGCTGTGAGATCGGGCACGGTGGCCGCCCCGCCCCGGGGCCCGGACGTGTGCTCGGTGATAATGGGCCGGAAGGCTTGTGAGTCGCTTCACAAGCACGCCGCGCCTCCGACCCCCGTATTGAGGTATCCATCGTGAACAGCAGCGCCGTCCACCGCCTGCGCCTGGTCTCCGCCCCCGAGGGGATCTCCTTCGTCCTGCTGCTCATCTGCTCGGTGCTGAAGCGGACCACGTCCTTCGACGCCGTGCCGGTGATGGGCATGGTCCACGGCATCCTGTTCATCCTGTACGTGGTCTTCTGGATCCAGGCCTGGCAGGCGCAGAAGTGGGACGCCAAGCGCGGTGTCCTGCTGTTCGTGCTCTCGGTGCTGCCGCTGGGCGGCTTCTTCGCCGAGCGGATGCTCGGCCGCGAGGAGCGCGGGGAGCTGGAGACCGCCGCCGCCACCGCCTGACCCGCACGCGTGGACGGCGACGGGCTGCCACGGCCTCCTCTCCCGAAGGGCCGCGGCAGCCCGTCGCCGTCTCCCGCCGGAAGCGGCCCGGCGGGGGTGCGTCCGGGGTGCGTCTAGTTGACGTTCACCCCGCTCCAGGCCGCGGCCACCGTCTGGTACTCGGTGCTGCTCGCGCCGTAGAGGTCGGAGGCAGCCTTGAGCGTCGCGGTGCGGGCGGCCTTGTAGTTGGTCGTCGAGGTCATGTAGACGGTCAGCGCGCGGTACCAGATCGCGGCCGCCTTGTTCCGGCCGATCCCGGTCACCTTCGCGCCGTTGGAGGTCGGGCTGTTGTAGCTGACGCCGTTGATCACCTTGGCGCCGCTGCCCTCGGCGAGCAGGTAGAAGAAGTGGTTGGCCACGCCCGAGGAGTAGTGGACGTCCTTGTTGCCGACGCCCGAGGACCAGTAGTCGGCCGACTGGCCGTCCTTGGAGGGCTTGTCCATGTACCGCAGCGGCGTGCCGTTGCCGTTGATGTTGAGCTTCTCGCCGATCAGGTAGTCCGGCGGGTCCGCGGGCAGGTTGGCGTACCACTCGACCATGGTGCCGAAGATGTCCGAGGTGGCCTCGTTGAGGCCGCCGGACTCGCCCGAGTAGTTCAGGCGGGCGGTGGCCGCGGTGACGCCGTGGCTCATCTCGTGGCCGGAGACGTCGACGGCGGTGAGCGGGTGGGTGTTGCCGGACCCGTCGCCGTAGGTCATGCAGAAGCAGGAGTCGTCCCAGAACGCGTTGACGTAGTTGGAGCCGTAGTGGACCCGGCTGGCGGCGCCGACGCCGTTGTTCTTGATGCCGTTGCGGCCGAAGGTGCTCTTGTAGAAGTCCCAGGTGACGGCCGCGCCGAACTGGGCGTCCACGGCGGCGGACTCGCGGTTGGAGGGCGAGCCGTTGCCCCAGGAGTTCGTGGTGTTGGCGAACAGGGTGCCGCTGCCCGAGCTGCCGCCCTTGAGGTCGGTGGTGGACTGGCCGCCGCGGGAGGCGTCCTTGAGCGTGTAGGTCGAGCCGCTCTGGGTCGTGGTCAGGGTGACGGTGCCGACGTTGACGCCCTTGCCGGTGCCGGTGGCGGTCTGCACCTGTTCCTGGCTGGACAGCACCTGGCCGGTGGCGGCGTCGGTGACCACCTCCTGGCGGCTCGGGGTGCCGTCGGCCCGCTCGCCGCGCACCACCGTGCGGTGGGCCAGCCGCGGGCTGCCGTCGGCGGCCCAGACCACCAGCTCGGGCGCGTCGGCGCCGTCCACCCGGCTGAGGGCCGGCTCGTCCGCGTCGGCGGCCTGTCCGACCGTCGCCCGGACGGCGTCGGTGGCCCGCTGGGCGGCCTGGCCGGCGGCCAGCGCGGGGGTGGTGGCGGGCAGCGACAGCCGGCCGGCGAAGGCGCGGTCCACCGAGCCCACCGAGCCGTCCGGGCGCTGGTGGACGACCAGGTCGCCGCCGAGCACCGGCAGACCGGCGAAGGTGCGGTCGTAGCGCAGGTGCCGGGTGCCGTCGGCGTCCACCACGGCGTCCCGGGCGACCAGTTGCTCCTGGCCGCCGAGGGCCAGCTGCCGCGCGAGCGGGGCGCTCTGCGCGGCGGCCAGCGCGAGCGGCGCGGCCGACGGCCGGTCGGGCGCGGGGGCGGCCGCCTGGGCGGCGGGGAGGGCGGCGATCTGGACGACGCCGGCGAGCAGGGCGGTGGCGGAGAGTACGGCCGGGAGGGTCAGCTTTCGCTTCACGTGCGGGGGGTTCCCTTCCACGAGACCCGCGGATGCCTGCGGGTGCGCCGCCTACCGGGGCGCCGGGGTTGGCGCCGTTGGGGCGGTGGGGCGCGGACGTGCGGCTCCCGTGCGGCTTCTGACGGACCGCCGGTCGGGTGGGGGCGGCGGTCGTCGGACGGGAGCTTGGTCAGAAGCATGACAATCCGTGTCCGGAAAGACCAGGGCGCCCACCGGGATTGGCCAGGAGTCGCCAGCGCCGGTACGGATGGTTCGGTTGCCCTCCCGTGCCCGGAATCCGCGGTTCGTCCCCCTGGCGGGACTCCGCCAGCCGCCCGGCCTTGACAGCGGGCGGCACCTCGACGGCGCCAGGGCTCGACGGCGCCGGGCCTCGACGGCGCCAGGGGTTCGGGAAGTAGCCTCCCGGGCCGGCGGCCCGGGTACGGAAAGGACGCCCGGGGCCGCCGTCGGGCGGGGCCCCGGGCGTCCTGTCGCCCGGTGCGGTGCGTCAGTTGACGTTGACGGCGCTCCAGGTGGCGGCGACGGCACCGTACTCGGCGCTGGAGGCGCCATACAGGTCCGACGCGGCCTTCAGGGTCGCCGCGCGGGCACCCGCGTAGTCGGTGGTCGAGGTCATGTAGACGGTCAGCGCCTTGTACCAGATCTGCGCGGCCTTGTCCCGGCCGATGCCCGCGAGGGTGGAGCCGTTGGAGGTCGGGCTGTTGTAGCTGACGCCGTTGATGGTCTTGGCGCCGCTGCCCTCGGCGAGCAGGTAGAAGAAGTGGTTGGCCACGCCCGAGGAGTAGTGGACGTCCAGGCTGCCGACCGAGGAGGACCAGTAGTCGGCCGAGTGGCCGTCCTTGGAGGGCTGGTCCATGTAGCGCAGCGGCTTGCCGTCACCGTTGATGTTGATCTGCTCGCCGATCAGGTAGTCCGGCTTGTCGGAGGCCAGGTTGGCGTACCACTCGACCATGGTGCCGAAGATGTCCGAGGTGGCCTCGTTGAGGCCGCCGGACTCGCCCGAGTAGTTGAGGCCCGCGGTGGCGGAGGTGACGCCGTGGGTCATCTCGTGGCCGGCCACGTCCAGGGCGGTCAGCGGGTGGGTGTTGCTGGCGCCGTCGCCGTACGTCATGCAGAAGCAGCTGTCGCTCCAGAACGCGTTGACGTAGTTCTTGCCGTAGTGGACCCGGCTGCTGGCGCCGACGCCGTTGTTCTTGATGCCGCTGCGGCCGAAGGTGTTCTTGTAGAAGTCCCAGGTCGCCGCCGCGCCGAACTGGGCGTCCACGGCCGCCGACTGGGCGTTGGACACGGTGCCGTCGCCCCAGGCGTTGTCCGTGTCGGTGAACAGCGTGCCGGAGCCGGAGGTGCGGCCCTTGAGGTCGCTGGTGGACTGGCCGCCGCGGGAGGCGTCCTTCAGCGAGTAGCCGCCGGAGGTCTGGGTGGTGGTCAGCGGGACGGTGCCGACGAAGACGCCCTTGCCGGTGCCGGAGGCGGTCTGCACCTGCTCGTGGGTGGAGAGCACCTGGCCGGTGGCGGCGTCGGTGACGAGCAGCTGGCTGCTCGGGGTGCCGTCGGCGCGCAGGCCCTCGACCGTGGTGCGGTAGGCGAGCCGCGGGTTGCCGTCGGTGGCCCAGACGACCAGCTCGGCCTGGCCGCTCTGGTGCACCTCGGTCAGCGGCGACTCGTCCTCGTCGACGGTGATGCCGATGGTGGACCGGACGGCGCCGCTCGCCTGGGCGGCGGCCTGGTCCGCCGGTATCCGCGGGGTGAGGCTCGGCAGGGCGAGGCGCGCGCCGACCGCCTTGTCCACGGCGGTGGTGGAGCCGTCGGCCTTCTGGTGCACCACCAGGTCGCCGCCCAGCACCGGGAGCCCCGCGAAGGTGCGCTCGTAACGCAGGTGGCGGGTGCCGTCGGCGTCCACCACGGCGTCCTTGGCCACCAGTTGCTCCTGGCCGCCCAGGGCGAGGGCGTGCGCCACCTTGCCGGCCTGGCCGTTGGCCAGGGCGATCAGGTCGGCGCGCTGCTGCGCGGTGCGGGCCTGCGGAGCCTGCTCCGCCTGCGCGGCGCTCACCTGGACGACGCCGGTGAGCAGGGCGGTGGCGGAGAGTACGGCGACTGCGGCGAGCTTACGCTTCACGGACGAGTCCTTCCGGGAAACCGCGTGTGGGCGCGGTCGCGTCTCGTGCCGGGGGCCGGGGTCGGCTCCTGAGGGGCGGGACGGACGCTGACGTGCGAGGACCCCGAACGGTCGTGCGGCTGCCACCGGTCGGGTGGGGGTGGTGGCGGTCGAACGGGGTTGGCGGAAAGCATGACAATCGAGCAAATCAAATGACAGGTCTTGTTCATGGATTGGCCAAGTCCCGCCAGGGCGACGGATTGTGAACGGAGGGACAAAGCGGATCTTTCGCCCCGCCTTTCAGCGGGTTCCGGTTCGAACCGAGGCCTGATACCGCGGCGTTGGCCCCGTCGACCGCCAAGTCGGGCCCGTCCGAAGGACGTTGTTCTGCGTTCACGCCGACGCAATGTCCAGGTATGGACCTGGCCGTCCGATTGGCGGGATCCCGCCACGCGCCCCACTTGTCCACCATCAGGACAGCTGGTAGCACACGTCCCGTCCGCCGGTACGGTAAGGACGTGGCCAAGCCCCTCGCACTCGACTTCGACCCGATCGCCCGCGCCGACGAGCTGTGGGCCCGCCGCTGGGGCACCGTGCCCTCGATGGCGGCGATCACCTCGATCATGCGCGCCCACCAGATCCTGCTCTCCAGGGTCGACGCGGTGCTGAAGCCGTACGGGCTGACCTTCGCCCGGTACGAGGCGCTGGTCCTGCTGACCTTCAGCCGCACCGGCGAGCTGTCGCTGTCCAAGATCGGCGAGCGGCTCATGGTCCACCCCACCAGCGTCACCAACACCGTCGACCGCCTGGAGCGGGCCGGCCTGGTCGCCCGCCGCCCCAACCCGCTGGACGGCCGCGGGGTGCTCGCCTCGATCACCCCGCGCGGCCGGGAGGTGGTCGAGGAGGCCACCCGGGAGCTCATGGCGATGGAGTTCGGGCTGGAGGAGTACGGGCCCGAGCAGTGCCGGCAGGTCTTCGAACTGCTCAGGCCGCTGCGGGTCGCGGCCGGGGACTTCTCCGAGCCGGACGAGGGGGCTGCGCGGGAGCGGCCGTGAGGGCGGCTACCCTCGTGGGAGCGGTGCGCGGATCCGGGCGTACCGGCCGAAACTGCCGAGCGAGGCGAGGAAGAGTATGAAGGCGACCCCCCTGCTGGGCTGGTACCGCGGCCTGGCCATTGCGACCGGTACGGCCCTGCTGGTGTTCTGCGGCTTCATGGTGGCGAAGTACGGCTTCGACGCGGCCAAGGACGTGACCACCTACGTCGCGATGCTGCACGGCTACCTGTACATCGGGTACTTCGTGGTGACCTTCCTGCTCGGGCAGAAGCTGAAGTGGCCGCTCGGCCGACTGGTGCTGACCCTGGCGGCCGGCTGCATCCCGTTCCTCTCCTTCGTCTTCGAGCGCAAGGTGGCCCGCGAGGCCGCCGGCGTGCTCCCGGCGGGCGACGCCGCCCGCCAGCCGGCCGGCGTCTGAGCCGACCCGCGGGTCAGCCGGGCGTCCCGCGCCGGGCGTCCCGCGCCGGGCGTCCCGTGTCGAGAGCGCCCCTTCCCCGTGCCGGGGGAGGGGCGCTCCGCCGTTTCCCGGCCCCGCCCGGCGGACATCCGTCGACAAGTAGTAGGACGTCCGAGTAAATTGTTAGGACGTCCTAACAGCTGTGCCGCCCGGTGCCGTGGCGGCCGTACGGAGCGGAGTTCGGCCCATGGACGCCGAGGAGATCGAGCGCGGACGGCAGCGCTGGCAGCAGCGGTACGACAAGGCCCGCAAGCGGGACGCGGACTTCACCACCCTCTCCGGTGACGAGGTCGAGCCGGTGTACGGGCCCGCCCCCGGGCAGGCCGTCGAGGGCTTCGAGCGGATCGGCTGGCCGGGCGAGTACCCGTTCACCCGCGGGCTGCACCCCACCGGCTACCGGGGCCGCACCTGGACCATCCGCCAGTTCGCCGGCTTCGGCAACGCCCGGCAGACCAACGAGCGCTACCGGATGATCCTGGACGCCGGCGGCGGCGGCCTCTCGGTCGCCTTCGACATGCCCACCCTGATGGGCTACGACTCGGACGACCCGCGCTCGCTGGGCGAGGTCGGCCACTGCGGCGTGGCCATCGACTCGGCCGCCGACATGGAGGTGCTGTTCGACGGCATCCCGCTCGGCGAGGTCACCACCTCCATGACGATCAGCGGCCCGGCCGTCCCGATCTTCTGCATGTACCTGGTGGCCGCCGAGCGCCAGGGCGTGGACCCGGCGGTGCTCAACGGGACCCTCCAGACGGACATCTTCAAGGAGTACATCGCCCAGAAGGAGTGGCTCTTCGCCCCCGAGCCGCACCTGCGCCTGATCGGCGACCTGATGGAGCACTGCGCCAAGGGCATCCCCGCGTACAAGCCGCTGTCCGTCTCCGGCTACCACATCCGCGAGGCCGGGGCGACGGCCGCGCAGGAGCTGGCCTACACCCTGGCGGACGGCTTCGCCTACGTGGAGCTGGGCCTCTCCCGCGGCCTGGACGTGGACGTCTTCGCGCCCGGCCTGTCCTTCTTCTTCGACGCGCACCTGGACTTCTTCGAGGAGATCGCCAAGTTCCGCGCGGCCCGCCGGATCTGGGCCCGCTGGATGCGCGACCGCTTCGGCGCCAGGACGGACAAGGCGCAGTGGCTGCGCTTCCACACCCAGACCGCGGGCGTCTCGCTCACCGCGCAGCAGCCGTACAACAACGTGGTGCGCACCGCCGTCGAGGCGCTCTCCGCCGTCCTCGGCGGCACCAACTCGCTGCACACCAACGCGCTGGACGAGACCCTGGCGCTGCCCTCCGAGCAGGCGGCCGAGATCGCCCTGCGCACCCAGCAGGTGCTGATGGAGGAGACCGGCATCACCAACGTGGCGGACCCGCTGGGCGGCTCCTGGTACGTCGAGGCGCTGACCGACCGGATCGAGCAGCAGGCCGAGGCGATCTTCCAGCGGATCCTGGACAAGGGCCGAGAGGACCACGCGATCGGCCCGATCACCTCCGGCATTCTGCGCGGGATCGAGGAGGGCTGGTTCACCGGCGAGATCGCGGAGGCGGCGTTCCAGTACCAGCAGGCGGTGGAGAAGGGCGAGAAGCGCGTGGTCGGCGTGAACTGCCACCCGCGCAGCGTCACCCCGGACCTGGAGATCCTGCGGGTCAGCCACGAGGTGGAGCGCGAGCAGGTGCGGGTGCTGGGCGAGCGCAAGGCGGCCCGGGACGACGCGGCGGTGCGCGCCGGGCTGGACGCCATGCTGGCGGCGGCCCGCTCGGGCGAGTCGATGATCCCGCCGATGCTGGACGCGGTGCGGGCCGAGGCGACGCTCGGCGAGATCTGCAACGCGCTGCGGCAGGAGTGGGGGACGTACCGGGAGAACGCGGCGTTCTGACCGCCCGGCCGCCGAGGGCGGCGGACCACCCGGAGCCGCCGTACGGGACTCCCGTGCGGCGGCTCCGGCGTGCCCTCAGCCGGTGGTGAGCGGCCCGAGCAGCAGGTCGGTGAAGCGCCGGGTCCACTCCGGGGTGATCGGTTCGCCGCTGACCAGGACCCGGTGCTCGACGGTGCCCGCGATGGTGTCGAAGATGATGTCGACCTCCTGCGCCGCCGCCTCGGCGTCGGTGTCCGGCTCGAGTTCGCCGCGCGCCTGGGCGGCGGCCCGGCCCTGCCGGACGAGGTGCTTCTGCGGGTCCACGATCGCCTCGCGGATCCGGCGGTGCAGTTGCGGGTCCCGGATGCCCTCGGCGAACAGGGCGAGCAGCGCGGCCTGGGTCTCCGGGCGGGCCAGCAGGTCGGCGAACTGGGTGACCACGGCCTCGATGTCGTCCCGCAGGTTGCCGAGGTCGGGCATCACCAGTTCGTCGAAGAGGCTGGCGACGGCGTCCACCACGAGTTCGTTCTTGGACGGCCAGCGGCGGTAGAGGGTGGTCTTGGCGACCTTGGCGCGGACGGCCACGTGGCCCATCGTCAGTCCGCCCCACCCGAGTTCGGCGAGCGCTTCGCGGGTGGCGTCGAGGATCGCGAGGTCGGCGGCGGCGCTGCGCGGGCGTCCCTTGGCCCGGAACGCGTGGGCGCTCTCCCGGACTGTGCTGTCCGGGCTCGCGGGGGGCTGGGCGGCCGGCACCGGGTCTCCTTGCGCTTTACTGCTGAGTAACTTGGGTGGGGTTGGTAACGGTAGCGACTGTTCGCCGGTTCGGGCAGCCGTCGGAGCCGGGAAAGTGGGGCAGCTCACGTCCCCGAACCGCCGCTCGGGCTTGCGGCCGGGGCACCGGCTCCAGTTACGCTACGACCTGTAGCGAAAGCAGTGACAACCAGGCGCCGCGTCCGTGGGACGGGGGCGGCGCGGCGCGGGTGGGGATCCGCGCCGAACGGTTCAGGCTACCGGGGGAAGGGCGCACGGCCCGGGAACCCGCCGCCGCGCGGCCCGCGCGGGGCGACTTTCCGGAGGTTGGTGCCCGCGAGCAGCGCGGACGGGGGAGGATGGTGCCATGCAGCCACGGAATTCGCGTCTCAACAGCGCCGCCCTGCGCGGCGCGGTCGACCTCGCCGCAGTGAAGGCGGCCGGCGAGGCCGCCCAGAAGGCCGAGCAGGCCCGGGCCGAGCGGGCCCGTCAGGCGGCCGCCGCCGAAGCGGCCGGAGTCGCCCCCGCCCAACCCGCCGACTACCGGCTCGTCATCGACGTCACCGAGGACACCTTCGAGACCGAGGTCGTCCAGCGCTCCACCGAGGTGCCGGTCGTCATCGACTTCTGGGCCGAGTGGTGCGGCCCCTGCAAGCAGCTCAGCCCGATCCTGGAGAGCCTGGCCGAGGAGTACGCCGGCCGCTTCGTGCTCGCCAAGATCGACGTGGACGCCAACCAGCTGATCGCCCAGCAGTTCGGCATCCAGGGCATCCCGGCCGTGATGGCCGTGGTGGCCGGACAGCTGGTGCCGCTGTTCCAGGGTGCGGAGAGCGCCGCCAACGTCCGCAAGGTGCTGGACCAGCTGATCCTGGTCGCCGAGCAGCGCTTCGGCATCTCGGGCGGCGCGGCCGCGCCGGCCGGGGAGCAGCCCGCGGCCCCGCAGCGGCCGGAGGACCCGGCGCTGGCCGCCGCGCACGACGCGCTGGACGCCGGGGACCTGGGCGGCGCCATCCAGGCGTACCGGAACGTGCTGGCCGACGAGCCCGGCAACACCGAGGCCAAGCTGGGCCTGGCCCAGGCCCAGCTGCTGCAGCGGGTCGAGGGCCTGGACCTCCAGGCGGTCCGGGCGGCGGCCGCGGCCGACCCGAAGGACGTCCAGGCGCAGCTCCGGGCCGCGGACATGGACCTGGTGGGCGGTCACGTCGAGGACGCCTTCGGGCGGCTGGTGGACACCGTCGGCCGGACCTTCGGCGAGGACCGGGACACCGCCCGGCTTCGCCTGCTGGAGCTGTTCGAGGTGATCGGCGCCGAGGACCCCCGGGTCGTGGCGGCCCGGACGGCCCTGGCGCGCGTGCTGTTCTGAGCCGGGCGCCGATCGCGTCCGGTCGGCGCCGGGCCCCGGCCCGGCTCCTCGCCCGGCCCGGGCCTGGCACCGAGTGCCTGGCACGGCGGATGACCTGCGGTGTCGCTGGTGATATGGCGACAATCCGGTCAGCCGGACAGAGGTTTACCAAATCTTGATTTCACCCGTGGGTGGTCACGTCCCGTGACCACCCACGGGTGTTTCGTCCGTGTTTCCGGCGAGTTTCGCCGTCACGTTTTCTTCAAGTCGTCACGCACGGTGTAATTCCGGCCAATTTCATGATCGATGCCACCGGCTGTTGGATTACCCGTCAGTAAGTCACCCCTTGTGCTTCGCCCGGGATTCAAGCACGATCGGCCACGCCCGGTCCCAGACTCCACACCTCCGACAGCCGGTCGGCCGGTACGGAGCGCGGGATCCCCACCGGGTGATCCGCCGGCTCCGGTCGGCGGTAGGGAGGGCAGGGGGGTATCCGCGGTCCCACGGCGGTTCCTGTCCTCGACCGGCCGCGCGGCCCTGCGCGGTCGCTGGTTGTCGCTCGGGGGTGATCGCCGATGTCGTCGGTCCGACCCGTCGTCCCGCAAGGACGGCCGGTATCGGGACGGGAGTGCCGCGTTGCGCCGGCCGCTCCCGCGTCCGACGACGCCCACGGCGCTCTCCGCTACCGAGGACGTAGCTCTCTCCCATCCCAGGCCCCCACCGGCGCGGGACGCGCCGCCGGGAGCCGGAGATGTACGTCCTAGAAGGAGGACTCGCATGTCCAAGGCCTACGGCAAGACCCGCTGGAAGCGCTTCGCCCTGGTGATGGTTCCGAGCGTCGCGGCCACCGCGATGGTCGGCGTCTCGATCGCCAACAGCGCGCTCGCCGCCTCGTTCAGCATTTCCGGCCAGCAGTTCAAGGTCAGCACCGACCAGCTGCACGGCACCAACTTCGCCCAGTTCGGCTCGGTCGACCTCGAGGCGAACGGCAAGCCCCACCCGGTCGCGGTCTCGGCCTTCGACCACGCCGACATCACCAACCTGTGCCAGTCGGTGGTGACCGACCTGTCCGCGTTCGGCCTGGGCAAGATCACCCTGCAGCTGCACGCCGGCACCGAGAAGGACAAGCCGGTCCAGGCCGACAACCTCCTGATCGACCTGGAGCAGCTGAAGGCGGACGCGACCTTCACCAACATCAACATCGGTCAGGACGCCTCCACCCTCTCCGGCACGGCCACCCAGGGCTGGGCGCCGCACCCCGGCGTCACCAAGGCGGGCGGCGGCGCCGGCCTGCCGAGCGGTGCGACCGGTTTCGCCCAGGCCGCCCAGAAGGCCGACCTGAGCGGCGTTCAGCAGACGGCCCGCGCCACCTCGGCCGGCACCTTCAAGCTGAACGGCCTGAACCTCGCGCTGAAGAGCGGCGACGGCCCGGGCAACGAGTGCTTCTGAGCCCCGCCTGACGGCCCGCCTCCGGGCGGGCCGGTGTGACGGGTCAGGACTGCGGCCGGGGGGCGGCGGATCACCGCTGCTCCCCGGCCACCCCCCTTTTGTTCCAACCTCGTAGCGACGTCGAGGAGTTGCACCATGTCCAGCGCAACGGTCGAGACGCGGCCCCGCCAGCAGAACCCCGTCGGCTGGCTGTGGCGGCACTTCCGTGAATTCCGCCGCACCAGGCCCTTCTGGGGCGGGCTGCTGGCCATGATCGCCGGCGTCCCGATCCTCTACTTCCCCTACGCCCACCTGTCGTTCGGCGGGCTGACCATCGCGATGTCCACCACCGCGGGCGCCGGGTCGCTGATCATCGGGGTGCTGATGATCATCCTCGGTGTGACCGCCTGGTTCCAGCCCGCCGTGCGGGTGTTCGGCGGCATCGCGACCATCCTGCTGACCCTGGTCTCCATCCCGGTCTCCAACCTGGCCGGCTTCGGCATGGCCCTGCTGCCCGGCCTGATCGGCGGCGGGCTGATGGTCTCCTGGGCGCCGCTGCCGGAGCCGTCGGCCGAGCCGACCGGCCGCCGGCGCGCGCGCCGGGCCGAGAAGGCGGCGGACCCCTCGGTGGCGCAGAGCGTCGCCGCCGAGACCGCCGCCCCCGCCGCCGAGCCGACCGCGGGGACCACCGCCGAGCCGGCTCCCGGGAGCACCGACGCGGCCGCCGCGGCGCCCACCGCCAAGCTGCCCGCCCAGGGCGGGCCGCACGAGCCCGCGGCGGGCAAGCCCGCCGCCGGGCCCACCGTGCCTCCGCAGGGCGGTGCCGGGGAGCAGGAGGAGGCGCGATGACCGGGCCGGCCGAGCAAGCAGCGGGCCCGGCCGCCCCCGCGCAGCGCTCCGGCCGGCACGCGGCGCCGAGAACGCCGGTCCGGGTCCGGCTGAGAGGCCGCGCGCTGGCGATGGCCGCGGTGCCGACCGCGCTGCTGATGGCCGCCGCCTACACGCCCAACGCGGCGGTCGCCGAGTCGGCCGCGGGCAAGCCCTGCCCCACTGCACCGGCCACCGTGCCGGACGTCGCGCCGATCGAGACGCCGGTTCCCAAGAGCGAGCTGCCCGAGCCGCCGCCCGGCCCGTCCGGCGCCCCCACCGGCGCGCCGACGGCCGCCCCGAGCGCGGGCCCGACCGCCGTCCCCTCGACCACGGCGAGCCCGACGACGGCCCCGACACCGACGGCCGCGCCCACCACTTCACCGGTGAAGCCGCCCGCCGCGACCACGCCCACCTCGCCGGTGAAGCCGCCGGTCGTCCGCTCCACCGACACCGGTGGGTCGGGTGCGGTGAGCGCCGTCTACCAGGGCACCGGGAACGGCGCGGCCACCGCGAGCCAGGCCGGGCTGATCGACGACATCGTCGGCGGCATCAACCACCTGCTCAACCCGGGCGCTTCGGCCAGTCCGACACCGAGTGCCACCCCGACCCCGGCCCCCGCGCCGGGCACCCCCCAGGCCTCGCCCACCCCCACCCCGACCCCGGCTGCCCCGGCGCCACGGGCCGGCACCCCGGTGCAGCCCGCCCAGCAGGCTCCGGCGGCCGGTGCCCAGCAGGCCGCGCCGGCTGCCGGCGGGAAGCCGTCGGTCGGACAGCCCTCCGCGGCCGCCGCCGCGCCGACCGCCGGGGCGAGCCCGAAGGCGTCCGCGTCGGCGACCCCCTCGGCCGGCGCCACGACGACGCCCACGCCCGGCACGAGCGCCTCCGGCACGCCGTCCGCCTCGCCCACCGCCGATCCCAACTGCCAGGTGGACGCCCGGAGTCTGACCGCCGGAGCGGCCGCCCCCGAGCACGTCGTGCCGGAGCAGAACTGGACGCTGCAGACCAGCCGGCTCGGCCTGCACGGCGCGGTGTTCCACGGCGTCTACGACGTGAAGACCCGGACCGGCACCAAGCGGGTGCTGAAGTTCGTGGTCGACAGCGTGGACATCGAGAACCTCGACATGTCGACCCTGGAGGGCAACGGCGTCACGTTCCACGTCCAGGGCGCCCCGGGCTCGACCTCGACCATGCGCAACGGCCCGGTCACCATGTACGTGGAGCGGCTGTCCGGCCACCTGTCCAAGGTGCTCGGCCTGCCGATCCCGATCGACCTGGGGGAGATCACCCTCACCCCGGACACCCTGCCGCGCTGGCTGTACGACCTGATCGGCGCCATCCCGATCCCGCTGGACCTGGAGCTGACCGGGGTCACCGCCAAGCAGGCCGGCCAGTTCGGCGGCACCCTGCACATCCCCGGGATGCACCTGTTCAACGACGACGCGCCCTACAGCGACAAGTAGCGGTCGCCGCGAACGCCGGTGGGGCGGCCCTCCCGTGAAGGAGGGCCGCCCCACCGGCGTTCGTACGGTCCTACCGGGGCGTCACTCGCCGTGGCTGCCCAGGCGGTGCACCTGCACCATGTTGGTGGTGCCGGGGATGCCGACCGGCACACCGGCGGTGACGATCACGGTGTCGCCCTCGCTCAGCTCGCCCAGCTTCAGCAGCTCGCGGTCGACCTGCGCGACCATCGCGTCCGTGGTGGCCACCTGCTCCGTCACGTACGACTCGACGCCCCAGCTCAGGGAGAGCTGGTTGCGGGTGGCCGCGTCCGGGGTGAAGGCGATCACCGGGATCGGCGAGCGGTAGCGGGAGAGCCGGCGGGCGGTGTCACCGGACTTGGTGAACGCGATCAGCGCCTTGCCGTTCAGGAAGTCGCCCAGCTCGCACGCGGCGCGGGCGACCGAACCGCCCTGGGTGCGCGGCTTGCGCCCCGGGTTGAGCGGCTGGAGGCCCTGGGAGATGAGCTCCTCCTCGGCCTTCTCGCAGATCCGGCTCATGGTGCGGACGGTCTCGACCGGGTACTTGCCGACGCTGGACTCGGCGGAGAGCATCACCGCGTCGGTGCCGTCCAGGATGGCGTTCGCGACGTCCGAGACCTCGGCGCGGGTCGGGCGCGAGGCGTGGATCATCGACTCCATCATCTGGGTGGCGACGATGACCGGCTTGGCGTTGCGGCGGGCCAGCGTGATCAGCTGCTTCTGGACCAGCGGCACCCGCTCCAGCGGGTACTCCACGGCCAGGTCGCCGCGGGCGACCATGATGGCGTCGAAGGCGAGGACGATCTCCTCCATGGCCTCGACGGCCTGCGGCTTCTCGATCTTGGCGATGACCGGCACGCGGATGCCGACCTCGTCCATGACCTCGTGGACGTCCTTGATGTCGTCCGCGTTGCGGACGAAGGACAGGGCGACCATGTCGACGCCCAGGCGCAGCGCGAAGCGCAGGTCGTCCTTGTCCTTCTCGGACAGGGCGGGCACGTTCACGGCCGCACCGGGCAGGTTGATGCCCTTGTTGTTCGAGAGCACGCCGCCCTCGACCACCACGGTCTTCACCCGCGGGCCGTCGACGCTGACGACCTCCAGGGCGATGACGCCGTCGTTGATCAGGATCGGGTCGCCCGGCTTCACGTCGCCGGGCAGGCCCTTGTAGGTGGTGCCGCAGATGTGCTGGTCACCGGGGACGTCCTCGGTGGTGATGGTGAACTCGTCGCCGTTGTCGACGGTCACCGGGCCGTTGGCGAAGGTCGCCAGCCGGATCTTGGGGCCCTGGAGGTCGGCCAGGACGCCGATGGCCTTTCCGGTGTCCTCCGAGACCTGGCGGACCTTGCGGTACCGCTCCTCGTGGTCCGCGTGGTTGCCGTGGCTCATGTTCAGTCGGGCGACGTTCATGCCCGCCTCGACGATGGCCTTCAGCTGTTCGTAGGAGTCCGTGGCCGGACCCAGGGTGCAAACAATTTTCGCTCGGCGCATATGGATCAGTCTATCCGTTCGTGTTATAGGTGCATTCCGCACGGACCGGGAGGAATCGCCGACGAAGAGTTCCGAGGAGTGAGACGATTTCGTGTCATTCCTCGGACAGCTCACCCTCCCTGTGCACCAGGGCGAAGGCCTGCCGGGCGATCTCCAGCTCCTCGTCGGTGGGCACCACCGCGACCGCCACCCGGGCGTACGCGGGCGAGATGATCCGGGGCTCGCCGGAGCGCACCGAGTTGAGCTCCGGGTCCACCGCGATGCCCAGCTCCGCCAGCCCCGCGGTGGCCGCCGCACGCACCGGCGCCGCGTTCTCCCCGACGCCCGCGGTGAACGCGATCGCGTCCACCCGGCCGAGCACCGCGTAGTAGCCGCCGATGTACTTGCGCAGCCGGTGGACGTAGCTGTCGAAGGCGAGCCTCGCGTCCGCGTCCCCCTCGTCGGCGCGGCGCATGATCTCGCGCATGTCGTTCTCGCCGCACAGCCCGCGCAGGCCGCTGCGGCGGTTCAGCAGGTCGTCGATCTCGTCGATCGACATCCCGCCCACCCGGTGCAGGTGGAACACCACGCCGGCGTCGATGTCGCCCGAACGGGTGCCCATGACCAGGCCCTCCAGCGGGGTGAGGCCCATCGAGGTGTCCACGCAGCGCCCGCCGCTGACCGCCGAGGCCGAGGCGCCGTTGCCCAGGTGCAGCACGATCACGTTGACCTCGGCCGGGTCCTTGCCGAGCAGCCTGGCGGTGGCCCGGGAGACGTACTGGTGGGAGGTGCCGTGGAAGCCGTAGCGGCGCACCCGGTGCTCGTCCGCGACGGCCTTGTCGATCGCGTACCGGGCCGAGTACTCGGGCATCGAGGCGTGGAAGGCGGTGTCGAAGACGGCCACCTGCGGCAGGTCGGGGCGCAGCGCGCGGGCCACCTCGATGCCGGTGATGTTGGCCGGGTTGTGCAGCGGCGCGACCGGGATCAGCCGGCGCACCTCCCTGAGCACCTCGTCGGTGATCACGGTCGGCTCGGTGAACCGCTTGCCGCCGTGCACGACCCGGTGGCCGATCGCGGCCAGCTCGGGGGAGTCCAGGCCGAGGCCGTCGGCGGCCAGCTCCTCGGCGACGGCCTTCAGCGCGGCCGAGTGGTCCGGGAAGACCTGCACCAGCTCGCGCCGCTCGCCCGTGCCCGGCGTGTGCGCCAGCCGGCCGCTGGACTCGCCGATCCGCTCGACCAGGCCGGAGGCCAGCCGGGTGCCGTCCAGCATCTCGATCAGCTGGTACTTCACCGACGAGGAACCGGCGTTCAGGACCAGGACGCGCGTCCCCCCGCTCATGCGCCCGCCTCCCGGAACGCGCACGTGCCGATGGTTCGCTCGCTCATGCCTGGTGCTCCTTGTCGTCCTGGGCCTGGATGGCGGTGATCGCCACGGTGTTGACGATGTCCTCCACCAGCGCCCCGCGCGAGAGGTCGTTGACGGGCTTGCGCAGCCCCTGCAGCACCGGGCCGACCGCGACGGCGCCGGCCGAGCGCTGGACGGCCTTGTAGGTGTTGTTGCCGGTGTTGAGGTCCGGGAAGATCAGCACCGTCGCCCGGCCGGCCACCGGCGAGCCCGGCAGCTTGGTGGCCGCGACGTGCTCGTCCACCGCCGCGTCGTACTGGATGGGGCCCTCGACCAGGATGTCCGGACGCAGCTCGCGGACGATCTCGGTGGCCTTGCGGACCTTGTCGACGTCCGCGCCGGAGCCGGAGGTGCCGGTGGAGTACGAGAGCATCGCGACCCGCGGCTCCACCCCGAACTGGGCGGCGGTGGCGGCGGACTGGATCGCGATGTCGGCCAGCTGCTGGGCGTCCGGGTCGGGGTTGACCGCGCAGTCGCCGTACACCAGCACCTTGTCGGACAGGCACATGAAGAAGACCGAGGACACGATCGCGGCGCCCGGCGAGGTCTTGATCACCTCGAAGGCGGGCCGGATGGTCGCCGCGGTGGAGTGCACCGCGCCGGAGACCATGCCGTCGGCGATGCCCTCCTGGACCATCAGGGTGCCGAAGTAGGAGACGTCGGTGACCACGTCCAGGGCCAGCTCGACGGTCATGCCCTTGTGGGCGCGCAGCCGGGCGTACAGCTCGGCGAACTGGCGGCGCAGCGGGCTGGTGGTCGGGTCGACGATCCGGACCTGGGCGCGGTCGCCGCCCGGCTCGCCCTCGGCCTGCCCCACCTGCGGGAGCTCGATGCCCAGGCTCGCGGCCTTGCGGCGCACCGCGTCGACCTCACCGAGCAGGGTGAGGTCGCAGATGTTGCGGCGCAGCAGGATCTCGGCCGCGCGCAGCACCCGCTCCTCGGTGCCCTCGGGCAGCACGACGTGCCGGCGGGCGGCCCGGGCGCGCTCCAGCAGCTCGTGCTCGAACATCATCGGGGTGACCCGCTCGGACCGGCCGACCTCGATCCGGTTGGTCAACTCCGCGGTGTCGACGTGCAGTTCGAACAGGCCGAGGGCGATCTCGGCCTTCCGGGGGCTGGCCGCGGTGAGCTTGCCCTCCAGGTGGGTCAGGGTGGCGGCGGTGGGCCAGCTGCCCTCGGGGACGACCGCGACCGGGGTGCCGGGGGCGAGCCGGGCGGCGAGCGCCATGACGTTCGGGCCGGGGTGCTGGCCGAGGGTCAGCAGCACGCCGGCGATCGGCGGGGCGCCCGCCGCGTGGGCGGCCAGCGAGCCGATCACCAGGTCGGCGCGGTCCCCGGGGGTGACCACCAGGGCGCCCTCGGTCAGCGCGTCCAGGAAGGTGGGCAGCATGGCGCCGCCGAAGACGAATCCGCGCACGTCCCGGGCCAGGCCCGCGGCGTCGCCGAGCAGCACCTCGGCGCCGGTCGCCTCGACCAGCTGGGCGACGGTCGGTGCGGCCAGGGCCGGCTCCTCCGGGATGACGAAGGCGGGGATCGGCAGCTTCTCGGTGAGGGTGCGCTGGATCCGCTGCTTGGCGCCGCCGGCCGTCCGGTTGGCGATCATCGCCAGCGTCTCGCAGCCGAGGTCGGTGTACGCCCGGTGGGCGCCCAGCACCTCGGCGATCACGGCCTCCGGGTCCTTGCCCTGGCCGCCGACCACCGGCAGCACGGCGGCGCCGAACTCGTTGGCCAGGCGGGCGTTGAAGGCCAGCTCGTCCGGGATGTTGGTGTCGGCGAAGTCGGTGCCGAGGACGAGCACGGCCTGGCAGCGCCGCTCCAGCGAGCGGAAGCGGTCGACCAGGGCGGAGACCAGCTCGTCCTGCCCCCGGGCGGCCTGCAGCGCGGCGGCCTCCTCGTAGGTGAGCCCGTACAGCTCGGAGCCGGGCAGGTCGATCCGGTAGCGGCCGCGCAGCAGTTCCACCACGTGGTCCGAGCCGGGCAGGCCGGGCCCGGCGGCGTGCACCAGCGGGCGGAAGACGCCGACCCGGTCCACCTGGCGGGTGAGCAGTTCCATGACCCCGAGTTCGACTGCCTGCCGGCCGTCCCCCCGGTCGATGCCGGTCACGTACACGCTGCGCGCCACGTGGGTGTCTCCGTCCCGTCGTCTCGGAAGGTGGTCATATCGACCATACCTTCGACCCCGGTGCGGCTGTCCGCCAGCAGGATCCGGCCGGGGCGGCAAGGGACGAAGGTCACCTCCCGGGCGCCCGCGGAAGGGGCACCCGGGAGGCGGCGGTCAGCGGGCCGGACGGAGCCAGAGGCGCCCGGGAGGCGGCGGTCAGCGGGCCGGACGGAGCCAGAGGGTGGCGAGCGGGGGGAGGACGAGCTCGGCGGAGCGGGGCTGGCCGTCCCATTCGGCCGACTCGGCCTTGATCGGGTGGGAGTTGCCGACACCGCTGCCGCCGTAGATCTCGGCGTCGGTGTTCAGCACCTCCTCCCAGAGCTGCTCGCGGCCCGGCAGGGCGGGCAGGCCGACCCGGCGGCCGTGGCGGACGACGGGGGAGAAGTTGCAGACGGCGACCAGCGGGGTGCCGTCGGCGGCGAACCGGACGAAGGAGAGCAGGTTGTCGTCGGCGGCGCCGCCGTCGAGCCAGCGGAAGCCGTCCGGGACGGTGTCGAGCTCCCAGAGGGCGGGGGTGTCCCGGTAGACCCGGTTGAGGTCGCGGACCAGGCGGCGCACCCCCAGGTGCTCCTCGCGGGCGGGCCACTTCTCCTCGAGCACCCACCACTGCGGTCCGTGCTCGTGGTCCCACTCGGCTCCCTGGGCGAACTCCTGCCCCATGAAGAGCAGTTGCTTGCCCGGGTGGGACCACATGAAGCCCAGGTAGGCCCGGTGGTTGGCGCGCTGCTGCCACCAGTCGCCGGGCATCTTGGCGACCAGCGCCTGCTTGCCGTGGACGACCTCGTCGTGCGAGATCGGCAGGATGTAGTTCTCGGAGTAGGCGTACACCATCGAGAAGGTGATCTCGTTGTGGTGGTACTTGCGGTGCACCGGCTCCTTGGACATGTAGACCAGCGAGTCGTGCATCCAGCCCATGTTCCACTTCAGCCCGAAGCCGAGGCCGCCGGCGTCGGTGGGCCGGGTGACGCCGTCCCAGGCCGTGGACTCCTCGGCGACGGTGACCACGCCGGGGCAGCGGCGGTAGACGGTGGCGTTCATCTCCTGGAGGAACGCGGCCGCGTCCAGGTTCTCCCGGCCGCCGAACTGGTTGGGGGTCCAGGCGCCGCCCTCGCGGGAGTAGTCGAGGTAGAGCATCGAGGCGACGGCGTCCACCCGCAGGCCGTCGACGTGGAACTCCTCGCACCAGTAGACGGCGTTGGCGACCAGGAAGTTGCGCACCTCCTTGCGCCCGTAGTCGAACTCCAGCGTGCCCCAGTCGGGGTGCTCGGCGCGCAGCGGGTCGGCCGGCTCGTACAGCGGCTCGCCGTCGAAGCGGGCGAGGGCGAAGTCGTCCTTCGGGAAGTGCGCGGGCACCCAGTCGACGATCACGCCGATGCCGTGCCGGTGCAGGGCGTCCACCAGGTACCGGAAGTCGTCGGGGCCGCCGAGCCGGGCGGTGGGCGCGTAGTAGCCGGAGACCTGGTAGCCCCAGGAGCCGCCGAAGGGGTGCTCCATCACCGGCATGAACTCCACGTGGGTGAAGTTCAGCTCGGTGAGGTAGCGGGGCAGCTCCTCGGCGATCTCCCGGTAGGTGGTGAGCTCGGGCCGCCAGGAGCCCAGGTGCAGCTCGTACACCGACATCGGCGCGCGGTGGTGGGCGGTGCGGGCCCGGCGGGCCATCCACTCGCCGTCCTGCCACTCGTAGGCCGAGGAGGTCACCACCGAGGCGGTGCCGGGCGGGCACTGGGCGGCCCGGGCCAGCGGGTCGGCCTTGTCGAGCACCCAGCCCTGCCGGGTGTGGATCTCGTACTTGTAGGTGGTGCCCTCGGCGAGGCCGGGCACGAACAGCTCCCAGATCCCGGAGGAGCCGAGCGAGCGCATCGGGTGCCCGGTGCCGTCCCAGTGGTTGAAGTCGCCGATCAGCCGGACCCCGACGGCGTTCGGCGCCCAGACCGCGAAGGCGGTGCCGGGGACGCCGCCGACGGTGCGCACGTGCGAGCCGAGCGCCCGCCAGAGCTGCTCGTGCCGGCCCTCGGAGATCAGGTGCAGGTCGAGCTCGCCGAGGGTGGGCGGGGTGCGGTAGCCGTCGTGCTGGCGCAGCGGCTCGCCGCCCGGGTAGGTCACCAGCAGGGTGTAGTCGGGCAGTTCGCCGCCCGCCAGCAGGCCGGTGAACAACCCGCCCTGCTGGTGGGTGAGTTCGGCGGGGCCCTCCGGGGTCTCCACCACCACCCGCTCGGCGAACGGGCGCAGCACCCGGATCGCCGTGCCGCCGTGCACCGGGTGGGCACCGAGCAGCGCGTGGGGGTCGTGGTGCTGACCGCTCACCAGCCGGTCCACCTCGGCCGGCGGCAGCGGCGCTTCGGGCAGGCGCAGCGAGCCGGTGGCGGCGTCCGCCGGGGCGGGGGCCGCCGGGACGCGCCCGTTCGCCTCCGGGCTTCCGGCACCGGCGCGCCCTTCGGCTCGGGGCGGGTCGGCCGGCGAGGCGGCCGGAACGGGGCGGCTGGGGCGGCCGGTCGGGTCGAGCGGCGTCACGGTGTGGTCCTCCTGCGGGGGTGGGCGAACTCGTGGCGGGGCGGGGGCGCGGGGATCAGACGGACAGGGCGAGCCGGTTGATCGCGGCCAGCGGGATCGGCAGCCAGCTGGGCCGGTGCCGGGCCTCGTAGACCACCTCGTACACCGCCTTGTCGATCTCCAGCGCCCGCATCAGCTCCGGGGAGGCCGCCGGGTCGGCGCCGCCCCCGGCGGTGTAGCCGGCGCAGAAGGCGGTGCGGTTGCGCTGGGCCCAGGCGGCGGCGAGGTGGGCCAGCTCCGGGTCGACCGGGCCGCCGGCCAGCAGGTGGGCGGCCGCGTAGTCGAAGGAGCGCAGCATCGCGGCGACGTCCCGCAGGGCGGGCTGCGGCTCGCGGCGCTCGTTGACGGACTTGGCCGGCTCGCCCTCGAAGTCCAGCAGCACCCAGCCGTGCGGGGTGCGCATGGCCTGGCCGAGGTGGAGGTCGCCGTGGATGCGCTGGACCGGCAGGCCGTCCGGGTGGGCGTCGGCGAGCTGCTGGAAGGCGTTGCGCAGCGCGGAGCGGAAGCGCAGCAGTCCGGGGACGGCGGCGACGGCGCTGTCCAGCCGGTCGGCCATCGCCGTGGCGAGCCGGCCGGTCTGGGTGCGGTCCAGCCGGGCGACCGGCATCGAGCGGGCCAGCACCCGGTGGACCTCGGCGGTGGCCCTGCCGAGCCGGTGCGCCTCGATGGCGAAGTTGCCGGGGGAGCGGTCGCCCTTGAGCCGGCCGACCTGGTCGAGGGCGAGCTCCCAGCCGTCCTCCGCGTCCGGCAGGTAGCGCTGCAACAGTCCCAGGGTGGCGGGCTCGGCCCGCTCCATCCGGCTCTCGAACCAGGCGGCGACCCGGGGGATCCGGGTGGAGCCGGCCCGGGAGAGGGCGAGCGAGAGCTCCAGGTCGGGGTTGGTGCCGGGGTGGATGCGCCGGAACAGCTTGAGGATGTACGAGGTGCCGTAGATGACCGAGCTGTTGGACTGCTCGGCGGTGGAGGCGCGGCCGGGGAGGTTGGCGGGCAGTCCGGAGCCCGGGGTGCGCCGGAAGGAGAGCGAGCCGAAGCGGTCGCCGGTGGCGAGGTGTTCCAGCAGGCGGCCGGTCAGTTCCGGGTCGTGCACCGCGTCGTAGAGGGCGGCGCCGTCGTACGGGCCCTGGCTGAGCCGGCCGAGCACCGCGCTGGGCTCGATCCCCGCGGGGCCCTGGGAGCGGATGCCGAGCAGCAGCTGGTAGATGTCGCCGTGCGGGGCGCCGGCCGTGGTGGCGTGTTCGACCCGGAGCAGCAGGTGCAGCAGGGCCGGATCACCGACCTGCAGCGGGGTGCCGACCACCGGGGTCAGTCCCGTGATGGGCCGTCCCTTCCCGGCGTACCAGCGCTGGGTGGGGAGCCACTCGGAGATCAGCGGCAGGGCCGCCTGGACGAGTTCGCTGACCCCCAGGGCGGTTCTCCGGGGCCCGGTGCCGCGCACGCCCGCGGGCGCGGCGGGACCGGCCGGGGCGTCGGGCTGCACATGGGCTTGAGAACGGGAGGTTTCGGACATGACTCCCTTTCCCCGGAAGCACGCGGACTGCCCGACGGGTCGTGGCCGGGTCCGTCAGTCTTCCGGATTGCGGCGGCGCGGCGGTCGCGGCACGCGAGCACGGCTCGGGTGTCACGCCTTCGTGTGGGTGGCCGTTGGGCTGTTCTCCGTACGCGGTGGTGCAGAGAGCTCCGGGGGCGCGGGGGTGCACCTCGCGCCCCCGGAGGGTCTGGTGGTGCCGTGCGGACCGGTGGGCGGCTCGGCGCGGCGGATCGTTACTTCGACCGCCTGGTGCCGCTCAGGCGCGGGGGCTGCCGGAGCTGGAACCAGTAGAAGCCGTGCCCGGCCAGCGTGAGCAGGTAGGGCCACTCGCCGATCGACGGGAAGCGCACCCCACCGATCAGCTCGACCGGGTACCGTCCGCCGTACTGCCGCAGGTCCAGCTCGGTCGGCTGCGCGAACCGCGAGAAGTTGTTCACGCACATGACCAGGTCCCCCTCGTACTCGCGCACGAAGGCCAGTACGGCGGGGTTGCTGGACGGCAGTTCGGTGTAGGTGCCGAGGCCGAACGCCGGATTGAGCTTGCGGATCTCGATCATGCGACGCGTCCAGTGCAGCAGCGAACTCGAACTGCTCTGCTGCGCTTCGACGTTGGTCACCTGGTAGCCGTACACCGGGTCCATGATGGGCGGCAGACTGAGCCTGCCCGGGTCGGCGGAGGAGAAACCCGCATTGCGGTCCGGGGTCCACTGCATCGGCGTGCGCACGCCGTCCCGGTCGCCCAGCCAGATGTTGTCGCCCATGCCGATCTCGTCCCCGTAGTACAGGACCGGCGAGCCGGGCAGGGAGAGCAGCAGGGCGGTGAACAGCTCGATCTGGTTGCGGTCGTTCTCCAGCAGCGGGGCGAGCCGGCGGCGGATGCCCACGTTGGCGCGCATCCGGGGGTCCTTGGCGTACTCCGCGTACATGTAGTCGCGCTCCTCGTCGGTGACCATCTCCAGGGTCAGCTCGTCGTGGTTGCGCAGGAAGATGCCCCACTGGCAGCCGCCCGGGATCTGCGGGGTCTTGGCGAGGATCTCGGACACCGGGTAGCGGGACTCCCGGCGCACGGCCATGAAGATCCGCGGCATCACCGGGAAGTGGAACGCCATGTGGCACTCGTCGCCGCCCGCGGTGAAGTCGCCGAAGTAGTCGACGACGTCCTCCGGCCACTGGTTGGCCTCGGCGAGCAGCACGGTGTCCGGGTAGTCGGCGTCGATCTCCTTGCGGACCCGCTTGAGGAACTCGTGGGTCTCCGGGAGGTTCTCGCAGTTGGTGCCCTCGCGGGCGAACAGGTAGGGCACCGCGTCCAGCCGGAAGCCGTCGATGCCGAGGTCGAGCCAGAACCGCAGTCCGGCGATCATCTCGTCCTGGACCCGGGGGTTGTCGTAGTTGAGGTCCGGCTGGTGGGAGAAGAACCGGTGCCAGTAGTACTGCTTGCGGACCGGGTCGTAGGTCCAGTTGGAGGTCTCGGTGTCGACGAAGATGATCCGGGCGTCCGGGTACTGCTTGTCGTCGTCGGCCCACATGTAGAAGTCGCCGTACGGCCCGTCCGGGTCCGTGCGGGAGGCCTGGAACCACGGGTGCTGGTCGCTGGTGTGGTTCATGACGAAGTCGATGATCACGCGCATGCCGCGCGCGTGCGCGGCGTCGACGAACTCCATGAAGTCGGCGATGTCACCGAACTCCGGCAGGACCGACTTGTAGTCGGCCACGTCGTACCCGCCGTCGCGCAGCGGCGAGGCGAAGAACGGCGGGAGCCAGAGGCAGTCGATGCCGAGCCACTGGAGGTAGTCGAGCTTGGCCGTGAGCCCCTTGAGGTCCCCGACCCCGTCGCCGTTGCTGTCCT
Organism: Kitasatospora sp. NPDC048194; assembly: GCF_043202455.1. Classification (NCBI taxonomy): domain Bacteria; kingdom Bacillati; phylum Actinomycetota; class Actinomycetes; order Kitasatosporales; family Streptomycetaceae; genus Kitasatospora; species Kitasatospora sp. NPDC048194. The sequence continues at coordinate 449,433 of NZ_JBIDAK010000001.1, forward strand.
GGAAGGACCGCACCAGCACCTCGTAGAAGACCGCACGCTTGAACCACTCCGGGTCCAGGTTCTTCTTCGAGGTCTCGGGGAAGGTGTCGGGGACGGGCTCGTTCACTGTCACGCTGGGTTCCTCCGAACCGTGAGGAGGTGAGCCGGCTCGGCTGAGGGATCGAGCCGGACGTAGTTGTGCCGGCCCCACGTGTAGACGGCGCCGGTGAGCTCGTCGTGCACCGTGTACGGGCCGTCGGCGTCCTGCCCGGGCAGGACGATCGTGACGGTGGCCTCCTGGACGTGGTGCGGGTCGAGGTTGACCACCGTGATCACCTGGTCGGTCAGGCCCTCGGGGGTGGTCGCGGTCTTGGAGTAGGCGATCACCTGGTCGTTGTCGGTGGGGTGGAAGCGCAGGTTGCGCAGCTGCTGCAGCGCGGGGTGGCGCCGGCGGAGCCGGTTCAGCACGGTGAGCAGCGGGGCCAGGGTGTCGGCGCGGTTCCAGTCGCGCGGGCGCAGCTCGTACTTCTCCGAGTGCAGGTACTCCTCCGAGCCCTGGTGGGCCGGTTCGTTCTCGCACAGCTCGTAGCCGGCGTAGACGCCGTAGCTGGGGGAGAGGGTGGCGGCGAGCACGGCTCGGATCGCGAAGGCGGCGCGGCCGCCGTGCTGGAGGAAGGCGTGCAGGATGTCCGGGGTGTTGGCGAAGAAGTTGGGCCGCATGAAGGCGGCCGCGTCACCGGTGAGTTCGGTGAGGTACTCGGTGAGTTCGTTCTTGGTGTTGCGCCAGGTGAAGTACGTGTACGACTGGTGGAAGCCGATCTTCGCGAGGGTGTGCATCATCGCCGGGCGGGTGAAGGCCTCCGCCAGGAACACGACGTCCGGGTCGGTGCGGGCGATGTCGCCGAGCACCTTCTCCCAGAAGACCACCGGCTTGGTGTGGGGGTTGTCGACCCGGAAGATCCTGACGCCGTGGGACATCCAGAATCGAAGGATCCTGACGGTTTCCTTGACGATTCCATCCATGTCCTGATCGAAGTTGATCGGATAGATGTCCTGGTACTTCTTCGGCGGGTTCTCGGCGTACGCGATGGTGCCGTCCGCGCGGTGGCTGAACCATTCCGGGTGCTTGTTCACCCACGGGTGGTCCGGGGAGCACTGGAGGGCGAAGTCCAGCGCCACCTCCAGGTGCAGGGCCCGGGCCTCGGCGACGAAGTGGTCGAAGTCCTCGATGGTCCCGAGGTCGGGGTGGATCGCGTCGTGGCCGCCCTCGGGGGAGCCGATCGCCCAGGGTGAGCCCACGTCGTGCGGACCGGCCGTCAGGGAGTTGTCCGGTCCCTTGCGGAACGCTCGCCCGATCGGGTGCACCGGCGGCAGGTACACCACGTCGAAGTCCATCGCGGCGATCGCCGGCAGCCGCTCGGCGGCGGTGCGCAGGGTGCCGGAACGCGGCGGCTCGACCCCGTTCGGGTCCACCACCGCGCCCTCCGAACGGGGGAAGAACTCGTACCAGGAGCCGAACAGCGCGCGCTCGCGGTCCACCTGGAGCGGCAGCGGGCGGGAGGCGCTGAGCAGCTCGCGCAGCGGGTAGCGGGCCAGCAGCTCCAGCACCTCGGGGGCGAGCGCCGCGGCCAGCCGCGACAGCGGGGGCAGCCCCGGGTCGCGCAGCGCGTCGGCGGCGGCCAGCACGTGCGCCCGGCCCTCCTTCTTCGGCACTCCGGCGGCGGCCTGCTCGAACAGCCGGGCGCCCTCCTCCAGGACCAGCGCGGTGTCGATCCCGGCCGGCAGCTTGATCGAGGCGGCCTTGCGCCAGGTGGCGACCGGGTCGCTCCACGCCTCCACCAGGTACGACCAGCGGCCGGGCGCGGTCGGGGTGACGTACGCGCCCCAGCGGTCGGTGCCCTCGGCGAGTTCGCGCATCGGCGTCCACGGGCCGCTGCGGCCGCGCGGGTCGCGCAGCACCACGTTGGCGTTGACGGCGTCGTGGCCCTCGCGGAAGACGGTCGCGGTGACCAGGAAGGTCTCGCCGACGACGGCCTTCGCCGGGCGGCGACCGGCGTCGACGATGGGGCTGACGTCCAGGACGGGGATGCGGCCGATCACGGTGTCGCTCTCTGTCGTCTTGCGGGCGGAGGGCTTGGCGGCGGGTTTGGCGGCGGGTTTGGCGGCGGGTTTGGCCGGGGCTTTCGCAGCGCGTTTGACGGCGGGTCCGGCGGCGGGCTTCGCGGCGGGGTCGGCCACCGGCTCGGCGGTGCGCGCGGCCGTGCTCCTGACGGTGCTCCTGGTCCTGCTCGCCGCGCGCTTGGCGCCGCTCCCGCGGACGGGGGCCGTCGCGGGGTCGGCGGCCGGGTCGGCGCCACCGGGGTCGGCGGCCTGGTGGGTGGTGGCCGTCGTGGCGGTGGCCGTGCGGCGCGTGGTGGTGCGCCTGCGCGGTGCCGCGGTCCCGCCCTCCTCGACCCCGGGGTGCCGGGTGGTGGCGGAGGGCTGAGCGGTGGCGGGCCGTGCGGTGGAGGGCCGGGCTTCGGAGGATTCGTCACGAACCGCCCCGGACCCCCGGGGCGACGGCATCGCCGGGTCTGTACGAGTGTCAGAATCCATCCGTCCGGCGGATTCCGCGACCGCTGCGTCGAGGCTTTCGGCCACCGGTGTGGACTGGTCCCGCGTGTCGCCGTGCATGCCAAACTCCTGCCCGAGATCAGCGGCAGCTCCCGCGGGGCCGGGGGGCGGGCCGGGGGGAGTGCCGGGAGGACTGCTGGGTGGGGGAGGACGTGCGACCCGAAGCCTGCCCGCGCCGCTGTCCCCGGCAACCTGCCCGGCGCCCGCCGCGCCGGTGGCGGGACGCCCCGGAGCCCGCGCGCGTCCCGGCGCACGCCTCCAGGGGGCACGCCCCTGGCGGCCCGGACGACCCGTGAACGAGCCGACCGGTGGCGAGGACACGCGGCGGAGCGCGGTGAGCGCCGAACGGGCTAAAGGAGGAGGGAACGAGCAACGCGAAAAGGATTCGGACGTGCTGCTTCACGGCGGCGTGAGACGCCTCCGCAGCATCAACGACCTTGGGTCATCCTCGCACCGGCGGCGCGGTTTTCGCAGCGGTACGACAGGAGTTTCGACCCCCTTCGCGGGTGGATGAGCGACCGGAAATGGATCTGTTCCGCAGAGTTCACGCATTGGTAGCGCGGCGCCCCGGAATGTGCGCCTCGCGCGCCCCCCGCGCAGACCAATGCGCCGAATGCGATCTCATCAATAGGCCGAACGGATGCCCAATAGTCCACTTGACCCACTGTCAAGGCGATCGCGAAGGCTACGCTTCACGCCTGTGAAGGCAATCCGCAGATTCACCGTCCGCACCGTCCTGCCCGAACAACTCCAGCCGTTGCACGAGCTGGCCCTCAACCTGCGCTGGTCCTGGCACCCCGAGACCAGGGACCTCTTCCGGTCCGTGGACCCGGAGGTCTGGGCCGCGACCGGCGAGGACCCGGTGCGGCTGCTCGGGGAGGTCCCGGCCGCCAGACTCGCCGCACTCGCCGTCGACCGGCGGTTCCTGCGCAGACTCGGCGACCTCGCCGACGACCTGCGCGACTACCTCACCGGCCCGCGCTGGTACCAGACCCAGTTGGAGACCGGCGCCACCCCGCCGCCCGCCGCGATCGCCTACTTCTCGCCCGAGTACGGCATCGCCGCCACGCTGCCCCAGTACTCCGGCGGCCTCGGCATCCTGGCCGGCGACCACCTCAAGGCGGCCAGCGACCTCGGCGTGCCGATCATCGGCGTCGGGCTGTTCTACCGGCACGGCTACTTCCGCCAGTCCCTGAGCCGGGACGGCTGGCAGCAGGAGCGCTACCCCCTGCTGGATCCGGACGAGCTCGCGGTGAGCCTGCTCCGCGAGGCCGACGGCAGCCCCTGCCGGGTCGACCTCGCCCTGCCCGGCGGCCGCACCCTCGCTGCCCACATCTGGAAGGCCCAGGTCGGGCGGGTCCCGCTGCTGCTGCTCGACTCCGACATCGAGGCCAACTCGCCGGCCGAACGGGACGTCACCGACCGGCTCTACGGCGGCGGCAGCGAGCACCGGCTGCTCCAGGAGATGCTGCTCGGCATCGGCGGCGTCCGGGCCGTGCGCGCCTACTGCCGGCGCACCGGCCACCCCGCCCCCGAGGTCTTCCACACCAACGAGGGCCACGCCGGCTTCCTGGGCGTCGAGCGGATCCGCGAGCTGGTCGCCGACCCGGCGGCCGGGCTGGACTTCGCCGCCGCCCTGGAGTCCGTCCGGGCCGGCACCCTGTTCACCACCCACACGCCCGTCCCGGCCGGCATCGACCGCTTCGACCGCGACCTGGTCGCCCGGCACTTCGGCGGTGACGCGGCGCTGCCCGGCGTCCCGGTCGAGTCGGTGCTCGGACTGGGGGCGGAGACCTGGCGCGGCGGGGACCCGAAGCTGTTCAACATGGCCGCGATGGGCCTGCGGCTGGCCCAGCGCGCCAACGGGGTGTCCACCCTCCACGGCGAGGTCAGCCGCTCGATGTTCAACGGCCTCTGGCCCGGCTTCGACCCCGCCGAGGTGCCGATCACCTCCGTCACCAACGGCGTCCACGCCGCCACCTGGATCGACCCGGCCGTGATCCGCCTCGGCGCCGCCGAGATCGGCGCCGACCGCGCCGAGGAGGCGATGACCACCGGCGAGACCAAGCGCTGGACCGGCCTGGAGCGGATCGGCAACGCCGAGATCTGGGACCTGCGGCGCAGCCTGCGGGCCCAGCTGGTGGACGAGGCCCGCCGCCGACTGCGCACCTCCTGGCGCCAGCGCGGGGCCGGCGAGGCCGAGCTCGGCTGGGTCTCCTCGGTGCTCGACCCCGACGTGCTCACCATCGGCTTCGCCCGGCGGGTGCCCTCGTACAAGCGGCTCACCCTGATGCTGCGCGACCCGGACCGGCTGCGCGCCCTGCTGCTGCACCCCACCCGGCCGGTGCAGATCGTGGTCGCCGGCAAGGCCCACCCGGCCGACGACGGCGGCAAGCGGCTGATCCAGCAGATGGTCGCCTTCGCCGACGACCCGGCGGTGCGGCACCGGATCGTCTTCCTGCCGGACTACGACATGGCGATGGCCCAGCACCTCTACCCGGGCTGCGATGTCTGGCTGAACAACCCGCTGCGCCCGCTGGAGGCCTGCGGCACCTCCGGGATGAAGGCCGCGCTCAACGGCTGCCTCAACCTGTCCGTCCTGGACGGCTGGTGGGACGAGTGGTTCGACGGCCAGAACGGCTGGGCGATCCCCACCGCCGACGAGGGCGGCGGGGTGCTCGACCCGGACAGCAGCGAGGCCGAGCGGCGTGACGACATCGAGGCCGCCGCGCTGTACGACCTGATCGAGGAACAGGTCGCCGGCCGGTTCTACGACCGGGGCGCGGACGGCCTGCCGCACCGCTGGATCGCCATGGTCCGGCACACCCTGGTCACCCTCGGCCCCAAGGTGCTGGCCGGGCGGATGGTGCGCGAGTACGTCGAACGGCTGTACACCCCGGCGGCGCTGGCCCAGCGGGAGCTGGCGGCGGAGCTGCCACCCCGGGCCGAGGGCAGCGCGGGCACCGCGGCCGAGCGCCCGGAGGCGGCCGGGCGGGTCACCGCCGCCCGGGAGCTGGCGGTGTGGAAGGCCAAGGTCCGGGAGGGCTGGTCGGCCGTGCGGGTCGAGCACGTCGAGGCCGACTGCCCGGCCGAGGCCCAGGAGCTGGGCAGCTCGCTGTCGCTGCGGGTGCAGGTCGCGCTGGGGGCGCTGGAGCCGGGCGACGTCGAGGTGCAGGTGGTCTCCGGCCGGGTCGACGAGACCGACGGCATCTCGGAGGTCTCGGTGCTCGCCCTCAAGCCGGTCGGCGGTCCCGACCTGGACGGCCGCACCCGGTACGAGGGCTCGCTGGAGCTCTGCCGCACCGGCCCGTTCGGCTACACCGTCCGGGTGCTGCCCGCGCACCCCCGGCTGGCCTCCCCGGCCGAGATGGGGCTGGTCGCCCTCCCCGCCGAGTCGACGGGGATGGACGCGGGGCTGCTGCGCTGACGGGTGCACGCGCGGGACGCCTGCGGGCGGCTGCCGCCCGGGATCCTACGGACGGCAGCCGCCCGCTTGCCGCGGGTAGTGGCCCGGGCGACCGTGATGGTCATGATGCGAACTCTGCGGACGGCCGCCCTGGCCGCGATCTCCGTGCTCCTCACGGCGTGGCCGGCCCAGGCCGCCACCGCCCCGCTCGCGGCGCCGCCGGCGACCGCGCAGCTGTCCGTCGAACTCTGCCCGCCGCAGGACCCGGTGGTCCCGGGCGAGGACGGGATCCTGGAGGTGAAGGTCACCAACCGGGGGCCGGCGACGACGACCGACGACACCCTGGTGGTCGTCCACTTCCCGTCGCCGGGGGTGGTCCGCTCGGCCGACCCGCCGGTCACCCTGACCTACTTCGGCACCGGCAGCTCGTACCAGGTCCCGGCGGGGCTGGCGCCCGGGTCGACCTCCGTCGAGCGGCTGTCGCTGGAGGTCTCGCCGAGCACCTTCTCCTTCGTCACCGTCAACGGCGACGTGCAGGTGTTCTACCCGGGTGACCCGGACCGGTCCGGCCACACCACCCCGTACAGCCTCACCACCGCGGACACCGAGGCGCACTTCATGGTCGGCGCCTCCTCCGCCTGGGAGGCCGGGCACCCCGTTCCGCAGCCGGGCGACCTCACCGGCAAGCCCGGGGCGACCGTCGACCTGCCGCTGTGGGTGTACAACGCCGGCCCGTCGTACTCGCGGCACCCGATCGACGTGCGGATCACCGTGCCCGAGCACACCACGCTGACCGGGACGGTGCCGTACGACTGCACGGCCACCGGCCCGCGCACGCTGACCTGCCACTTCCCGGAGGGGCCGCGCTACCACGACGCGCTCTTCATCGACCCGGCCGTGGTGATCGACCCGTCGGCGGTCGCCGGGCAGGTGCTGCCGGGCGGCACGCTGGACGTGTCCGGGCAGGAGGACTGCCCCTCGCCGAACTGGCACACCGACTTCGCGGTGACGGTGGACTGACCGCCGGCGGGCCGACCCGCCGGCGACCGATCCAGCGCGGACCGACCGGCCGGCGGAGTCCGAGCGGCCCGGCCGGGTGCGTGACGGCGCACCCGGCCGGGCACGGCTGTGGCCCGCGGACGGGCGCTCGGAGCCGGGCGTTCGAGACCGGCCGGTACCTAGACCAGGCTGTCCCGCCAGGCGCGGTGCAGGGTGGCGAAGCGTCCGGAACCGGCGATCAGCTCCTGCGGGGAGCCGTCCTCGACGATCCGGCCCTGGTCCATCACCAGGACGCGGTCGGCGACCTCCACCGTGGACAGCCGGTGCGCGATGATCACCGCCGTCCGGCCGGCCAGCACGGTGCGCATCGCCCGCTGGACGGCCTGCTCGCCGGGCACGTCCAGCGAGCTGGTGGCCTCGTCCAGGATCAGCACGGCCGGGTCGGCGAGCAGGGCGCGGGCGAAGGCGACCAGCTGGCGCTGGCCGGCCGAGATCCGGCCGCCGCGCTTGCGCACGTCGGTGTCGAAGCCGTCCGGGAGCGCGGTGACGAACTCGTACGCGCCGATGTCCCGGGCGGCCTGCTCGACCTCCGCGCGGGTGGCACCGGGGCGGCCGATCGCGATGTTGTCGGCGACGGTGCCGGAGAACAGGAAGGACTCCTGGGTCACCATCACCACGCCGCGGCGCAGCTCGGGAGTGGCGAGGTCGCGCAGGTCCACCCCGTCGAGCCGGATCCGCCCGTCGGTCGGGTCGTAGAAGCGGGCCAGCAGCTTGGCGACCGTCGACTTGCCCGCACCGGTGGCGCCGACCACCGCGACGGTCTGCCCGGCCGGGATCAGCAGGTCGAAGGGCGGCAGCACCTCCTTGCCGGTGCGGTAGGCGAAGCGGGTCCGCTCGAAGGCGACCTCGCGGCCCTTGCCGGAGGACGGCGGCAGCTGCTTCGGCTCGGTCGGCTCGGCGACCGTCGGCTCGTGGGCCAGCAGCCCGGCGATCTTCTCCAGCGCCGCGGCGGCGGCCTGGTAGCTGTTCAGGAACATCGCCAGCTGGTCGATCGGGTCGAAGAGCCGGCGCAGGTAGAGCACGAAGGCGGTGAGCACGCCGAGCTCCAGCGCGTCGTCCACCACCAGGTAGGCGCCGAGCAGCAGGATGCCGGTGGTCCAGAGGTTGGCGGTGGCGCGGGAGAGGCCGACGTAGCGGGCGAGCTCCAGGAAGCCCTCCGCGTTGGCCGTCGACGACTGGGAGTTGACCACCGCGAAGGCGGCGTCGTTGCTCCGCTCGCGACGGAAGGCCTGCACCGGCCGGATGCCGTTCAGCGTCTCGGTGAAGCGCACGATCATCGAGGCGGCGGCGGTCCGGGAGCGGCGGTAGACCCGGCGCGAGCGGGTGCGGAAGGAGTGGGCGATCAGGGCCAGCGGCAGGACGGAGAGCAGCGAGGCCAGGCCCAGCCGCCAGTCCAGCACCAGCAGCAGCACGGAGATGTAGCAGACCGACAGGAAGACGGTCAGCAGCTCCTGGAGGCCCTCGGAGAGCAGCTCGCGCAGCGCGTCGAGGTCGCTGGTGGCGCGGGAGATGATCCGGCCCGAGGTGTAGCGCTCGTGGAAGTCGAGGCTGAGCCGCTGGGCGTGCCGGAAGATCCGGCCGCGCAGGTCCAGCAGGACGTCCTGGTTGACCCGGGCGCTGATCTTGATGAACGCCCACTGCAGCAGCGGGCTGAGCAGGGCGCAGAACAGGTACCCGGCGACCACCGCGACCAGCGGGCCGGAGTCGTGCGCGCGCAGCGCCGGGACGGCGCGGTCCATCGCCACGGCGACCAGCAGCGGGCCGGACTGCAGCGCCGCCTGCTGGAGCAGGATCACCAGCATCGCGACGGTGATCCGGGCCCGGTGCGGGCCGAGCAGCGAGCGCAGCAGCGCCCGGGGTGCGCCGGGCGGGACGGGGATGTCCTCCTCGTCGGCCGCGGGCGGCGGCAGCTCCTCCTCGGCCGGCTCGCTCCGGCCGGCTCGGGCGGTCTCGTCGGTCCCGGCGGTCTCGGGGATCTGGGAGGTCTGGGGGGTCTGGGCGGTGGTGCTCATCGGACGCGTTCCCTCTCCGGGGCGACGGGGCCGTCAGGGCGCGCGGCGGCGCCGCCGGACATCAGTTCGCGGTAGTGCGGGCAGTCGCGCAGCAGTTCCCGGTGGGTCCCGACGGCCTCGATCCGGCCGTTCGCGAGCACCGCGACCCGGTCGGCGAGCAGCACGGTGGACGGCCGGTGGGCGACGACCAGGGCGGTGGTGGATCCGAGCACCTCGCGCAGTGCGCGCTCCACCAGGGCCTCGGTGTGCACGTCGAGGGCGGAGAGCGGGTCGTCCAGCACCAGGAAGGCCGGGTCGCCGACCACCGCGCGGGCCAGGGCGAGGCGCTGGCGCTGGCCGCCGGAGAGGCTCAGACCCTGCTCGCCGACCTCCGTCCCGGCTCCGGCCGGGAGTTTGTCGACGAAGCCGGCCTGGGCGGTGGCGAGGGCGGAGCGCAACTGCCGGTCGTCCGCGCCGGGGGCGCCCATCAGGACGTTCTCCCGGACGGTGGCGGAGAACAGGGTGGGCTCCTCGAAGGCGACCGCGACCAGCTCGCGCAGCCTCTCCCGGGGCAGCTCGCGGATGTCCCGGCCGTCCAGGGTGATGCTCCCCGCGGTGGCCTCGTACAGCCGCGGCAGCAGCGCGGTGAGGGTGGTCTTGCCGCTGCCGGTGGCGCCGACCAGGGCCATCGTCTCGCCGCTGCGGACGTGGAGGTCGATCCCGGCCAGCAGGTCGGGGCTGTCGTCCGGGGCGTCGGGGTAGCGGAAGCGGACGCCGGTGAAGCGGATGCCGTCGGGGGCGCCGAGGTCGGTGGCGGTGCCCGCGTCCTCGGCCTCGGGTTCGTCCAGGACCTCGAAGAAGCGGTCGGTGGCGGTGGCGGCCTCGTTGGCGTAGGCGAGCAGCCAGCCCAGCGACTCGACCGGCCAGCGCAGCGCGAGCGCGGTGGAGAGGAAGGCGACCAGGGTGCCGGCGCTCAGCTGGTCGTGGGCGACGAGGTAGGCGCCGAGGGCCAGGGCGCAGCCGAGGGCGATCTCCGGCAGCCCGACGATGACCGCCCACAGGTTGGCGAGCAGGTGGGCCTTGCGCAGTTCGGTGCGGCGCAGCCGGTGGGACTGCTCGCGGAAGTGCTCGGCCATCGAGCGGTGGCGGCCGAAGGCCTTGAGGATGCGGATGCCGAGGATGGACTCCTCGACCACGGTGGCGAGGTCGCCGTTCTGGTCCTGGGCCAGCCGGGCGGCGCCCGAGTAGCCGGACTCGAAGCGCCGGGTGAGCACGAACAGCGGTACGGAGGGCAGCAGGACGATCAGGGCGAGCCGCCAGTCCTGAGTGAACATCACCGCGGTGCCGGCCAGGAACGTCACCGAGTTGACGACCAGGAACACCAGGGGGAAGGCCAGGAAGAGCCGGATGGCGCCCAGGTCGGTGGTGGCCCGGGAGAGCAGTTGCCCGGAGCCCCACCGGTCGTGGAAGGAGACCGGCAGCCGCTGGAGCTTGGCGTAGAGGTCCCGGCGCATGGCCGCCTCCAGCCGGCCCAGTGGCCTGGAGAGGACCACCCGGCGGGTGTAGAAGAGGGCGGCCTCGACCATGCCGAGGAGCAGCAGCAGGCCGACCGGCGCCCAGAGGCCGGCGAGGTCGTGCTCGGCGAGCGGTCCGTCGACGATCCGGCCGAGCACCACCGGGACGGCGAGGGTGCTGAGCATGGCGAGCGAGGCGGCCGACACCGAGACGGCGAGCCGGCCGCGGACGGCCCGGGCGTAGGGCCACAGGCGCAACAGGGAGCGGACCGTGGAGCGGTGGCTCCCGGCCGCGGGGGCGTCGTCTTGTCTGTTCTCGGCCATCGCGGTGAGGGTAGGCGGAGGACCCGTCATTTCTCATCCGGTTTTTCGCCCCTGTCGGCGCCGCCCGGTGAGAACCGGCCACCCGGACGGGTGGGGCGGGAGTGACGGATGGGGCGCGCGCGTCCGTTCGTGCAGGGACGAATGCGTCGAGCGCCTCTTGCGCGCGCCTTGTCGCTGTCCGATTACATCTCCTGACGGTTAGTAACCGTTGTGAAGCGATGGGAGATACGTCATGTCGGTCGACATCGAGCCCGGTGCTGCCGGGGGCGCGGTGCTGCAGGTGCGGACCCAGCTGAGCCTCAGCACGGCCGCCGCACGGAACCTGGCGACGACGACCAAGTCGAAGCCCCAGATGCAGGAGATCACCTCCCGCTGGCTGCTCAGGCTGCTGCCGTGGGTGCAGGTCAGCGCGGGCACCTACCGGGTGAACCGCCGCCTGAGCTACGCCACCGGGCGCGGCCGGGTGAGCTTCACCAAGACCGGCGCCGCGGTGGCCGTGGTCGCGCCCTCGCTGGCCGAGGTGCCGGCGCTGCGCGGCTTCGACGACCAGGAGGTGCTGGCCGAGCTGGCCCGCCGTTTCACCCAGCGGGACTTCGCCGCCGGTGAGGTCCTGGTGGAGGAGGGCGCGCCGATCGAGGAGGTGTTCCTGATCGCGCACGGCAAGGTCGACCGGATCGGCACCGGCAAGTACGGCGAGCAGGCCGTCCTGGGCTCGCTCGCGGACGGGGACCACCTCGGCGACGAGGTGATCACCGAGGGCGGCGGCAGCTGGCCGTACACCGTGAAGGCGGCCACCCCCGGGGTCGCGATGGCGCTGTCCTGGCCGGTGCTGCAGGAGGTGATCGGCCGCTCGGAGGCGCTGCGCGAGCAGCTGCTGGGCTTCGCCGCCGACGCCGCCCAGGCGCAGAACGCGCACGGCGAGGCGGAGATCGACCTCTCGGCCGGGCACGAGGGCGAGTACGAGCTGCCCACCGCCTTCGTGGACTACGAGCCGGCGCCGCGCGAGTACGAGCTGAGCGTGGCGCAGACCGTCCTCAAGGTGCACACCCGGGTCGCGGACCTCTACAACAAGCCGATGAACCAGACCGAGGAGCAGCTGCGGCTGACCGTTCAGGCGCTGCGGGAGCGGCAGGAGCACGAGCTCATCAACAATCCGGAGTTCGGCCTGCTCGCCAACACCGACTTCGACCAGCGGATCCAGACCCACTCCGGCGCGCCCGCGCCGGACGACCTGGACGAGCTGCTCAGCATGCGCCGGGACACCGACTACCTGTTCGCCCACCCGCGGGCGATCGCGGCCTTCGAGCGGGAGTGCAACCGGCGCGGTGTGTACCCCGGCACGGTGGACGTCCTCGGCAGTCGGCGGCCGGTCTGGCGCGGGGTGCCGATCCTCCCGTGCAACAAGATCCCGGTGACGGAGGACCAGACCACCTCCTTCATCGCGATGCGGGTCGGCGAGGACAACCAGGGCGTGGTCGGCCTCACCCAGGTCGGCATCCCGGACGAGGTCGAACCCGGCCTGAACGTGCGCTTCATGGGGATCGACGAGAAGGCGGTCGCGTCCTACCTGGTCAGCGCCTACTACTCGGCGGCGGTGCTGGTGCCGGACGCGATCGGCGTCCTGGAGAACGTCGAGCTCGGTCATGCCCTCGGCTGATCCAGGGGCGCCCGGGCGGGCGCGCGCAGCAGTTGCAGGGAGCGCCCGCCCAGCACCACCGCGCCCCGCGGGTGCGGGTCCCCCGTGCCCGCGGCGGCGGTGTCCACCACCGTCTCGTACGCGGCCTCCGGCGCCGCCCAGGGCTCGCCGGGCAGGGTGAACACCACCGGTTCACGGCCCGCGTTGAGCAGCAGCAGGAAGCTGTCGTCCCACGACGGCAGCCCGGTCTGGTCCCGTTCGGACATCGCGCTGCCGGAGAGCAGCATGCCGAGACAGGCGGTGGGGGCGAACCAGTCCGCCTCGGTCATCTCCTTGCCCAGCGGGGTGAACCAGGCGAGGTCCGGCTGGCCGCCGGGGGCGGGCGCCCGGCCGGAGAAGAACGCCCGCTGGCGCAGCACCGGGTGGGCCCGGCGCAAGCGGACCAGCCGGGCCGTCAGCTCGCACAGCCCGCGCCAGCCGGGCTGCTCCAGCAGTGACCAGTCGAGCCAACTGGTCTCACCGTCCTGGCAGTAGGCGTTGTTGTTGCCGCCCTGGGTGCGGCCGAACTCGTCCCCGGCGGTGATCATCGGCACGCCGGTGGAGAGCAGCAGGGTGGCCATCAGGTTGCGCAGCTGGCGCAGCCGCAGCGCGTTGACCTCGGGGTCGTCGGTCTCCCCCTCGGTGCCGTGGTTCCAGGAGCGGTTGTCGTCAGTGCCGTCCCGGTTGGCCTCGCCGTTGGCCTCGTTGTGCTTGCGGTCGTAGGAGACGACGTCCCGCAGGGTGAAACCGTCGTGCGCGGTGATGAAGTTGACGGAGGCGTACGGGCGCCGGCCGCCGCGCTGGTAGAGGTCGGAGGAGCCGGAGAGGCGGTAGCCGAGCTCGCGCACGTCCGGGCGGGCGCCGCGCCAGAAGTCCCGGACGGTGTCGCGGTACTTGTCGTTCCACTCGGCCCACAGCGGGGGGAAGCCGCCGACCTGGTAGCCGCCCGGGCCGACGTCCCAGGGCTCGGCGATCAGCTTCACCCGGCTGAGCAGCGGGTCCTGGGAGACGGCGGCGAGGAAGGGGTGCTCCATGTCGACGCCGTCGGTGCCCCGGGCGAGGGCGGCGGCGAGGTCGAAGCGGAAGCCGTCCACGCCCATCTCGGTGACCCAGTAGCGCAGCGAGTCGGTGATCAGGCGGATCACCTGGGGGCGGCGGGTGTCCAGGGTGTTGCCGCAGCCGGTGAAGTCGGCGTAGCCGCGCGGGCGGTGCGGGGCGAGGCGGTAGTAGGCGGCGTTGTCGATGCCGCGCAGGGAGAGCGTCGGGCCGAGTTCGGCGCCCTCGGCGGTGTGGTTGAACACCACGTCGAGGATCACCTCGATGCCGGCGGCGTGCAGGGCGCGGACCATCCGCTTGAACTCGCCGACCTGGCCGCCGCGCGAGCCGGAGGCGGAGTAGCCGGCGTGCGGGGCGAAGTAGCCGATCGTGTTGTAGCCCCAGTAGTTGACCAGGCCGCGGGCCTGGAGGTGGTCCTCGCTGGCGTACTGGTGCACCGGCAGCAGTTCGACGGCGGTGACGCCGAGCCGGGTGAGGTGGTCGACGGCGGCGGGGTGGGCCAGGCCGGCGTAGGTGCCGCGCAGGTGGGGCGGGACGTCGGGGTGGCGCATCGTGAAGCCGCGGACGTGGAGTTCGTAGAGCACCGTCTCGGCCCACGGGGTCTTCGGGCGGTGGTCGTCGTACCAGTCGTCGTCGTCGTGGACGACCACGGATCTGGGGACGTAGGGGGCGGAGTCGCGGTTGTCCCGGACGGTGTCGGCGACGTCGGTCTCCGGCCAGTTGCGGACGGCGGAGCAGACGGCGTCGTGGGAGGTGTAGCAGCCGTCGACGGCCCGGGCGTACGGGTCGAGCAGCAGCTTCGCCGGGTTCCAGCGCGCGCCCGTCCACGGGTCCCAGCGGCCGTGCACCCGGAAGCCGTAGCGGGCGCCGGGCCGCACACCGGGCAGGAAGCCGTGCCAGATCTGGAAGTCCTGCTCGGTCAGGCGGTGCCGGCTCTCCCGGCCGTCCTCGTCGAACAGGCACAGGTCGACGGCCTCGGCGCCGGCCGCCCAGAGCGCGAAGTTGGTGCCCTCGCCGCCGACCTGGTCGGTCCGGAAGCGGGCGCCCAGCGGCTGCCAGCTGCCGGGCCACGGTGGCTCGGCGGGGTGCGGGCCGCCGCCCGGCCGTACCCCGGCTTCCAGCTCCTGCCCTGACGCCATGGCCGTACCCTCCCTGAACGGGGTGTCCCGGACCCCGTTCACTGTGTCCTTCCCGGATTGGGCGGGGAGGAAGCCGCTGAACGGGGGCTTACCGGCGGATGGCGGGTGGGGGTCCGTGTCCGGGGGGCGCTCGGGGTCGTTGTTCCCGGCGTCGGACGCCCAAGGCGTGGGACCGAGCGGTGGGAGGCCCCGGGATGCTGCGCCGGGTCGGGATGTGGGCGCGGCGCGCGGTGGTGGCGGGCTGGTGCCTCGCGGTGCTCGCGGGGTGCGCCGGCGGCGGCCCGCCGGGTGGCCCGGACGGGGACGCGGCCGTGCCGGGGGCGTCGCCCGCCCCGCCCCCGCCGCCGTCCCGGGCGGTGCTGACCGCGCTGCCCGCGGACGGCGCGCAGGACGTGCCGCCGGAGGGGCCGGTGCGGGTGACCGCCGCCCAGGGCCGGCTGGTGTCCGTCCGGCTGGCCGACGCCAGGGGCACCGAGCTGCCCGGCACGATCAGCCCGGACGGGGCGGCCTGGACCCCGGACGGCCCGCTGCCGCTGGGCACCGCCTTCACGCTGGACGCGGTCGCCGAGGACGACCAGGGCCAGCGGGCCGCCCAGCACTCGGCCTTCTCGACGGTGGCCCGGGCGCACACCTTCGTCGCGTTCTTCACCCCCGAGGACGGCTCCACCGTCGGCGTCGGGATGCCGGTCTCGCTGCGCTTCAGCCGTCCGATCACCGACCGGGCCGCGGTGGAGCGGGCCGTGCGGGTGAGCGCCGACCCGCCGGTGCCGGTGGCCGCGCACTGGTTCGGCGACCAGCGGCTGGACGTCCGGCCGCAGCGGTACTGGGCGGCCGGCACCAAGGTCACGGTGGCGCTGCGGCTCAAGGACGTGCAGGGCGCGCCGGGCGGGTTCGGGACCCAGAACCGGGACCTGCACTTCACGGTCGGCCGGGCCCAGGTCTCCACCGTCGACCTGGACGCGCACACCCTGTCGGTCCGGGCCGGCCCCGGAGGCAAGGTGCTCAAGGTGCTCAAGGTGTCCGGCGGCAGCCCCGAGCACCCCACCTACCGGGGGGTGCTGGTGGTGTCGGAGAAGTACCGGGTGACCCGGATGAACTCGCAGACGGTCGGGATGGGCGACGAGTACGACATCAAGGACGTGCCGCACGCGATGCGGCTGACCGCCTCCGGCACCTTCGTGCACGGCAACTACTGGGCGGACCCGGGGGTGTTCGGCACCGCCAACACCAGCCACGGCTGCATCGGCCTGGCCGACGTCAAGGGCGGTGCGAGCAAGGACTCCCCGGCGGGCTGGCTGTTCGAGCACACCATCCCGGGGGACGTGCTGGAGGTGCGGGCCTCGGCCGGGGACTTCGTGCCGCCGTCCAACGGGCTGGGCGACTGGAACGTGCCCTGGGACCAGTGGGTGGCCGGGAGCGCCCTGCGGTAGCCCCGCGGGCGGGGCCGGGAGCGGCCCGGCGCCTTCACCGGCGGTTCACCACGACTCCACCCACCTCCCCCGAGGTTTCCCTCAGACGGCCCAGCTATCCTGCTCCGGCGCGCCGGGCCCCGGCGCGAAAGATCGGCGCCCGGTGCAACTCCTGGGGGCACTCAGCGCGTCAAGAGAGTGAATACCGGGAGGGGAGATTCCGTGAAGACGGGTAAGGCGGCCGACGCCGCGATACGCACCGGCTACCGCTACGGGCGCAGGGGTGCGATGGCGTTGGCCATGGGCGGGGTGCTGCTGCTCACCGCCGCGTGCAACGACGACAAGGGCGGCGGCTCGGCCGATGCCGCCGCGACGGCGCCGGCGGACGCGAACGGGACGGCCGCCCCCGGGGGCGGCGCGGCCTCGCCGAAGGCCTCGGCGGCCGTGCTCGCGGTGGAGCCGAAGGACGGCGCCCAGGACGTCGCACCGAACGCCCTGAAGGTCTCCGTCTCGAACGGCAAGCTCACCACGGTCGAGGTGACCGACAAGAACGGCAAGCCGGTCGAGGGCGCGATCGCCCCGGACGGATCCGGCTGGAAGCCCTCGGGGGCGCTCGCCGTCGGCATGGCCTACAAGGTGAACGCGCAGGCCAAGGACGACGCCGGGCTGGTGTCCGCGTCGACCACCACCTTCACCACGCTGACACCGGGCAAGACCGTCGCCACCAACGACAACATCAGCGACGGCGCCACCTACGGCGTCGGCATGATCGTCTCGGTGAACTTCTCGAAGGACGTCAAGAACAAGGACGCCGTCCTCAAGGGCATCACCTTCGAGACCAGCAACGGCACGGCGGTCAAGGGCCACTGGTTCGGCGACCGCCGGGTGGACTTCCGCCCCGAGCAGTACTGGGTGCCGGGCACCAAGGTGACCATCAAGTACCGGCTGAAGAGCGTCGAGGTCGCGCCGGGCGTGTACGGCGACGTCGACAAGGACGAGCCGTTCACCGTCGGCCGGTCGATGATCTCCACCGCGGACGCGAAGACGCACCAGATGACCATCGAGCGGGACGGCAAGAGCACCACCGTGCCCGTCACCCTGGGCGCGGACGCCACGCCGTCCTGGGGCGGAACGATGGTGATCATGGAGAAGGAGAAGGTCACCCGGATGAACTCGCAGACCGTCGGTCTCGGCGGCGAGTACGACATCCAGGACGTGCCGCACGCCATGCGGCTGACCACCTCCGGCACCTTCGTCCACGGCAACTACTGGGCCAACCCGTTCGGCAAGACCAACGCGAGCCACGGCTGCGTGTCGATGCAGGACGTGAAGGGCGGCAGCGACGCCTCGGTCGCGGGCAAGTTCTTCAACGACTCGATGGTCGGCGACGTGGTGAAGATCGTGAACACCAAGGAGAAGACCGTCTCGCCCTCCAACGGGCTGGGCGGCTGGAACGTGTCCTGGGCCAACTGGTAGGCCGGGAGGTTTGACGCCGGGCGGCCCGATCCTCACTCGTTGGGGTTCCGGCCGCCCGGTTTCCGGGGCGGACAGCCCCTCGAACGGCGCAACCTTTCCGGTGGCCGGGTGCGTGTACGGGTCGGGCCCGCCGGTCCGCCGGTGCGCCGGTG
Organism: Kitasatospora sp. NPDC048194; assembly: GCF_043202455.1. Taxonomy (NCBI): domain Bacteria; kingdom Bacillati; phylum Actinomycetota; class Actinomycetes; order Kitasatosporales; family Streptomycetaceae; genus Kitasatospora; species Kitasatospora sp. NPDC048194. The sequence continues at coordinate 467,226 of NZ_JBIDAK010000001.1, forward strand.
CGCTGGGTGTGTCGGAAGGTCGGCCGGGCCGGCCGGTCCGCCGGGTGCGTCGCGTGCGTCGGGTCCACGGGGAGTTCTGAGGGAGGGAGTCGACGTTGAGGTCGATACGCAGGGTGGTGGCCACCGGACTGGTGGGCGGGGCGATGGTGCTGACCGCGGCCTGTGGCGGTGGCGGCGGTGGCGGTGGCGGAAGCGCCGCGAAGGCCGACCTGGGAGCCGGCGCGGCCGCCTCCAAGCCCGCCGCCGCGCCCACGACTTCGGCCCCGAAGGCGTCGGCGGCGAAGGTGAGCATCGAGCCGGCGGACGGCGCGGTGGACGTGGCGCCGGGTGCGCTGAGGATCGGGGCGAGCGGCGGCAGGCTCACCACCGTGAAGGTCAGCGACCGGAGCGGCAAGGAGGTCCCCGGAACCATCGCCGCGGACGGCAGCAGCTGGACCCCGTCCGCCGGCCTGTCGGTGGGCACCGCCTACCAGGTCAGCGCGATGGCGGCGGACGCGAGCGGCGCGGTCACCACGGCGGACAGCAGCTTCACCACGCTGACCCCGACGGCGCTGGCCAAGGCCGCCGACAACGTGGACGACAACGCCACCTACGGCGTCGGCATGATCGTCTCGGTGGACTTCAGCAAGGACGTCAAGAACAGGGACGCCGTCGCGAAGGGGATCACCTTCGAGACCGACAACGGCACGGCGGTGAAGGGCCACTGGTTCGACGACCGCCGACTGGACTTCCGCCCGGAGCAGTACTGGAAGCCGGGCACCAAGGTGACGGTGCACTACCGGCTGAAGAACGTCGAGATCGCCCCCGGGGTGTACGGCACCGACCGGGACGAGCCCTTCACGATCGGGCGATCCCAGATTTCGACGGTTGACGCCGCCGCCCACCGGATGACGGTGGTCCGGGACGGCCAGTCGAGCGAGATCGACATCACCTCCGGCTCGCCCGAGCACCCCACCTGGAACGGCACGATGGTGGTCATGGCCAAGGAGGGCACGGTGCGGATGCAGTCCAGCACCCTGCCCGGCATGACCGGCGCGCCCTACGACCTGCAGGTGCCGCACTCGATGCGGCTCACCACCAGCGGGACGTACGTGCACGGCAACTACTGGAGCGACGCCTTCGGCGAGGACAACGTCAGCCACGGCTGCGTGGGCCTGAAGGACGTCAAGGGCGGTGGGGACGGCACCTCGATGGGCAGGTTCTACGACGGCTCGCTGGTCGGCGACGTGGTCGTGGTGAAGAACTCCACCAAGAAGGAGACGCTCGACCCGGCGAACGGGCTGAGTGGCTGGAACCTGTCGTGGAGCCAGTGGTGACCGCCAGGTAGCGACCCTCGGATGTCAACCCGGGCTTGACGCGCGCAAGCCCGGGTCGTCGCTTTCCTGCCGCAGGCATATGCCGACTCGGACGAGATCGTTTGCTCATTGTCCGTACGCGGCTGCTTGCGTTCCGCAATGATGGTCCGCATGGCGGGTTGGGGCGAAACAGATCAGTCATCGGTTCCCGGGGCCGGCGCGGTCGCCGAGGCGTCCTGGATCGACGTCCAGGGAGCGCTCTCGGCGTTGGAGCGGCTGAGCTCCGAGGAGCTGCAGGAGATGTATTCCGGCAGGCTGTGCGATCAGTCCGCGCCGAACGAGGTGCGGTTGCCGTCCCGGCCGGAGTCGGGCCCGGTGGCCCGCCGGCTGGTGCTGGACGTGCTGGAGTCCTGGGAGCTGCACCAGCACCTGGAGGCCGGGGAGTTGCTGACCAGCGAGCTGGTGTCCAACGCGGTGCGGCACGCCGCCGGGCGCACCATCGGCCTCCACGTCAGCCGCAAGCCCGGTTGGCTGAGGATCGAGGTCCGCGACTCCTCGCGCGCCCTGCCGTGCATGATCCTGGCCGAGGCCCAGCCGGTGAACGAGGGCGGCCGAGGGCTGAAGATCGTCGACGACCTGGCCGACCGGTGGGGCGCGGACCTGCTGCCGCGCGGCAAGGGCGTCTGGTTCGAGCTGCGGGTGCGCGAGCGGAACTGAGGCCGCGCCGTCCGGCCCCGGACGGCGCGCAGGGGTCGCGGAGGCGCGCACGGACCCGGATACGCGCAGGGCCCCCGGGATTCGCCGTGGTCCGGCGGATGGGGGCCCCTGCAAGTCATCGCGCCGGCCAAGGGGGTGCGTGCCGCGCGATGGGCGTCGGCAGTGCCAGGTCGGGCCCGCCGAAGTCGATGTCTCGACTATCGCACGATCTCAGCATGCGGGCAAACCGGCTGGCTTGGATTGCAAGGTTTGTAACCTAGTTCACCTTTGGAATTTGCATAGGTTAACGCCATAACCTGTGAATATTCATGATCCCCGCAACGCCGCCAGCGCCTGCCGGACGCGGGCGGCGTGCCGGTGGACGGCGGCGGCGGTCAACGCGCGGGAGTCGGGCGGCGGGGCCCCGCAGGCGCCGCCGCCCCGGCAGCGACGGCAGAGCCCGCCCAGCAGGGCGTGCGGGCGGCAGGGCGTGCGGCAGTCGGTGCACTCGATGACGCGGGTGGCCGGGGGCTCCGGGCGGGGCCGTTCCGGGGGCATCCTGTCGAGCAGGCGACGGCGGGTGAAGGCCACCGGGCTGTGGACGCCCTCCGGCGGGAGGCCCGCGGTGAGGGCGGCGGTGAAGAGGGCCGGGGTGGCACCCCGCGCCAGCCACTCGGCGGCGAGCGGTTCGAGGGCCGTGCAGTCGGCGGCGGAGAGAGCGAGCCGGGCATCGGCGAGGCCGAGGCCGGCCAGGGCGGCGTAGGCCGCCGAGGTGGGCGACGTGCGGTTGAGCGTTCGCCCCTTGGGGGGATCGGGTGCTCCGGGTGTTGACGCCTCGCCCGCGTCGCCAGTGGTGACGAACCGGGTCCACCACGCGTCGGAGCGGGGCGTGCGGGAGAAGTAGGTGCGGAACACCCAGCGGCAGTCCTTGGAGCTGATGCGCTCGCGGACGCGACGCAGATGACCTGCGGTGGAGAGGTTGTTGAGGGCCGTGCGGCAGGCCATCTGGCCGTAGTGGGGCTGGAGGACGGCGAGGGTCTTGACGTCCATCGCGGCGCCGTCGGGGAGGTGGTCGATGAGCGAGGCGAGGTAGGCCTCGCGCGCCGGGAGGTGGGAGAAGTCGGCGGCGGAGCGGGGAAGTTGCTCCGGAGCGGACTGCTTGCCGTACCCGGGGGCGGCCATGGCGGTAGAGTCGTGGGTAGCCACAGGATCGAGTCCGTTTCGATCGTGCCGGTCAGACCCCCGTTCGGTGCTGGTAACACCGGCGGGGGTTGTTTCGTTGCTGCGCACGCTACACGGCGCCACTGCCTGTGGAAAAGTCGTGACGATAAGTCATATCGACTGGGTGCAGGGGCGGTTGGAAGGTGGTTACCCCACCGTTCCACTAAGGGGTCACTCGACTCGCGCGACTTGAGCTTCGGAGGCGAAGGAGACGAAGGCGGACCAGGCCTCGGGGGAGAAGGTGAGGCTGGGGCCGGCCTTGTCCTTGGAGTCCCGGACGTGGACGGCGGCGGGGCAGGCGGCGACCTCGACGCAAGCGCCGCCTTGATCGTCGCTGTAACTGGACTTGGCCCAGGAAAGGGCCACTTCGATGCAGGCTCCGCCCTGGGAGTCGCTGTAGCTGGACTTGAACCACTTCATAGCTGCTCCGTCATCTCTCTGATGAGTGCCTTCGATTCCTCAATGCTGAGGGCCTGCGAGCGGATCATGCCATGGCGATGCACGAGGATGCTCACCTTCTCGATGTCGGCAGACAGGATTCCCGCGTACTGGCCCTCCACATAGCCGAGTTGCTCATGGTCGGGAGTCTCCAGGATCACCATCGGGCCTTCCAGGGCCACATGGGCCACCCGGTCGACCGGTAGCACCTGGATCGTGACGTTGCGCAGCTCGCCGACCTCAAGGATGTGTTCGAGCTGCCGCTTCATGATGCCCTCGTCGCCGACGCGCGCCCGGAACGCCGCCTCGTAGATGACGAAGCCGAAGAGCACGGTGGGTGAGCGGCGAAGCTTCTCCTGCCGCTCCATTCGACTGGCCACCCGGGCCGCGACGGTCTCGTCGTCCAGCGGCGGGTACGAGTGGCTGATCTGCTCTCTGGCGTACTCCTCGGTCTGGAGCAGCCCAGGAATGAGCAGGGCTTCGTACCACTGGATCGCGATGGCCTCCACCTCGGCTTCCGCGTAGCCCTTCGAGTAAGAAGCGAACTTCTCCGGCGCCAGGAAATCGGTCGCGGCGAGCAGCATCCCCTTCGCGTCGCACAACTCGTCCGCCACCTGAAGCAGCTTGAGCGACGGCTTCCGCCGTCCCGCCTCCATCGACCGCACGCTCTCGATGTCGTAGCAGGCCGCCTGGCTCAACTGCTCCCGACTCACGCCCGCGTGGGCGCGCCATCGCTTGAGCTGATCGCCGCAGTACTTCCACGCCATCGGGTTCTGCTTCGGCGTGCTCACGGCCCCGCACCCCTCCCTGCCCTGGTCACAGGGCGGTTCAAGCTCTTGCTGTACCAGCGGCGTTACTCCCGAGGCTATGCCCGCCTGCCGACCCTTGAAGGGTGAAATGGCCGAACTCGCCCCTCCCGAGTGAAGCCGTCCGTACACCTCCTCAAGGACTCCGATGCTCACTCAGCCCCTCGATGCCGTCGAGTGGATGTTCCCCCGCCTGCCCCGCAGCGCCGGCCGTGCCCGCCTCCGGTTCCTCCGGCTGGCCTTCGAGTGGGACGTACCCGTCGACTCCGCCGAGACCGCGCTGATCCTCCTCAGCGAGCTCGTCACCAACGCCTGCCGCCACGCCCGCTCCCCGCGTGACCGGATGATCGGTGTCCGGGTCCTCCTCCCCAGCTCCTCGCTGCTCCGCATCGAGGTCTCCGACGCGGACCCCGAGCTGCCGACCCTTCGCCAGGCCGCCCCGGAGGACGAGTCCGGCCGGGGCCTCGCACTGGTCGCGGCGCTCGCCACCTCCTGGGGCGCCCGGCCGCGCGGCGAGGGCTACATCGGCAAGACCACCTGGTGCGAACTCGCCCTCCCCACCCCGGCCAACCCGCACGACTGACCGCTCCCACCTCCTGCGCGGGAAGTCGGGCCCGTCGACTTCCCGCGCAGGCCGGGTACCATCGGGCTCGTGAACTCGTACTGGCACGTCGCACTGCCACCGCTCGGCGCCTGACCGGGCGCGCTCTCTCCGGTGGCTTGATCCCCCAGCCCCGCCCAGGGGCCCTGTGGCGTGCGCCCGTTCTCGGAACCTCTCCCCTTGACGGTCTTCGACGACGGAAGTTCACGACTGTGCCGAATCGTTTGTCCGCGCCTGCGCGCGTTCGTCCGACCCCCGCCCCCCGCCGGGCCCGGCTGCTCGACGGGCCGGTGCCGATCCTGGCCTCCGCGCTGCTGTGGGGCACCACCGGGACGGCCGCCTCGCTGGCGCCCGCCGCCGCCCCGGCGACCGGGATCGGCTCCGCCGCCCTGGTGCTCGGCGGGCTGCTGCTGTTCCTCACCGACCGCACCGCCCGGCGGCTGCCCCGGCGGTGCACTCCGCGCGAACGGCGGCTCCTGGTGCTGGGGGCCGTCGCGGTGACCGGGTACCCGCTCAGCTTCTACCCGGCGGCGGCCCGCACCGGCGTTGCGGTGGCCACGGTGATCGCGCTGGGGAGCGCGCCGGTGTTCACCGGGCTGCTCGGGTGGCTCGCCCGGCAGGGGAGGCCAGGTGCACGCTGGGCCGGCGCCACGGCGCTGGCCGTGGCGGGCTGCGCGATGCTGGTCCTGGGCCCCGAACTCACGGGCGGCGGCGCCTCGATGGACCTGGTCGGCGTCCTGCTGGCGGCGCTCTCCGGGCTCTCGTACGCGGTGTACTCGCTGATCGGCGGTCGGCTGATCTCGGCCGGGCACCCGTCCGGCGGGGTGATGGGTGCGATGTTCGGCGCGGCCGCGCTGCTGGTGCTGCCGGTGTCGGCGACCGGCCCGACCAGCTGGCTGCTCTCGGTGCGCGGCGCGGGCGTCGTGCTGCACCTCGCGGTGATCACCACCTTCCTCGCCTACCGCCTGTTCGGCCACGGCCTGCGCCGCACCCCGGCCCGGACCGCCACCACCCTGACCCTCGCCGAGCCGGCCGTGGCGGCCGTGCTCGGCGTCGCCGCCCTGGGGGAGCGGCTGCCCGTGCTCTCCTGGTGCGGCCTGGCGGTGCTGGCCGGGGGCCTGGCGTTCCTCGCCCTGCCGGGCCGTCGGCGGCCGGATCCGGCCCGCAGCCGATCTTGACCGTGTTCGGGCGACTACGATCAGCCGATATGACGACGCCGCCCGATGAAGGCATCCACCCGTTCCGCATCGCCGTCCCGGAGAGCGACCTGGAGGACCTGCGCCAACGCCTCGACCGAACCCGCTGGCCGGACGAACTGCCGGGCGTCGGCTGGGCGTACGGGGTCCCGCGCGACTACCTGACGGAACTGGCGCGGTACTGGCGGCACGAGTACGACTGGCGGGCCGCCGAGGAGCGGCTCAACCGGTGGCCGCAGTTCACCACGACGATCGACGGCGCCACCATCCACTTCCTGCACGTCCGTTCGGCGGAGCCGGACGCCGTGCCGCTGCTGCTGTCGCACGGCTGGCCCGGGTCCATCGTGGAGTTCACCGAGCTCATCGGGCCGCTCACCGACCCCCGGGCGCACGGCGCGGAGGGGGCGCCCGCCTTCCACCTGGTGATCCCGAGCCTGCCCGGGTTCGGCTTCTCCGGGCCCACCCGGGAGACCGGCTGGGAGTACCGGCGGGTCGCGGCGGCCTTCGCCGAGCTGATGCGGCGGCTGGGCTACGACGCGTACGGGGTGCAGGGCGGCGACTGGGGCTCGGCGATCTCGCGGGAGCTCGGACGGGTGCACCCCGAGCGGGTGATCGGGGTGCACCTCAACCTGGTCCCGGGAGCCGCGGCGGAGACCGAGCCCACCGAGGAGGAACTGGCCGCGCTGCCCGCGCCGGAGCGGGCGCGGATGCTGGCCTCCTGGGAGCGGATGCGCGAGTGGAACCGGGAGCGCAAGGGCTACGCGGACATCCAGACCACCCGGCCGCAGACCCTCGCCTACGCCCTCACCGACTCGCCGGTCGGCCAACTGGCCTGGATCGCGGAGAAGTTCAAGGAGTGGACGGACTCGGCGGAGCGTCCCGAGGACGCCGTCAGCCGGGACGACCTGCTCACCAACGTGATGCTCTACTGGCTCACCGGGACGGCGGGCTCCTCGGCCCGGCTCTACTACGAGCGCGCCCACGCCGACTACTGGGGCCGGCCCGCCGAGCCGTCGACCGCCCCCACCGCCGTGGCCCTGTTCCCGGCGGAGAACTTCCTGGTCCTGCGGCACATCGCGGAGCGGACGAACACCATCGTGCGCTGGACGGAGCTGGACCGGGGCGGCCACTTCGCGGCGATGGAGCAGCCGGACCTGCTGGCCGCCGACATCAGGGCCTTCTTCGGCGGACTGCGGACGGCGGCCGGCTAGGCCCCGCCCGGACCGTCGGAGGGCGCCGCCTCCAGCCCCCGCAGGGAGGCGGCGCCGGGGGTCAGGCCCGGGCGGTGGCGGGCTCGGGCTCCGCCAGGGCGCCGTACAGCAGCAGGTCCAGGACGGCGAGCAGCTCCTTGGTGAGCGCCCCCTTGCGGCCGGGATGCATGCACCAGCGGTACAGCGCGCCGAGGTAGAGGTCGCGCAGCGCGTTGCCGACCTGGTCGGGGCGGATCCCCTCGCGGAACTCGCCCCGCCGAACGCCGTCGGCGACCAGGTCCGAGAACAGCTCGGCGAGGTAGGGCTCCTCCAGGAGGGGCCGGCCCGCCCGGACCCAGGCCATCAGCATGGCCCCGGTCTCCTTCTGGTCCTCGTCGTTCATCCGGCCGAGGGCGCGCATGCAGCGCTGCAGCCGGAGGCGGACGGCGCCGGAGCCCAGGGTGTCCGCGTCGAGGGAGGAGCGCAGCGTGTCGCGGCGCTTCTCGCCCCACGTGCCGAGCAGGTCCTCCTTGCGCTGGAAGTAGTTGAAGAAGGTGCCCCGTGCGACATCGGCCCGTTCGGCGATCTCGTCGATCGAGGTCTCGTCGTAGCCCTGTTCGGTGAACAGGGTGAGGGCGGCGGTGTACAGCCTCTCCCTGACCCGCAGCTTGTTGCGCTCGCGGCGCCCCAGCGGCTCCGCCGGCGCGGGTGCAGCTCCCGTGGAATTCAACGGGGTCTCCGATCCATGGTGGCTGCCGGGGAGGGCCCACTCCTCCCCGACTTGGTGCACCACAGTTTAACTATGTTTCACAGTCGAAGTTGTCCTCCATAAAAGACCTCGATGGCTGCCGGAACCTTCACCCGATCGTCGCCAGCAGGCCGTTGAGGCTCTCCGAGCCGAGCAGGCGCCCCGCCGTGAGGTCCAACCCGCAGTCGGAACGGACCTGCGCCCGCAACTGGGCGGCCATCAGCGAGTCCAGGCCCAGGTCCCGCAGCGAGCGGCGGCGGTCGATCGCCGCCTCGGGCAGGTCGAGCAGCCGGGAGACGCGCTGCAGCAGTGCGTCCGTCGCGGCGCGCGCGGCCGCCGGGGCGGGCTCGGCGCCCACGGCCGCCGGGGCCGGGGCGGCGCCCGTCGGCACCGGCACCGGCACCGACGCGGACAGCGGCCCCGGTCCCGGCAGCGGCACCGGGGCCGCGGCGAGCGGCCGGAGGAGGGAGAGCGGCCGGGCGGCCGGCGGCAGGGCGGGGCACCGCCGGGCGAGGGCCCCGGCCAGCCGACCGCGGACACCCGCCCCCGGCCCGGCCGGGGCGATCAGCTCGATGTCGAGGAACTCGGCGAGCACCGACCCGTCGGCGGCGAGCAGGAGGACGTCGCCCCGGGCCCGGCGGCCGCCCGCGACCGGGGTGACGCGGCACAGGCTCCAGTAGTCGTCGGTGAGTTCGGCATGGCGCCGGACGGTGCCGAAGCGCACCGGCAGGTAGCCGGAGCCGGCCGGGTAGCAGGCCGGCATCGCCAGCAGCCCCGCCTCCCAGCCGACGGCCGTCGAGGCGCCGCCGCGGCGCACCCGGGCGACGACGCGGCCGCCGCGCCGCCAGGCGTGCTCGACCGTCCGTACGCCCGAGCCGGCCTCGATCCCGCGCCGGGCGGCCTCCGCGTACAGGGCGTCGGCGGACAGGTACTCCCGGTGCCGGGCCAGGCTGGTCTCCAGCAGCTCGCGCCGGGCGGGCGCGAACGGGGCGGAGGCGGGCTCCAGGCGTCCGCGGGCGCAGGGCTCCGGCTCGGCGCCGGCGCTGCGGCGGGCCTCGACCCGGACGTCCCGGGAGCCGTCCGGGCCCGGCGCGTCCACCGTGACGCGCAGCGTGGCGGCGGGGACGTCGGCGAGGGTGAGGGCGGCGTCGCCCAGCCGCACCCCGGTCAGGGCGAAGTCCTGCCCGGGAGCGGCCTCGCGCGCGGCGGCGAACGCGGCCTCCAGGTACACGGACGGGAAGACCGGCTCGACGCCGCTCACCGCGACCCCGGCGCCGGCGGCGGGCAGGCCCCAGGCGTCCAGCCGGGACTCGCGCACCAGCGGCGCGGCCGCGGCGGCCCGGCGCAACGGGGAGGCGTCCCAGCAGTAGGTGGGCAGCGGCACCGCCGGGGGTTCGAAGCCGTACCAGCGCGACCAGTCGACGGCGGCGCCCCGGGCGAACGCCCGGCCCACCGCCTCCAGCAGCAGCACCGGCTCGTCGCCGCCGCGGCGCAGGGTGGGCACGGCGGCGGCCTCGGCGCCGCCCGCGGTGACCGTCTCCTCGACCGCCGCCGTCAGCACCGGGTGCGGGCTGACCTCGAGGAAGACGGTGTCGGTCCCGGCCAGCCGCCGGACGGCCTCGGCGAAGCGGACCGGGCGGCGCAGGTTGTCCAGCCAGTAGCGCGGTCCGAGCTCCTCGCCGGCGCTGGGGGCGGCGGTCACGCTGGACATCAGGGCGGTCCGGGCCCGGCGCGGCGCCAGACCGTCCAGGGCGGCGAGCAGCTCGGCGCCGATCAGGTCCATGTCGGGCGAGTGGGAGGCTACCTCGACCTTGACCGGACGGCAGAGCACCCCGGCGCCCTCCAGGTGCCGGGCGATCCCGGCCAGCGCGCTCGGCGGCCCGGCCAGCACGGTGGACGACGGGGAGTTCTCCGCCGCGACGCACACCGCGGCGAACTCCGGCTCGGAGGCGAGGAGTTCCCCGGCGCCCTCGGCGGAGAGCTCCACCGCGAGCATGGCGCCGCGCCCGGCGAGCCGGCGCATCAGCCGACTGCGGCGGCAGATGACGGCGGCGGCGTCGCTCAGGCCGAGCGCCCCGGCGCTCTGCGCCGCGGCGACCTCGCCCATGCTGTGGCCCACGCACACGTCCGGGGTCAGGCCGGCCTCCCGCAGGGCCGCGTCCAGGGCGACACCGACGGCCCACAGGGCGGGCTGGACCTTGTCCATGTCGGTGGGGAACTCGTCGGCCTGCCGGAGCAGGTCGACCACCGACCAGCCGAGCTCCAGGCCGATCGCGGCGTCGCACTCCAGCAGCTTCTCCCGGAAGGCCGGGGAGGTCTCCAGCAGCCGGCGGCCCATCCCGGACCACTGGGCGCCCTGGCCGGGGAAGACGAAGGCCAGCCGGCGGGGGCCGCCGAAGCCCGCCTCGGCGGTGCCGCCCTCGGGGACGGACTCGCCCGCGGCCAGAGCCCGCAGCCGCTCGGCGACCACCCGGTGGCTGTCGCCGCGGACCCAGAGCCGGTAGGGGTGGGCGTCCCGGCGCAGCGCGGCGGCCGCGCAGAGCTCGGGCAGCGGGACGTCGCGGCCGGGGCCGTCCGTCAGGTGGCTCGCGTAGGCCTCGGCCAGATGGTTCAACGAGCGGGCCGAGCGGGCGCTGAGCACCAGCAGCTGTTCGGCGGTGCCGCGGTGGGGCGGCGCGGCGGCCGGCGCGGCGGGCCCGGCCGGGTCCGGGACGTACTCGCCGACCACGACGTGGGCGTTGGTGCCCGAGATGCCGAAGGAGCTGACGCCGAGCAGCGCCCGGTCGCCGGTCCTGGGCAGCGGGGTGTTGCGGGTGACGACGGCCACCCCGAGGTCGTTGCGCTCGATCACCGGGTTCGGTTCGGCGCAGTGCAGGGAGGCCGGGATGACGCCGTGCCGGGCGATCAGGACGGCCTTGATCAGCCCGGCTATGCCGGCCGCGGACTCGGCGTGGCCGATGTTGGTCTTCACCGAGCCGGTCAGCAGCGGCCGCCGCCGCGGGCGCTCGGTCGCGGCGGCGAGCGCCTGGAGCTCGACCGCGTCCCCGACCGAGGTGCCGGTGCCGTGGGCCTCCACGTAGTCGAGGTCCTGCGGGGCGATGCCCGCCGAGCGGCAGGCGGTGCGCAGCATGTCGACCTGGCCGCTGATCGCGGGTTGCAGCAGGAGCCCGCTGCCCCGGCCGTCGTTGGTGACCGCGCTGCCGAGCAGGGTGGCCAGGACGCGGTCGCCGTCGCGCTCGGCGTCCGCGAGCCGCTTGAGCACGATGACGCCGACGCCGTCGCTGCGGACGAAGCCGTCGGCGCCGGCGTCGCCGAAGCGGCAGCGGCCGCCGGGCGAGAGCATGCTGCCCTGGGAGTAGGCGATGGCGTCGTGGGAGGAGAGGACGAAGTTGACCCCGCCGGCGAGGGCGAGGTCGCACTCCCCGGCCAGCAGGCTCTGCCTGGCCTGGTGCACCGCGACCAGGGAGGAGGAGCAGGCGGTGTCGAGCACCACGCTGGGGCCGAAGAGGTCGAAGGCGAAGGAGAGCCGCCCGGCGGTGACGGCGCGCAGTCGGCTGCCGGCCACGTCGCGGACGTTCGGGCCGGCCTCGGAGCGGGTGGCTTCGGAGTACTCGGCGGTCGCCTGGCCGATGAACACCCCGGCGTGGGTGCCGGCCAGGGTGGACGGGCGGATGCCGGCGTCCTCGAAGGCCTCCCAGGTGGCGTGCAGCAGCAGGCGCTGCTGGGGGTCGATGGCCCGGGCCTCGGCGGGGGAGATGCCGAAGAACCCGTAGTCGAAGGAGAACGGGTCCGCCACGAAGCCGCCGTGCCGGGAGGCCGTCCGGCCGGGGACGCCGGGGGTGGGGTCGTAGTCGGCCGCGATGTCGAACCGCTCCGCGGGCACCGCGGTGACCGAGTCCCGGTGGGCCATCAGGTTCTCCCAGAACCGTCCCGGCCCCTCGGCGCCTGGAAACCGGCAGCCCATGCCGACGACGGCGACCTCGGGGCGGGGGTTCCGGTGTGCTTGCTCCATGGATGGCCCAATCTCGGTAGGCGGAGACCTGTGGCGTGCGTGACGGTGCGCGGATCTTGGGGCTAGCGGGATTCAAACTTACACCGGGACACAAGTTTGTTCCTAGGGTTCCGTCGATGGACTTGGAGTCCAATCACCGACGGGGCGAGGCTGCGGTCAAAGTGCCCCGATCAGCGGGATTTTGATCCCTTGTCGGGGTGATCGGGCCGCTTGCCCGAACGGTTGCGAAGGGTGCCGGAACGCCGGAAAGGCCGCCCGGGACGACGGTGTTCCGTCGTCCCGGGCGGCCTCCGGGGTGGGCTGCCGCAGGCGGGCGTCCGCTGCGGGCGGTCCGGGCGGTCCGGGCGGTCCGCTCGGTCCGGTCAGTCCGGGCGGTCGGGTCGGTGCTGCGGGTCGGGTCGGTCCGGGCGGTGCTGCGGCTCCGGGCGGTCGGATCGGTCCGGGCACCGCTCCTCGTCGTGGAACGGCTCCCGGGCGGCCAGCCCGTGCAGGACCAGCTCCAGCACCGCGGCCAGCTCGCCGGTGAGCCGGCCCGGGTCCTCCCCCCGGGTCGCCCGCCGGGTCCACCGGTAGAGCGCGCCCAGGTAGAGGTCGCGCAGTGCCTCGCCGACCTGCTCCGAGCTGAGCCCGGTGACGATCTCCCCCCGGGCGCGTCCGCTCTCGACCAGCCGGGCGAGGACCGCCCCCAGGTAGGGCTCCTCCTCCAGCGGCCGTCCGGAGCGCACCCAGGCCGTGAGCATCGCCCGGCTGAGTTCGGGCTCCTCCTCGTTGAGGGCGCCCAGGACGGTCAGGCACTGCCGCAGGCCCTCGGCCGGGCGGGGACGGTCCGGCGGCCCGCCGCCGTCCGGCCGCTGCTCCGCTCCGGCCTGTTCGAGCCGTTCCATCAGCCGCTCCCGTCGCGCCTCGGCCCAGGCGCTGATCAGGGCCTCCTTGCGCGGGAAGTGGTTGAAGAAGGTGCCGCGCGCCACGTCGGCGTGCTCCGCGATCTCCTCCACCGAGGCGCCCGCGTAGCCCTTCTGGCTGATCAGGGTCATCGCCGAGGCGTACACCCGCTCCTTGACCCGCTGCCGGTTGCGGTCTCGTCGCGTCGCGGCGGGGGGTGGCACGTCGCTGTGCGCATCCATGGTCCGTCTCCGCTCCGGGCCGTCGCTCGGTCAGTGGGCCTGGTTCTGCGGCGGCAGCCCGCCGATGAAGGCGTGGTCGTGCTCCAGGGCGCCGAGTTTGGCCGACCCGCCGGGCGAGCCGAGTTCGTCGAAGAAGCCGGTGTTCGACTTCCGGTAGTCCTCCCACTCGTCGGGCAGGTCGTCGTCGTAGAAGATCGCCTCGACCGGGCAGACCGGCTCGCATGCTCCGCAGTCCACGCACTCGTCGGGGTGGATGTACATCGAGCGGGCGCCCTCGTAGATGCAGTCGACGGGGCATTCCTCGATGCACGCCTTGTCCTTGACGTCCACGCAGGGCTGCGCGATCACATAGGCCACGTGCTGTTCTCCTCGTGAAGGGTGTCGGTCAGAGCCCGCGCAGGTACGGGGCGTCGCCACTGCCGCCGAGTCCGTCGGGCGCGTGCCCGCCGGAGGGCGCGCCGGCCGGAACCGTCCTGTGCTCGTAGCTCTCCAGTCGCGCCAGTTCGCCGCGCGAGGCCTCGGGTCGCTCCTGCGGCTGGTGGGGTTGGGACATGGCAGCCTCCAGCTGACAGCTCATAGAACTTGAACTTGAGTCCATTAGTTCTCCATCAGACAAACATGGACTCAAGTCCATGTCAATGGGTCGCGACGGCGGACGGTGCGGCGCTGCGCGAGGCCAGCGGGCGGCGGCGCAGCGCGGGGTCGGCGATGGCCGGCGGCGGCCAGGACGCGTTCGGGTCGTACAGGTTGACGCCCGGCGGAACGATCTCGTCGATCCGGTCCATGGCCGCGTCGTCGAGCAGCAGCGAGGCGCCCTTGAGCGTCGCCTCCAACTGCTCCAGCGTGCGCGGGCCGATGATCGCGGAGGTCACGCCGGGGTGCGCCGTCACGAAGGCGGTGCTCAGCTCGGGCAGGGTGCAGCCCAGTTCGACCGCGAGCTCGGTGAACCGCTCGACGGCCTCCAGCTTCCGGACGTTGCCGGGCAGGTCCGGATCGAAGCGGCTCGGGACTACGGCGGGGCGACCCCGGGTGAGGTCCACCGGACGGCCCTGGCGGTAGCTGCCGGAGAGGAAGCCGAAGGCGAGCGGACTCCAGGTCAGCACGCCCATGCCGAGCCGCCGGCAGGTCGGCAGCACGGCCGCTTCGGCCCCGCGGGCCAGCAGCGAGTACGGCGGCTGTTCGGTGCGCGGGCGCAGCAGGCCGCGGCGCTCGGCGATGTGGTGCGCCTCCACGAGGTCCTCGGCCGGGTAGGTGGACAGGCCGTAGGCGCGGATCTTCCCGGCCCGGACCAGGTCGCTCAGGGCGGCGAGGGTCTCCTCCAGGTCGGTCGACGGGTCCGGGCGGTGGACCTGGTAGAGGTCGATCCAGTCGGTCCGCAGCCGCCGCAGGCTCTCCTCGACGGCCTGCACGATCCAGCGGCGCGAGTTGCCGCTGCGGCCCCGGCCCTCGCCCATCTGGAAGTGGAACTTGGTGGCCAGCACGACCTCGTCGCGCCGGCCGTGCAGGGCCTCGCCGACGATGGTCTCGGACTCGCCGGCCGAGTACATGTCCGCGGTGTCGACGAAGTTGATCCCGTGGTCCAGTGCGGTGTGGACGATCCGGGCGCAGTCCTGGTGGTCGGGGTTGCCGACGAACCCGAAGTTCATCGTGCCGAGGCAGTACGCGCTGACCTCGATGCCGCTGCCGCCCAGCGTGCGGTAGTGCATGATCCGGCTCCTCTTTCGGTCATGGCGGGACCGCGCCGGGCGTGTGGGCCGACGCGGTGGCAGGGGGGTGGGGAGCCCGACGGTACACGACCGCTCTTTCCTCGCAACAGGGCTGACAGCACGTCAGACAGTACGGCGGTGCGGGCCGGGGCCGCCTGCGGTCCGCCCAGCATTCCATTGACATGGACTTGAGTCCATGTTTGACTTCGAGCCGCGAGATGGACATGAGTTCATATTTGATCTCCCGGAAAGGAATCCGGCCATCATTACCCACGATGCGCCCGTATCCCGGTGCCCGGTCACCGGCGGCGCGGCAGCGGACCTGGTCGACCCGAGGCTCTACAGCGACGGGGACGCCTGGCGGATCTGGCAGCGCATGCGCGCCGAGAAGACGCTCGGATGGCACCAGGTCGACGCGGAGCGAGGCTTCTGGTCGGTGGTCAAGTACGCCGACTCCGACCTGGTCCTGCGGGATGCCGCCACCTTCACCTCCGAGCGGGGCACCCTGCTGGACATCCTCGGCACGGACGACCCGGCCGGCGGGCAGCAGCTCGCCGTCACCGACCCGCCCCGGCACACCCCGCGCCAGGCGCGTCTGAAGAAGGCCCTCGCCAGCAAGGCCGTCGGCAGGCAGCGCAGCATGATCACCCCGATCGTGCGCGAGCTGCTCCGACCGCTCGGCGACGGCGGCGTCTTCGACTTCGGCGCGGCCATGCTCGGACTGCCGATGTCGGTGACCGGCACCATGATGGACCTGCCGGAGCAGGACTGGCCGTGGCTCACCCGCCTCACCACCATCTGCATCGCCGCCGACGACCCCGACTTCCAGGGGCCGGACGGCAAGGAGGCGACGCTGGCAGAGGCGCACCGCGAGCTCTTCGGCTACTTCCAGGACCTCACCCGGCACCGTCGCGAGCACCTCGGCGACGACCTGCTGAGCACCCTGATCTCCACCACCTTCGAGGGCCGGCAGATGTCGGCGGCCGAGGTCGTCTCCAACTGCTACAGCCTGCTGCTCGGCGCCAACGTCACCACCCCGCACGCGCCGACCTTCGTGATGGCCGAATTCGCCGAGAGCGACGTGCTCGCCGACTGGGCGGACCACCCGGAGGTCCACGCCACCGCCTACGAGGAGGCGCTGCGCTGGGCGTCGCCCGTCAACCACGTGCTGCGCTACGCGACCCGCGACACCGTCGTACGGGACACCGAGATCAAGGCGGGCGAGGCCGTGGTGGTCTGGCTCGGCGCCGCCAACCGCGACGAGGAGGTGTTCGCCGACCCGCACACCTTCGACATCCGCCGCAAGCCGAACAAGCACCTGGCCTTCGGCATCGGCCCGCACTACTGCGTCGGCCACAGCGTCGCCCGGGTCACCGTCTCGATCCTCTTCGAGGAACTGCTGGCCGGCTACCGGGACTTCCGGCTGGCCGGGACGCCCGAGCGGCTCGTGTCCAACTTCGCCTCCGGTTACAAGTACGTGCCGATCACGGCCCAGCGGCGGAAGTGAGCCCGCGATGAGCACGACCGAGACCGCGGACGACCGCTGGTACCCGGCCAACCCGGCGCAGAAGGGCCTGTGGGTGCTGGACCGGGTGGAGCAGCTGCGCCGCACCACCCTGATCCCGACCGTCGTCCGCTTCACCGGCCCCGTCGACGTCGGGCGCCTCGCCCGGGCCGTCCAGCAGGTCCTGGACCGGCACCCGGCGCTGCGCTCCCGCTTCCGGCTCGACCCGGAGCACAAGCGGGTCGAGTTCCGCACCGACCTGGAGCCCGCCCGGGCCGGCGTGATCGACGCCGCCGGGGAGGGCTGGACGGCGGCCGAGCTGCCCGAGCTCGTCGACGTCCTCTGCTACGCCCCGTTCGACCTGTCGTCCGAGGCCCCGGTCCGGGCCGAGCTCATCGTCGTCGACCCCGAGGACGTCCGGCTGGTGCTGACGGTGCACCACATCGTCTGCGACGGGTGGTCCCACTCGCTGATCCTGCGGGAGATCGAGCGGATCTACCGCGCCGACGCCGAGGGCGTCGACCCCGGCCTGCCGCTGCCGCCGCACCCCGGCGAGGTCACCCTCGGGCCCGGACCCGAGGAACTGGCCGAGCGGCTGCCGGACGTGGTCGAGCGCCTGGCCGGTGCCCCGCTGGAGGTCGACTTCCCGTTCCGCCGGCCCGTCCCGGCCGACGCCGAACCCGACCTCGACGGCGGGACCCTGGCGATCGACCTCGACGAGGAGCTGACCGGCGCCCTGCTGGACACCGCCGCCGAGGCCGGCTGCACCCCGTTCGTGCTCGGGGTCGCCCTGCTCACCGGCACCCTGGCCCGGATCGGTGCCCAGCGCGACTTCGTCATCGCCTTCGGCTGGCCCGGCCGGGACGACCCGGCGATCGCCGACGTCGTCGGGATGTTCATGAACACCACCATGCTCCGGGTCACCCTCGACGGGGACGACGCCACCTGGGGCGACCTGCTGGCCGGCGCCCGGCTCGGCGCACTGGAGGCGTTCGTCGACGCCGACGTCCCGCTGGACGCCGTGACCGCCGAGCTCAAGCCCGAGCGGGCGGTCATCTGGCCGCCGCTGTCGCCGGTGCTCGTCAACCTCAACGAGTCGCCGCGCGACCTCGACCTCGGCGACGGGGCGGTGGGCCGGCTCCAGCCGCTCGACCGCCTCCCCATGAAGTACGACCTCGCCCTGTTCGTCCGCGTGGACGAGACCCCGCGGGGCCGGCGGCTGCAACTGTCCGTGGACTACACCCGGGCGCTGTTCCACGCCGCCGACATCAGCCGACTCCTCGACGCCATGCGGCACAACGCCGCCGTCATCGCCCACTCACCGGAGGAACCCGTGACCGTAGCCGTGAACCCCACCCCGGACCTGGACGACCCGGCCGCCCGGCTGGAACTCGTACGGTCGCTCTGGCTGGAGATCCTGAAGATCGACTCCGTGGGCGAGGACGTGAGCTTCTTCGAGGCCGGCGGCGACTCGCTGCTGCTGGTGATGCTCGTCGAGCGCCTCACCCAGGCCACCGGCCGCGCCCTGAAGACCATGGACCTGTTCCGCGCCGGCACCGTACGCGGCCACGCCGAGCTGCTGGCCACCGCCGGCTCACCGGCCGGCGCCGGCGCCGCCGGCAGCCGGGACCGCCTGCTGGGCGCCGCCCGCGCCGCTGCCGCCTCCCGCTGACATCGGGGGGCGCGCCCGGCGGCCCCACGGCCCGCCCCGCGCGGGCACCCGCCGGGCGCGCCCCCGACCGGTACGCGAGCCGCGTCCGACCTTCCTCATTGGAGAGCAACTGATGACGCTTCATGAAATGGCGTGCACCGTGCTCGGCCTCCAGCCGGCCGGTGCGGACTTCGGGACGCTGAGCTTCGTCGAGCTCGGCGGGGACTCACTGCGCGCGATGCGGCTCGCGGCGACGGCTCAGGAGGAGCTGGGGCTGCGGCTGGCGATGCGGGAGCTGCTCGGCGGCCGACCGCTGGCCGACGTCCTGGCCGAGGCGCCGGAGTCCGCGGCGCCCGCCTCCCCGGCGGACCCGGCGCGCGGGGACGGCCGGGGCGGCGCGACGGACGCCCTGTCCTACACCCAGCGCGGGATGTGGCTGGTCGAGAGCATCACCGGCGGATCCCCGTACAACCTGGTCTTCACCTGCTTCGTCGAGCAGGGCAAGCTCGACCAGGGGCTGCTCCAGGAGGCCTTCGACCGCACCGCCCGCCGCCACGAGGGCCTGCGCACCGTCTTCCGGGAGCGCGACGGCGAGGCCGTCCGGCACGTCCTGGACGACGCCGCCCCGCAGCTGACCACCGTCGAGCACGACGGCCCCGCGGCCGAGTTCGAGGCCTACGTCCGGCGGGTGTCCGCCGAGCGCGGGGCCGAGCCCTTCGACCTGGCCGCGGCCCCCGCGCTGCGCCTGCTCTTCTTCGGCAACGCCGACGGCGGCCGGGCCGTCACCCTGATCGCCCACCACATGCTGCTGGACGGCACCGCCGTCGGTCTGCTGCTGCGCGAACTGTTCGACCACTACCGCGAGTTGGAGGGCGGTGCGGCGGTCGACCGCGAGCCGGCGGTACCGCCGGCCGCCCTCGTCCGGCACCAGGAGGAGCTGCGCTCCGCCGGCGAGTGGGAGCGGCAGGCGAACTTCTGGACCGAACACCTGGCCGGCGTGCCGAGCGTGCTGGAGCTCCCCGCGGACCGGCAGCGCCCGGCCGTCCAGGACGCGGCCGGCGAACGGCTGCCGCTGGACCTCGGCGCCGAACTGACCGCCGCCGTGACCGGGCGGGCCCGGCAGCTGGGGGTGACCCCGTTCGCCTTCCTGCTGGGCGCGTTCGGCCTGACGCTCAGCCGCTGGACCGGCACCCGCCGCCTGCTCGTCGGCGTCCCGCTGCTCGGCCGCGAGACCAGCGAGCTCGCCCGGCTGGTCGGCGTGGCCGGCAACCTGGTACCGGTGCGGATCGACGTCGACGACGACGCGGACACCGCCGACTACCTGCGCGCCGTCCACCACTCGGTGGCCCTCGGCATGGACGCCGGCCAGCTGCCCTTCGACGAGCTGGTCGCCCACCTCGGCACCGAGCGCACCCTCGGCTGCCACCCGCTGGTCCAGGCCTGCTTCGGCATGCACGACCAGCTGGTACCGGAGCGGCTGAGCACCGACGCCCTGACCGTACGGGTGGAGGAGGGCCACGGCGGCGGCTCCCAGTTCGACCTCACCCTGCTGGTGGGCCACGCCGACCCGTCGTTCGCCGGCCACGTCGAGTACGCCACCGCCGTGTGGCACCGCGCCGAGGCCGAGGCCTTCGTCGCCGACTTCCGCACCGCCGTCGCCGAACTGGCCGTCACCGAGGCCGCCCTGGAGGAGGTGCGCTGCCTGGCGCCCGAGCGCCGTGCGCTGCTCGACCGGCTCAACCCGACCGGGCAGGAAGTCCCCGCCACCTCCCTGGACGAGGCGTTCCGCACCGCCGTGCGGCGCCACCCCGACGCGGTCGCCGTCCGCGAGGGCGACACCGAGCTGACCTACACCCAGCTCGCCGCGGCCGTCGCCGAGCAGGCCCGGCTGCTGCGCGAGGCCGGCGTCGTCCCGGGCGACACCGTCCTGGTCGGCCTGGAACGCTCCGTCGCCGAGGCGGTCGCCGTACTCGGCGCGGTCTCGGCCGGTGCCGCCTACGTCGGCGTGGACCTCGACCTGCCGGCCGCGCACACCCGGCAGATCACCGCCAAGGCCGCCCCGGCCGCCGCGCTGGTACCGGCCCGGGCCCGCGAGCACGAGGCCCTCGCCGGGATCCCGGTCGTCGAGGCCTGGGAGCCGTCCTGGCCGCTCGAGGCCGGACCGGACGCCGGACCGGACGCCGGGCCGGACGCCGGGTCGGACGCCGGGTCGGACGCCGGGTCGGACGCCGTACACCCGGCCGCGGACCCCGAGCGCCGCGCCTACATCGCCTTCACCTCCGGCTCCACCGGTGAGCCCAAGGGCGTCAGCGTCCCCCACCGCGGGGTGCTGCGGCTCGTCCTGGACGTCGACTACGTCCGCCTCGGCCCGGGCGAGCGGATGCTGCGGCTGTCGCCGCTGGCCTTCGACGCCTCCACCCTCGAGCTGTGGGGCGCCCTGCTGACCGGCGCGACCCTGGAGATCCACCCGGCCGGGCTGCCCTCGCCCTCCGAACTCGGCGCCTTCCTGGTCGAGCGCGAGGTCACCGTCGCCTGGCTGACCGCCGGACTCTTCCGCCTGGTCGCCGAGTTCGCGCCGGACGGCCTCGGCGGGCTGCGCCAACTGCTCACCGGCGGCGACGTGGTGCCGCACGACCACGCGGCCCGGATGCTGGCCCGCCACCCCGGCCTGGTGATCACCAACGGCTACGGACCGACCGAGAACACCACCTTCACCACCACCCACACGGTGCGCCGCCCCGAGGACGTCGACGGCCCGCTGCCGATCGGCCGCCCGATCCCCGGCACCCGGGTGTACATCCTCGACGAGCGCGGCCGACGCGTGCCCCCGGGTGCGGTCGGCGAGCTCTACGCCGCAGGCGACGGACTGGCCGACGGCTACGTCCACAACGAGGCGGAGACCGCCCGCCGCTTCGGCCACTTCTCCACCGAGGTCGGCGAGCGGCTCTACCGCACCGGCGACGTCGTACGGCTCGACACCCGCGGCCGGATCTCCTTCCTCGGCCGCGCCGACCACCAGGTCAAGATCCGCGGGTACCGGATCGAACTCAGCGCGATCAGCGACGTGCTGGCCACCCATCCGGACGTCCAGGACGCCGTCGTGGTCGTGACCGACGACGACAGCGCCGGCAAGCGGATCGTCGCCGCCGTCGTCCCCGCCCCGGGCAGCGCCGTCGGCGCCGCCGAACTGCGCGAACTGCTCGTCGGGCGGCTGCCCGGCTACATGGTCCCGGTGCTGTGGGCGCTGCTGGACCGGATGCCGGTCACCGCGAACGGCAAGGTGGACCGCAAGGCCATCATCGCGGCCGCCACCCCGGCCCGGACCGGCCGACCGCAGCCGGCCGCCGGAGCGGACTCCACCGGCGCCGACCCGACGGAGCGCGTCGCAGCCCTGTTCGCCCGGGCGATCGAGCGGGCCGGCAACCGG
Organism: Kitasatospora sp. NPDC048194; assembly: GCF_043202455.1. Classification (NCBI taxonomy): domain Bacteria; kingdom Bacillati; phylum Actinomycetota; class Actinomycetes; order Kitasatosporales; family Streptomycetaceae; genus Kitasatospora; species Kitasatospora sp. NPDC048194. Next base: position 488,841 of record NZ_JBIDAK010000001.1, read on the forward strand.
AACCGGGAGGTCCCCGCCGTCGAGGCCGACACCGACTTCTTCCGGATCGGCGGCACCTCGCTGGCTGCCGTCCAGCTGATCCGCCTGATCAAGGAGGAGCTCGGGGTCACGCTCAAGCTCCGCGAGTTCCTGCTCAACCCCACCCCGACCGGAGTGCACGGACTCGCCGCCGAGGCGGCGAAGAAGTGACCGGCCGGACCGTCGAGAGGAGGTGGCGCGCGTGGTAGCCGACCGAGCCGTCGCCGTGATCGGAATGGCGTGCCGGTACCCCGGCGCGTCGAACGTCCGGGAGTTCTGGGCCAACCTGCGCGCCGGGGTCGAGGGGATCACCCACTTCGACGTGGACGAGCTGCTCGCGGCCGGGGCGGACCCGGAGTACGTCCGCCGGCCCGAGTTCGTCGGGTCCAAGGGCGTCCTGGCGGGCTCCCGGAACTTCGACTGGCGCTACTTCCGCTACCCCCGGGCCGAGGCCGCCGTCATCGACCCGCAGCAGCGGGTCTTCCTGGAGTGCGCCGCGACCGCCGTCGACGACGCCGGGATGGACCCGACCCGCTTCCCCGGCCGGATCGGCGTCTACGCCGGCTCCGACCGCACCGCCCAGCCCGACGACGACCTGAGCCCGCTGGCCCGGGTGATCAGCCTGGAGAAGGACTTCGTCGCCACCCGGGTCGCGTACAAGCTGGGCCTGCGCGGCCCGGCCGTCACCGTCCAGACGGCCTGCTCCACCTCGCTGACCGCCATCCACATGGCCGTGCAGAGCCTCCTCGGCGGCGAGTGCGACGCGGCCCTGGCCGGCGGCGTCGCCGTCTCGCCGAAGGGCGAGTGGGGCTTCCTGCACGAGCCCGGCGGGGTGCTCTCGCCCGACGGCCACTGCCGCCCCTTCGACGCCGAGGCCGGCGGGACCGTCCCCAGCGAGGGCGTCGGCGTGGTGGTGCTCAAGCGCCTGGCGGACGCCCTGCGCGACGGCGACCGGATCGCGGCCGTCGTCCGGGGCTCGGCGATCAACAACGACGGCGCCGAGAAGCTCGGCTTCACCGCCCCCTCGATCCCCGGCCAGGCCGAGGTGATCCGCCACGCCCACCGGGTGGCCGGGGTGGACGCCGACCGGATCGGCTACGTCGAGTGCCACGGCACGGCGACCAGGCTGGGCGACCCGGTCGAGGTGGCCGCGCTCACCGAGGCGTTCCGACTGCCCGCCGGGGAACCGACCTGCTGGCTCGGCTCGGTCAAGAGCAACATCGGGCACACCAGCGTCGCGGCCGGCGTGGCCGGCTTCATCAAGACCGTCCTGATGCTGGAACACGGCGAGCTCGTCCCGACCCTGAACTTCCGCACCGCCAACCCGCTGCTCGACCTGGACTCCTCCCCGTTCCAGGTCAGCACCCGGACCCAGCGGTGGGAGCCGGAGCGGCGCACGGCCGGCGTCAGCGCCTTCGGCGTGGGCGGCACCAACGCGCACGTCGTGCTGGAGGCCGCGCCGCGGCAGCACGAGCGGGCCGCCGCCGACCACGGGCCGCGGGTGCTCACGCTGTCCGCCACCACGCCCGAGGCGCTGCGCCGGATGCGCACCCGCCTGGCGGAGCGGCTGGAGGCCGACGAGGAACTGGAGCTGCCGGCCGTCGCCCGGACGCTCGCCGACCGGCGGGTCCACCCGCTGCGGCAGAGCGTCGCGGTCGCGGACCGCGCCGCAGCCGCCCAGGCACTGCTCACCGCCGCCGAGCCGGTGCGCGGCGACGGCCTCGGCAAGGTCGCCTTCCTCTTCCCCGGCCACGGGGTGCTGCGGCACGCCGCCGGGACCGCGGCCTACCGGCTGCTCCCGGACTTCGCCCGGGCCTTCGACGAGCTGCGCGCCGCGGCCGCCGGACTCGGCCTCGACCTCGCGCCGCTGGTGGCCGGCGAGGACGCGCCGGCCGCATGGTTCGACGAGTTCGTCCACCACCAGGTCGGGCTGTTCACGCTCGGCTACGCGCTGGGCCACCAGCTCAAGGAATGGGGCGTCAAGCCCGCGGCCATGTTCGGCAACAGCGCCGGCGAGTACGCGGCCGCCGCCGTGGCCGGCGTCTGGGCGCCGGAGGACGCGCTGCGGCTGGTGCACGAGCGGGCCGTCGCGCTGCGCGCCACCGAGCCGGGCCGCATGCTCGCGGTCAACGCCTCCCTGGAGGAGGTGGCCGAGCGGGTCCCGCTGGACGGGCGGATCGCCGTGTCCATGGTGGCCCGCGGCGGGGTGGTGCTGTCCGGGCCCGCCGCCGAGATGACGCGCCTGCTCGACGGGGACGCCCTGCACGGGCTGGACCTGCGGGTGCTCAACGTCGACCGGGCCGCCCACTGCGACATCCTGATGCCCGTCGCCGACCGGCTGACCGAGCTGGTGGCCGGCATCCCGGCCGAACTGCCCGGCGTACGGCTGGTCTCCAACGTCTCCGGCGGCTTCGCCGACCCGGCGGCCGTGACCACCCCCGAGTACTGGGCCCTCCAGGTGCGCCGGCCCGTCCTGCTGGACGCCGGCATGGCGACCCTGCTCGACTCCGACTGCGACACCTTCCTCGAACTCGGCCCCGGCGCCACCATGCTCGGCGCCCTGCGCTGGAGCCCCGACTGGGACGGCACCCGGGCGGCCGTCCCGGTGCTCGGGCGGGCCGAGGACGGCGAACTCGGGCTGCTGCGGGCGCTCGGCGTGCTCTGGGAGCGCGGCCTCGACGTCCTCGAACCGCCCGTGTCGGCCGACGGCCGCCGCCCCGCGCCGGTCTCGCTGCCGGGCTACCCGTTCGCCGAGGAGGACCCCGAGCTGGAGCCGGAACCGGCCGCGGAGCCGGCCGGAGCCCCCGAGCCGGACGACCCGGACGCCCTGCGTCCACTGCTGGAACGGCTCTGGTGCCGCACCCTCGGCGTGGCGTCGGTACGCGACGAGGACGGCTTCTTCGCCCTGGGCGGCGAGTCGCTGACCGTGCTGTCGCTGCTCAGCCGGCTGCGCGAGCAGGCCGGGGTGTCCGTCCCGGCCGCGGAGTTCATGCGGGAGGCGACCTTCGGCCGGCTGCTCGCGCTCGCCGAGGAGCAGCGGGCACTGACCGGACCGGCCCCGCTGGTCGGCGCCGTCACCCTGCGCGAGGGCACCGGCCGGCCCGTCGTACTGGTCGCGGACGCGGCCGGATCCGCCTGGAGCTACCAGGAGTTGGCGCAGGCGCTGGAGACCGACCGGCCGGTCGTGGTGCTGGAGCCGATGGACGGCGAGAGCGGCCGGGGGACGATCGAGGAGATCGCCGCCCACCACGTCCAGGCACTGCTCGCGGTACAGCCCGAGGGCCCGTACACCCTGGGCGGCTGGTCCTTCGGCTCGGTCGTGGCGCACGAGATGTCGACCCGGCTGCGGGCCCGCGGGGCCGCCGTGGACCTGCTGGTCTGCCTGGACTCCTACCTGCCGGGCCGGCCGGGCCAGGCCTTCGGGGCGACGCCCGACTTCCTGCTGGGCCACGCCCGGCTGGTCGGCGGGGCCTTCCTGGGCCTCGGCGCCTCCGGCCGGGCCGTCCGGCGCAACCCGGCGCTGCGCCGGCTGCTGCTGGACAAGTTCCGGCTGCTGTCCCGCTACCGGCCGCGGCCGGCGGCCTGCCCCGTCCTGGTGTTCAAGGTCGACACCGACCGGGCCGGGGCGGAGCGGCTGGAACGCCGGATCCGCGCCATGTACACCGCGGGCGTCCGGGTGCGGGCGGTCGCCGGTGACCACTGGTCGATGCTGCGGCCGCCGCTGGTCGGCCGACTCGCCGGGCAGCTGTCCGAGGCGCTCGTGCAGGCAGCCGCGGCGGTCGAGCCGTCGCCGACGGAGGAGGAACACCATGGCGATCGATGACGCGCCGCCGGCCACCGGGCCGGTCCGGGTCGCGGAGCAGCCCCAGGGCGCGGAGCCGCTCGAGGCCGCCGCTCCCGCCCCGGAGGCGGCGGCCGCCGACCCGGAGGCGGTGGGCGCCGACCCGGAGGCGCACCGCGGGTCGCTGCTGCGCAACCGCGGCTGGCAGGCCTTCTGGGTGAGCGAGACCCTGGCGGCGGTCGCCGAACAGGCCGCGGACATCGCCTACCCGCTGCTGATCCTGGCCACCACCGGCTCGGCGGCCTACGCCGGGGCGGTCGGCTCGGCCCAACTGCTGGCCACCGGCCTGCTGTCGATCGTCGGCGGCACGCTGGCGGACCGCATCGACCGGCGCCGGCTGCTGGTGCTGTGCAACACCGTCCGGGCCGTCCTGCTCGGAGCGTTCTGCTGGATGATCGCGGTGGGCTCCGTCCCGATCGCCGTCACCTTCGCCGTGGCCCTGGTCTCCGCCGCCTGCTTCGGCATCTCGATGCCGACCCAGATGGCGCTGATCAAGCAACTGGTCCGCCCCTCCCAGCTGACCGAGGCGACCGCGCAGAACCAGATCCGCTGGTTCGGCGCGATCACCGCGGGCCCCCCGGTGGGCGGTTGGCTGTTCGGCGTGGCCCGGGCGTTGCCCTTCGCGGGCGCGGCGGTGGCCTTCCTGGTGTCCAACCTGCTGCTGATGCTGGTCAAGGTGCCCGCCGCGGCGAAGCCCGCCACCAGCACGGCCGGCCGCGGCACGATGGAGGGCTTCCGGTTCCTGTTCCGCCACCCGGTGCTGCGGCCGCTGATGATCAGCATCACGCTGTCCAACATGGCGTTCAACACCACCGGGATCTTCCTGGCGGTGATCGCCACGGCCAAGGAGCGCGGCGCCTCCGACGGGTTCACCGGCATCACGCTCGCCCTGGCCGGCGCCGGCGGCCTGCTGGGCTCGCTGGTGGCCGGAGGGGTCATCAAGCGCACGCCGCCGCCGCTGGTCTTCATCGTCGGGTACGGGATCGGCCCGATCGCCGCGATGCTGCTGGCCGTGGTGCCCGGCGTCGTCCCGCTCGGCGTGATCGTCGCGTGCGTCTTCGTCCGGGGCCCGATCATCAGCGCCCTGTTCCTCACCTACGCGGCCAAGATGGTGCCCGACGACATCCAGGGCCGCGTGCTCGGGGCGATCGTCTTCACCTCGATGGTCGCCTCGCCGATCGGCGTCCTGGCCGTCGGCACCATCTTCGACGCCGGGGGCTCGTTCTGGGTCTTCGTCGCGGTGGCCGCCACCGCCGCGCTGGGCACGCTGCCCACCCTCACCCGCGGGGTCCGCACGCTGCGCCCCCTCGACGAGATCACCTCCTGAGGCCTCCCCACCGCCCCATCGACACGCAGGAGTCGGACCATGACTGACACCATCGACCAGGCCCTCGACCAGGACGGCGCGACCGTAGCCGGCGGGCCGTCCGAGATCCTCCCCCCGGAGTTCTTCACCGACCCGCTGGCCGACCGCAACGCCGCCTACGCCCAGCTGCGCGAGCAGTGCCCCGTCCGCGGCATCAACCACCCTCCGGGCGCCGAGGCGTACATCGTCGCCGACTACGACCTGGCGCTGAAGGCCTTCGGCGACAACCGCATCTCGAAGTCGCTCGACAACGCCCCCAAGTGGTTCCGCGACCAGCTGCTCGACGCCAGCCCGGTGCAGTCCAGGAACCTGCTGATCGCGGACGCCCCGGACCACTCCCGGCTGCGCAAGCTGGTCAGCAAGTCCTTCGTGCCGCGCCGGATGGAGACCCTGCGCCCGCGCATCCAGGAGATCGCGGACGACCTGATCGACGCCTTCCCGGAGTCGGGCGAGGTCGACCTGATGGAGTTCGCCCGGGTGCTCCCGGTGATGGTCATCTTCGAGTACCTCCGCGTACCGCTGGAGGACCGGGCGATGCTCTACAGCTGGGCGCCGATCCTCGGCGGGGCCCCGTACCACACCGAGGAGGAGAACCGCCGGCTCAAGGACGTCAGCGCCAGGTACGAGCAGTACCTCCTGGACCTGCTGGAGTCCCGCCGCGCCGACCTCGGCGAGGACCTGGTCAGCCAGCTGCTGCGCGCGGCCGACGAGGACGTGTTCACCACCGACGAGATCGCCTCGACGATGTCGCTGGTCATCATCGCCGGCCAGCGGACCACCACCAACCTGATCGGCAACGGCCTGTCGGCCCTGCTCACCCACCCGGACCAGCTGGAACTGCTGCGCGAGCACCCCGAGTTGGTCGTCTCCGCGGTGGAGGAGTTCCTGCGCTACGAGGCGCCCAGCTACCGCGGCACGCTCCGGGTCGCCGCCCAGGACATGGAGATCGGCGGCGTGGAGATCGGCAAGGAGGCCTTCGTCCACCTGCTGATCGCCGCCGCCAACCGCGACCCGAAGGTCTTCGAGGACCCGGACCGGCTGGACATCACCCGCAAGAACAACCGCCACCTCACCTTCGGCCACGGCCCGCACTTCTGCCCCGGCGCACCGCTCTCCCGGCTGGAGGGGCACCTGGTCTTCCCGACCCTGCTGCGCCGCCTGGAGGGCATCGAACTCGCCGTACCGGCCGAGGAACTGGACTGGGTGTACGACAACTCGGTGAGCCGCGGCCTGGCCTCGCTGCCGATCCGCTACCGCCGCCGCCTGCCCCGCACCGCCGTACCGGAGGCGGCCGCCGTGGCCGTCGCCGCCGCCGAGGCCGCCGCCCAGGCCGCCCAGGCCGCCGAGGGCGCAGAGGCCGCCGAGGGCGCCTTCGGAGCCCCGGCCGGCGTCTGCCCGATCACGGGGATGACGGCATGAGGCTCCTGGTCCTGGGCGGGACGGTCTTCCTGTCCCACGCCGTCGCCGCCGAGGCGCTGCGCCGCGGCCACGAGGTGGTCTGCGCCGCGCGCGGCACCTCCGGCCGGGTACCCGACGGGGCACGCCTGGTGAAGGTCGACCGCGAGGAGCCGGACGGCGTCCGGGCACTGGCCGGCGAGCGGTTCGACGCGGTGGTGGACGTGGCGACCATGTCGCACCGCTGGGTGCTGGACGCCCTGCGGGCGGTCGGCGCCGACGCCGGCCACTGGACCTTCGTCTCCTCGATCAACGTCTACGCCGACGCGGTGACCGCCGGTCAGGACGAGAGGGCCCGGCTGCACGAGCCGATCGCCGAGGAGGCCCCGCCGGAGGAGCGCATCCAGCACCCGTACCTGTACGGGGCGATCAAGGCCGCCAGCGAGCAGGCCGTCCTGGAACGGATGGGCGAGCGGGCGTTCATCGTCCGCTCCGGGCTGATCGTCGGCCCCGGGGACGTCTCCGACCGCTTCGGCTACTGGCCCGCGCGGATCTCCCGCGGCGGACGGGTGGCCGTACCCGACGCCGCCGACCAGACCACCCAGTGGCTGGACGTCCGCGACCTGGCGGCCTGGATCGTCGACGCCGGCGAGCAGCGCCTGGGCGGCGTCTTCAACGGCGTCGGCACCGCCCACCGGCTCGGCGCGTTCTTCGACCGGACGGTGGCCGCCGTCGGTGCACCGGACACCGAGCTGGTTCCCGTCCCGCTGCCCGTCCTGGAGGCGGAGAAGGTCGAGTACTGGCGCGGCCCCAGGTCGATGCCGCTCTGGATGCCCGACGAGGACGCCGGGTTCTGCGCCCACGACAACAGCAAGGCGCTCGCCGCCGGCCTGCGCCCCAGGCCCGCCGAGGAGACCCTGCGCGACGTGCTCGCCGACGAACTCCGCCTCGGGCTCGACCGGGACCGCAAGGCCGGGCTGACGGCGGCGGAGGAGGCCGAACTGCTGAGGGCCCTGGAGGTACGGTCGTGACCGCGCAGCTCGCTCCTGCCCCGCCCGCCGGGACCGCCGGGACGGCCGGGTCGGCCGGGTCGGCTGACACCGCCGGGACGGCTCGGACCACCGCGCCCGCCTGGCGCCGGATCGGCGGGGGCGAGGGCGGCCGGACCGTCCTCGCGGTCGACTACGACGCCACCGGGCGCCCGGAGGCCTCCTTCGACCAGCTGGCCGCCCACCCGGCCCTGGCCGGCCTGTCCCTGTGGCACGCCGTCCAGCCGGAGACCGGCCCCGGCGCCACCGCCCGCGCCGAGGACTACCTGCGGGCGTGGCAGCGGCCGCCGGCCACCGACGGACCGGTCGAGGCGGTGCTCGGCTACTGCGTCGGCGGGGTCTTCGCCGGCGAGCTGGCCGACCGCCTCGCCGAACAGCAGGGCTTCCGCCCCCGGGTGCTGCTGTTCGACCCGGAACCGGTCGACGACGGCAGCGTGCTGCGCGACTTCCTGAAGACGCTCGACACCATGACGATCCTCTCCACGGCCGAGCGCGCCGAGCACCGGGCCCGGGCCGAGGCCGCCCACGCGGCCGCCGGCGCCGACTTCGCCGCCGCCGCGGCGGGCATCACGGCGGTCTACGAGGCCGCGGCCGGCGAGGCCTTCGAACGGCTCGGGCTGGACGAGGAGGAGAGCGAGGACCTGCTCGACCTCTTCCGGTCCTACGTCCGCTACCTGACGGCGGCCCGGGACCTGAGCCCCGAACCGGGCTGGGCCACCGCCACCGCGCTGACCTCGGCCGGCTCCAGCCCCGGCGCCCCGCACGCCCGCGAGGAACTGGGCTTCGAGACCACCACCGCGGCCCTGCTGGAGGACGACGGCGTGGCCCGGGCGGTGGCCCGGCTGCTGGCCGCGCCCGGCCCCGCCACGCCCGGCTCCGACGACCCCGGCCGCCCCGCGCCCGCCGCCGACGACCCGACGACCGCGGCCGCCACACCGCCGTCCCCCGCAGGAGAACGCGCATGACCGACATCCTCGACCCCGTAGCCGTGGCGGACGGCACCGAACTGCTCTCCGCCGCCGACCTGAGCCTGATCGACGGCTGGAACGCCACCGGGCACCACGTTCCCACCGCGACCCTGCCCGAACTCGTCCAGGCGAGCGCGGCCGCCCACCCCGACCGCCCCGCCGTACGCCACCGCGGCACCCGGCTCAGCTACGCCGAGCTGAACGAGCGGGCCAACCGGCTCGCCCGGCTGCTGATCCGGGGCGGCGCCCGCCGCGGCGACATCGTCGCCATGGTGCTGCCCCGGTCCGTGGACTACATCGTCGGCGCCCTGGCCGTCGTCAAGACCGGCGCGGCCTACCTGCCCGTCGACACCGGCTACCCCGTCGACCGGATCACCCAGGTGCTGGCCGACGCCCGGCCGGCCCAGGTCCTGACCACCACCGCGCTCGCGGACTCCGTCCACAGCGAGGCCCGCCTGCTGGTGCTGGACGAGGAGTCGACGCTGCGCGAGCTGGCGCAGGCCGACCCGACCGACCCGACCGACGCCGACCGCCCCCTGCCGCTGACCCCGGACAACCCGGCGTACGTGCTCTACACCTCCGGCTCGACCGGGCGCCCCAAGGGAGTCGTGGTCGCGCACAAGGCGATCACCAACCGGCTGCACCACATGCAGTCGGAGATCCCGCTCGGCGCCGGCGACCGGCTGCTGCAGAAGACCCCGGCCGGCTTCGACGTCACGGTGCGGGAGGTGTTCTGGCCGCTCATCGCCGGGGCCGAGATCGTCGTCGCCGACCCGGACGGGCACCGCGACCCGGCCTACCTGGTCGAGACGATCACCGCCGAGTCCATCACCGTCTGCCACTTCGTCCCCTCCGGGCTGAAGGTCTTCCTCCAGGAACCGGAGGCGGCCGGCTGCACCAGCCTGCGCCACGTGGTCTGCGGCGGGGAAGCCCTGCCGGCCGAACTCCAGGCCTGGTTCGCCTCCGTCCTGGAGGCCCGGCTGCTCAACGTCTACGGGCCCACCGAGGCGGCCGTCGACGTCACCTCGATGTTCTGCCCCCGCAACCCCGAGCCCGGACCGGTGCTGATCGGCCGTCCGGTCTGGAACACCCGGCTGTACGTGCTGGACGAGCAGCGCCGCCAGGTGCCGCCCGGGGTGCTCGGCGAGCTGTACCTGGCCGGCGTCCAGTTGGCCGAAGGCTACCTCGGCCGCCCCGACCTGACCGCCGAACGCTTCGTCGAGGACCCCTTCGTCCCCGGCGAGCGGATGTACCGCACGGGCGACCTCGCCCGCTGGCGGGCCGACGGGATGATGGAGTTCTTCGGCCGGATCGACCACCAGGTGAAGATCCGCGGCTTCCGGGTCGAACTGGACGAGATCGAGTCGGCGGTCCTGCGCGAACCCGAGGTGGCCCAGGCCGCGGTGATCGTGCGCGAGGACGTACCGGGCGACCAGCGGCTGGTGGCCTACCTGGTGCCGGCCGCCGGGGTGGTACCCGACGTCCGGCGGCTGCGCGAGCGGCTGGCCCGCGAACTGCCGGACTACATGGTGCCGACGGCCTTCGTCGGGCTCGACCGGCTGCCGCTGACGCCCAACGAGAAGCTGGACCGGACCGCCCTGCCGCGGCCCGGGAGGGCCGCCGTCCGCACCGGCCGCGCGCCGCGCGGGGAGGCCGAGCAGCTGCTCGTCGAGCTGTTCGCCCGCTTCCTCGACCTCCCCGAGGACGGCATCGGCGTCGCCGACGACTTCTTCGCGCTCGGCGGCAACTCCCTGCTGGCCGCCCAGGTGCTCGGCGAGATCCGCAAGTCCACCGGTGTCCGGCTGCGCCTCAACCAGGCCTTCCGGACGCCGACGGTCGAGGCGCTGGCAGCACAGCTCGCCTGACCGGGCGGGACCGGGGCCGGGCGGGCGCGATCCGCTCCGCCCGGCCCGGGGACCGGCCCCACCGACCGAGAACCACGGCACTGGCAACGAGCGCGCCGGCGGCTGCGACGAAGACGGCTGCGATCAACACGGCTGCGACGAAATCGGCTGCGACAACAACAGCTTCCACAGCAGAACGGGGTCGGAAAGATGCGCACACTGAAAGTAGCTCTCCTCGGATGCGGCGTCGTGGGCACCGAGGTGGCGCGGTACCTCACGCTCCACCAGGACGACCTGACGGCCCGGATCGGGGCACCGGTGGAACTGGTGGGCATCGCCGTCCGGCGGGCCGACCGGCTCCGGCCGGGGGTGCCCGAAGAACTGGTCGGCACCGACGCCGCGGCCCTGGTGGCCCGGGGCGACCTCGACGTGGTGATCGAGGCGATCGGCGGCATCGAGCCCACGGACGAGCTGATCCGCAGCGCGATCGCCCACGGCGCCTCGGTGGTCAGCGCCAACAAGGCGCTGATCGCGGCCCGGGGCGCCGCCCTGCACCTGGCCGCCCGGGAGGCCGGGGTCGACCTCTTCTACGAGGCCGCGGTGGGCGGGGCGATCCCGCTGCTCCGGCCGCTGCGGGAGTCCCTCGCGGGGGACCGGGTGAACCGGGTGCTCGGCATCGTCAACGGCACCACCAACTTCATCCTGGACAAGATGGACTCCACCGGGGACGAGTACGAGGTCGCCCTCAAGGAGGCCACCGCGCTCGGCTACGCGGAGGCCGATCCGACGGCCGACGTGGAGGGCCACGACGCCGCGGCGAAGGCCGCGATCCTGGCCGGACTGGCCTTCAACACCCGGGTCACCGCCGACCAGGTGTTCGTCCAGGGCATCACCGGGGTGAGCGCCGCGGACATGGCCAGCGCCCGGGCGGCGGGCAGCGTGGTGAAGCTGCTCGCCATCTGCGAGCGGGGCGACGACGGCGAGTCCGCCACCGTCCGGGTCCACCCGGCGATGATCCCGCTCGACCACCCGCTGGCCTCCGTCCGCGGCGCCGACAACGCCGTGCTCGTGGAGGCGGAGGCCGCGGGCCGGCTGATGTTCCACGGGCCGGGCGCGGGCGGCGCGCCCACCGCCAGCTCCGTCCTCGGCGACCTGGTCACGGCCTGCCGCAACCGGCTCGCAGGGACGGCCGGGCCGGGCGACACGGTCTACCGGGCGCTCACCGTACGGCCGATGGCCGAGGTGGTCACCGGCCGCCACGTCGATCTGGACGTCCAGGACGAGCCCGGCGTGCTCGCCGCGGTGGCGGCGGTCCTCGCCGAGCACGGGGTGTCCGTCGACACCCTCCGGCAGCACCGCGGACCGGCCGGCACCTCCCTCGTCGTGGTGACGCACCGGGCCGCCGACGCCGCCCTGACCACGGCCGTCGAGGCCGTCGCGGCCCTGCGCCAGGTCCGGGCCGTCAACAGCACGATGCGCGTCGAGGGCCGCTAGGGACCGTCTTCAAGCCCCCGCCTGCGGGCCGACGCCGGGGGCATGAAGACGGTCCCTGGGGCACGTCGCGTACCCCCGCCCGCGGGGGCTTGAAGACGGGCCCCAGGGCCCGGGGCGCTCCTCCCCACCGATCACGAATCACTTGGAGAACAGGTGGTAGCGATGGACCGAACGCCGGCGACCGAGACCCGGCACGCCGTAGTCGATTCCGGAGCCCTGTACCAGCTCGCTGCCGGCCACTCGCCGGCAGCGGTGGAGCTCCGCAAGCAGGTGCGCAGCGGTGAGCTGCAACTGACCGTCCCGATGGCCGCGTTCTCGGTGAGCTCCAGCATGCGCTCCTGCTGGGACACCGAGTGCCGGCTCGAGCACCCGGACGACGGGGTCGACGCGCTGCGCGACTTCCTCGACCGGCCCGGCCTCCGGATCCACCAGCCGACCGCGGACTTCGCGCTCACCGCCGGCGGCCTGTACGCCGACTGCGTGGACCGCCGGGTCGTCGGCTCCGAGGTCCTGGCGGCCTGCCACTCGGTGCTGCTCGCCGAGCAGGAGAGCGTCCCGCTCATCTCCACCGCCAGCGCGCGCTACTGCTACGTCCCGCTGTCGTCCTGGGACGCCGCCAACCAACTCGTCTTCGTCTGAAGGACCCGCCATGATCGTCGAGAGTCCCGCGCGGCCCGCACCGGCCGCCAAGCCCGTCAGGTCCCTGGACCGGGTGGTCATCCGTTTCGCGGGCGACTCCGGTGACGGCATGCAGCTCACCGGGGACCGGTTCACCTCGGAGACGGCGGGCTTCGGCAACGACCTCTCCACGCTGCCGAACTTCCCGGCCGAGATCCGGGCCCCCGCCGGAACGCTGCCCGGCGTCTCGTCCTTCCAACTGCACTTCGCCGACCACGACATCCTCACCCCGGGCGACGCCCCGGACGTGCTGGTGGCGATGAACCCGGCGGCCCTCAAGGCGAACCTGCCGGACCTGCCGCGCGGCGCGGAGATCATCGTCAACACCGACGAGTTCACCAAGCGCGCGCTGGCGAAGGTCGGCTGGACGGCGGACCCGTTGGACGACGGGACGCTCACCGGCCACCGGGTGCACCCCGTGGCGCTGACCACCCTGACGGTGGAGGCGCTCAAGGACAGCGGGCTGGCCCGCAAGGACGCCGAGCGGGCGAAGAACATGTTCGCCCTCGGCCTGCTGTCCTGGATGTACCACCGCCCGACCGAGGGCACCGAGCGGTTCCTGCGCGGCAAGTTCGCCAGGAAGCCGGAGATCGCCGAGGCCAACATCGCCGCGTTCCGGGCGGGCTGGAACTACGGCGAGACCACCGAGTCCTTCGCGGTCTCCTACCAGGTCGCCCCGGCGGCGAAGGCGTTCCGGCCGGGCCGCTACCGCAACATCTCCGGCAACCTCGCCCTCTCCCTGGGGCTGGTCGCCGCCGCCCGCCGCTGCGAACTCCCGCTGTTCCTGGGCTCGTACCCGATCACCCCGGCCTCGGACATCCTGCACGAGCTGTCCAAGCACAAGAACTTCGGCGTGCGCACCTTCCAGGCGGAGGACGAGATCGCCGGCATCGGCGCGGCCCTCGGCGCCGCCTTCGGCGGGGCGCTCGGCGTGACCACCACCTCGGGGCCCGGCGTCGCGCTGAAGTCGGAGACCATCGGGCTGGCCGTCTCCGTCGAACTGCCGTTGCTGATCGTGGACATCCAGCGCGGCGGCCCGTCCACCGGACTGCCGACCAAGACCGAGCAGGCCGACCTGCTGCAGGCCATGTTCGGCCGCAACGGCGAGGCCCCGGTGCCGATCGTCGCCCCCGCCACGCCGGGGGAGTGCTTCGAGGCGGCGCTGGAGGCGGCCCGCATCGCGCTGACCTACCGGACCCCGGTCTTCCTGCTCTCCGACGGCTACCTGGCCAACGGCTCCGAACCCTGGCGCGTCCCCGAGCCGGACGAACTGCCCGATCTGCGCGTGGAGTTCGCCACCGAGCCGAACCGCGAGGACGGCAGCTTCTGGCCGTACCTGCGCGACCCCGAGACCCTCGCCCGGCCCTGGGCCGTCCCGGGCACCCCCGGTCTGGAGCACCGGATCGGCGGCATCGAGAAGCAGGACGGCACCGGCAACATCTCCTACGACCCGGCCAACCACGACCTCATGGTCCGTACCCGGCAGGCCAAGATCGACGGCATCAGCGTCCCGGACGTCGCCGTGGACGACCCGACCGGCGACGCCCGGATCCTGGTCCTCGGCTGGGGTTCGACCTACGGCCCGATCGCCGCGGGCGTGCGCCAGGTACGGGCCGGCGGCGGCAAGGTGGCCCAGGCGCACCTGCGCCACCTCAACCCCTTCCCGGCCAACCTCGGTGCGGTGCTGAGCAGTTACGAGAAGGTCGTCGTGCCGGAGATGAACCTCGGCCAGCTCGCGCTGCTGCTGCGGGCGAAGTACCTGGTGGACGTCCGCTCGTTCACCCAGGTCTCCGGCATGCCCTTCAAGGCCGACCAACTGGCCGCCGCCCTCGAGGCCGAGCTGTCCGACCTTCCCGCGCCGTCCGGAACGGAGTCCACCGATGGCCGCTGAACTGAAGCTGATCGACACCAAGCCGACCGCCCGGGACTTCAAGACCGACCAGGAGGTGCGCTGGTGCCCCGGCTGCGGGGACTACGCCATCCTCGCCGCGGTCCAGGGCTTCCTCCCGGAGCTGGGCGTCCAGCGGGAGGACATCGTCTTCGTCTCCGGCATCGGCTGCTCCTCCCGCTTCCCGTACTACATGAACACCTACGGGATGCACTCGATCCACGGCCGTGCCCCGGCGATCGCCACCGGGCTCGCCGCGGCCCGACCGGACCTGTCGGTCTGGGTGGTCACCGGTGACGGCGACGCGCTGTCGATCGGCGGCAACCACCTGATCCACGCCCTGCGGCGGAACGTCAACCTGAAGATCCTGCTCTTCAACAACCGCATCTACGGCCTGACCAAGGGCCAGTACTCGCCCACCAGCGAGACCGGGAAGATCACCAAGTCCACGCCGATGGGCTCGCTGGACGAGCCCTTCCGCCCGCTGTCGCTGGCCCTGGGCGCGGAGGCCACCTTCGTGGCCCGCACCATCGACTCCGACCGCCAGCACCTCCAGTCGGTGCTGCGGGCGGCGGCGGAGCACCAGGGCACGGCGCTGGTGGAGATCTACCAGAACTGCAACATCTTCAACGACGGCGCCTTCGACGTCCTCAAGGACCCCGCCACCCGCGACACCGCGCTGCTCCGCCTCGAACACGGCCGGCCGTACCGGCTCACCCCGGACGGCGAGGAGATCGTCCACGACGTCGCCGACCCGGATCCGACCCGCGCCTTCGCGCTCTCCCGGCTCTCCGAGCCCACCCCGATCGGCGTCCTGCGCGACGTCGAGCGCCCGGTGTACGACCGGCAGCTCAACGAGCAGCTGGACGAGGCCGTCCGGCGCCAGGGCGAGGGCGACCTGACGGCCCTGCTCGGCGGGGAGGACTCCTGGACGGTGGCCCGGTGACGTCCGCCCCGGCCGTGGCCGGCGGCCGCTGGATCCGCAGCTTCCACAGCGCGCGGCCCGGCGGCGCCCGGCTGGTCGCCCTGCCGCACGCCGGGGGCTCGGCGTCGGCGTTCCGCTTCCTGTCGAACGCGCTGGCCCCGGAGCACCAGGTGCTGGTCGTGCAGTACCCGGGCCGCCAGGACCGCTTCCACGAGCCGGCGGTCACCGACGTCCACGAGCTGGCCGAGCACGTGGTGGAGTCCCTGGAGCCGTACCTGGACGAGCCGCTCGTCCTGTTCGGCCACAGCATGGGCGCCAGCATCGCCTTCGAGACGGCCCGGCGCCTGGAGCGGCGGGGTGCCGGGCCGGCCGCGCTGATCGTGTCCAGCCGGACGGCCCCGGGCATCGGCCTCGGGCTCCCGCACACGGTGCACGAGCTCGGGGACGCCGAGCTGCTGGCGGAGCTGGCGGCGTTCGGCGCCGTCGACCGGCGGATCGCCGAGGACGAGGACCTGCTGCGGCACACCCTCGAGGTGATCCGCGGCGACTACCGGGCGGTGGAGACCTACCGCCCGGTCGCGGGCTCCCGGGTCCACTGCCCGGTGAGCGTCCTGGTGGGGGACCGCGACCCGAGGGTGTCGCGGGACCAGGCCTCCGCCTGGGAGGCCTGGTCCGCCCGGGGCGTCGACCTGCGGGTGTTCGAGGGCGGCCACTTCTTCCTGGAGGAGCACGCGGAGGCCGTCGCCGCGCTGGTCCGCGCCGCGCTGGTCCGCGCGGCCGCGGTCCGTCCGGTACCGGCCGGCACGGCGCCCGTCCGTACGGCGCCCGTCCGTCCGGCGCCCCCGCACACCGGATCCCCGCACGCGGCGCGGGGCCGGGTGCCCGGGGCCGCCGTGATCAGCACTCGATGACGTTGACGGCGAGGCCGCCGCGCGAGGTCTCCTTGTACTTGATCTTCATGTCGGCCCCGGTCTCCTTCATCGTCTTGATCGCCTTGTCCAGCGAGACGTGGTGCCGGCCGTCGCCGCGCAGCGCCATCCGGGCGGCGGTGACGGCCTTGACCGAGGCCATGCCGTTGCGCTCGATGCACGGGATCTGGACCAGGCCGCCGACCGGGTCGCAGGTGAGGCCGAGGTTGTGCTCGATGCCGATCTCGGCGGCGTTCTCGACCTGCTCGGGGGTGCCGCCGAGGACCTCGGCGAGGCCGCCCGCGGCCATCGAGCAGGCGGAGCCGACCTCGCCCTGGCAGCCGACCTCGGCGCCGGAGATGGAGGCGTTCTCCTTGAAGAGCATGCCGATGGCGCCCGCCGCGAGCAGGAAGCGGACGATGCCGTCCTCGTCGGCGCCCGGGATGAAGTTCAGGTAGTAGTGCAGGACGGCCGGGATGATGCCCGCCGCGCCGTTGGTGGGCGCGGTGACGACCCGGCGGCCGGAGGCGTTCTCCTCGTTGACCGCCATCGCGTAGAGAGTCACCCACTCCATCGCGTTGGCCGGGCCGATCCCCTCGGCGCGCAGCGTCCGGGCCGCGGCGGCGGCCCGGCGGCGGACCTTGAGGCCGCCCGGCAGGATGCCCTCGCGGGTCATGCCGGCCCGCACGCACTCCTGCATCACGGACCAGATCTCCAGCAGCCCGGTCCGGATCTCCTCCTCGCTGCGCCAGGCCTTCTCGTTCTCCAGCATCAGGCCGGAGATCGACAGCCCGGTCTCCCGGGTGAGCCGCAGCAGCTCCTCGCCGGTGCGGAAGGGGTAGCGCAGCACGGTGTCGTCGGGCTTGACCCGGTCCGCGCCGATCGCGTCCTCGTCCACGACGAAGCCGCCGCCGACCGAGTAGTAGGTCTTCTCCAGCAGGGCGGAGCCGTCCGCCGCGAACGCCCACAGGGTCATCCCGTTGGCGTGGTACGGCAGCGAGCGGCGCCGGTGCAGGACCAGCTGGTCGTCGGGGTCGAAGTCGATGGTGTGCTCGCCGAGCAGGTCGAGCCGCTTCTCGGCGGCGATCCGCTCGACGTCCTTGTCGGCCTGGTCGACGTCGACGGTCCGGGGCGAGTTGCCCTCCAGGCCCAGCAGGACGGCCTTGGGGGTGCCGTGGCCGTGGCCGGTGGCGCCCAGCGAGCCGTACAGCTCGGCGCGCACGGCGGTGGCCCGGGGCAGCAGGCCTTCGGAGCGCAGCCGGCGGGCGAACATCCGGGCCGCGCGCATCGGGCCGACGGTGTGGGAGCTCGACGGGCCGATGCCGATGGAGAAGAGGTCGAAGACGCTGATGGCCACGGGGGACGTCCTTGTCTGTCTCGTGGAAGGACTTAGCGGGCTGGAGGGGGCTGGGCGGGGCCGACACGGGACGGGGCACCGCGCGCACTGTCCAGTGTGCGCGGTGCCCCGGAGTCCCAGGTGCACCGGCGGAGTGAGGCCGGTCACCCGGGGCGGGCCCTATGCCCGGTGAACCGGACGGGGCCGGATCACTCCTGGTTGGCCAGGTTGGGGTAGAGCGGGTACTTCTCGGCCAGGGCGGTGACGCGGGCCTTCAGGGCGGCGGCGACGGTCTCGTCGAAGGCGGGCTTGAGCGCCTCGGCGATGACATCGGCGACCTCGCGGAAGTCCTCGGCCCGGAAGCCGCGGGTGGCCAGGGCCGGGGTGCCGATGCGCAGGCCCGAGGTGACCATCGGCGGGCGCGGGTCGTTCGGGACGGCGTTGCGGTTGACCGTGATGCCGACCTCGTGCAGGCGGTCCTCGGCCTGCTGGCCGTCGAGGCTGCTGTTGCGCAGGTCGACCAGGACCAGGTGGACGTCGGTGCCGCCGGACAGCACGGTGGCGCCGGCCTCGGCGACGTCCTCGCGCAGCAGGCGCTCGGCGAGGATCCGGGCGCCCTCCAGGGTGCGCTGCTGCCGCTCCTTGAACTCCTCCGAGGCGGCGACCTTGAAGGCGACGGCCTTGCCCGCGATGACGTGCTCCAGCGGACCGCCCTGCTGGCCGGGGAAGACCGCGGAGTTGATCTTCTTGGCGTGCTCGGCCCTGGACAGGATGACGCCGCCGCGCGGGCCGCCCAGGGTCTTGTGGGTGGTGGTGGTGACGACGTCCGCGTGCGGCACCGGGTTCGGGTGCAGCCCGGCGGCCACCAGGCCGGCGAAGTGCGCCATGTCCACCATGAGCAGGGCGCCGACCTCGTCGGCGACCCGGCGGAACTCGGCGAAGTCCAGCTGGCGCGGGTAGGCGGACCAACCGGCGATGATCAGCTTCGGCTGGTGCTCCTTGGCCAGGCGCTCGACCTCGGCCATGTCGACCTGGCCGGTCTTCTCGTCGACGTGGTACGCGACCACGTTGTAGAGCTTGCCGGAGAAGTTGATCTTCATGCCGTGGGTCAGGTGACCGCCGTGGGCCAGGTTCAGGCCCAGGATGGTGTCGCCCGGCTGGATCAGCGCGAACATCGCCGCGGCGTTGGCCTGCGCGCCCGAGTGCGGCTGGACGTTGGCGTGCTCGGCGCCGAACAGGGCCTTGACCCGGTCGATCGCGATCTGCTCGACCACGTCGACGTGCTCGCAGCCGCCGTAGTAGCGGCGGCCGGGGTAGCCCTCGGCGTACTTGTTGGTGAGCACCGAGCCCTGGGCCTCCATGACCGCCACCGGGGCGAAGTTCTCGGAGGCGATCATCTCCAGGGTGGTCTGCTGGCGGTGCAGCTCGGCGTCGACCGCGGCGGCGATCTCCGGGTCGAGGGCGTGCAGGGACTGGTTGAGAACCGTCATGGTGTGGTCTTCCCGGGGAGGAGAGCGGAGGGACGGCGGGGTCGGGCGGGCCGCCGTGGTGCGGCCCGCCCGGTCACGAGCGGGTCAGCTGTGGGTGAGCGCGTCGTACTCGTCGGCGCTGAGCAGCTCGTCGGTGGACTCGACGCGCACCTTGAACAGCCAGCCGCCCTCGAAGGGGGCGCTGTTCACCAGGCTGTTGTCGTCCAGGACGTCCTGGTTGACCTCGGTGACCTCGCCGGTCACCGGGGAGTACAGGTCGCTGACCGACTTGGTCGACTCCAGCTCGCCGCAGGTCTCGCCGGCGGCCACGGTGTCGCCGACCTCGGGCAGCTGCACGTAGACGATGTCACCGAGCGCGTCGGCGGCGTGCTTGGTGATGCCGACCGTGGAGACACCGTCGGCGTCCGCGGCCGTCAGCCACTCGTGCTCCTTGGTGTACTGCAGGTGCTGGGGGTTGCTCATGGCGTCATTCTCCAGGATGGGAAGCGGGTACGACGAAGCGGGCCGCCAGGCGGACGGCTCCGACGTGCGGGTATGGGGGAAGGAAGGGGCCGGCCGGGCCCGCGGGCCCGGCCGGGGCGGGCTCAGCGGGCGCGCTTGTAGAACGGCAGCGCCACGACCTGGACCGGCTCGTGCTTGCCGCGCACGTCCACCGCGACGGTGGTGCCGGGGGCGGCGTGGGCGGCGTCGACGTAGGCCATCGCGATCGGCTTGCCCAGGGTCGGGGAGGGCGCGCCCGAGGTGATCCGGCCGATCGGAGCTCCCTCGGTG
Source organism: Kitasatospora sp. NPDC048194 (assembly GCF_043202455.1). Taxonomy (NCBI): domain Bacteria; kingdom Bacillati; phylum Actinomycetota; class Actinomycetes; order Kitasatosporales; family Streptomycetaceae; genus Kitasatospora; species Kitasatospora sp. NPDC048194. The sequence continues at coordinate 508,812 of NZ_JBIDAK010000001.1, forward strand.
GAGACCACGGTGTACTCGGCGCGGGGCACCCGCTTGCCCTCGGAGACCAGGCCGACCAGCACCTTCGGCGGGTTGGCCTCGGCCGCGGCGGCCGCCTGCTCCAGCGCCTTGCGGCCGACGAAGGCGCCGTCGTTGGTCGTCTTGTCGAAGCGGACGACCCGGCCCAGGCCCGCGTCGAAGGGGGTGAGGTCGGTGGACAGCTCGTGCCCGTACAGCGGCATGCCCGCCTCCAGGCGCAGGGTGTCGCGGCAGGACAGCCCGCACGGCACCAGGCCGCGGCCCTCGCCGGCGGCGGTCAGCGCCTGCCAGACGTCCTCGGCGTCGCCCGGGTGGCAGAAGATCTCGAAGCCGTCCTCGCCGGTGTAACCGGTGCGGGCCAGCAGCACGTCGCGGTCGGCGACCCGGGCCGGGAGGATCGCGTAGTACTTCAGGCCGGGCAGGTCGGCGTCCGTGGTTCCGGCCAGGATCGCGGTGGACTCCGGGCCCTGGACGGCGATCAGGGCGTAGGTGTCGCGGTCGTCGGTGACGACGGCGTCGAAGCCCTTGGCGCGGGCGATCAGCTCGTCCAGGACCAGCTGGGCGTTGGAGGCGTTGGCGACGACCAGGAAGGCGTCCTCGCGCAGCCGGTAGACGATCAGGTCGTCCAGGATGCCGCCGTCCTCGGCGCAGATCATGGTGTAGCGGGCGCGCAGCACGCCCAGCGCGGAGACGAAGCCGACCAGCGCGTGGTCCAGCATCTCGCCGGCCTGCGGGCCGGTGACGGTGATCTCGCCCATGTGCGAGAGGTCGAACAGACCGGCCTTGGTGCGGACGGCGAGGTGCTCCTCGCGCTCGCTGCCGTAGCGCAGCGGCATGTCCCAGCCGGCGAAGTCGGTCATGGTCGCGCCGAGGGCGCGGTGCAGCGCGTCGAGCGCGGTCAGGCGGAGGGACGACATGGCCAGGAACTCCTCGGTCGGGGCACTCAGGGGTGCACGCGCCGGGACGGGACCCGCTCGGGGACCGACCCTGCGCGCGGGCATGCGGCGGCGTGGGTCTCCCCATCTGTCGTCGAACCTGAGAGCTTCACCGCCCACCTGCCCGCAGCTGTTTCCAGCATCCAGGACAGCATGGCGGCTTGCACCGTGGGTGGGCGCGCGACAGGGCCGGGCGCCGCTTTCCAGATGTGCCTAACCCGTGCGGTAAGGGGGCCTGAGAGATTCCGGGGAGGACTTGCTCCTTCGGCGCCGGCCGTACCGCCTGGGCGGCACTCCGGACTCTCCCGCGCGGGTTCGAGCGGCCGGTGTGGAGTTGTGGGGGCCCGCGGCGCATGCCGTCGGACGCGCACATCATGGCACGTCCACGGGCGCGGGGGGAGGGGGGCCCGGTCACACCGCCCGAAGTCGAACCCGTGCCCGACCGGCGCCCGACCGGCGTCCCACCGGGCCCCTAGACTTCTGCGCGTCGGCGCAGCAGTGGGCGGCCGACCGGCACGAGGGCGGATCGGCGGCGCATGGAGTACCCGGTGGAGCAGCAGCAGGGGTGGGGCGGCCCGGAGGCGGCGCCGCCGGGCGGCGCCTGGCCGGCCAACGAGCTGGAGCAGGTGCTGACGGCCGCGCTGGGCGACCCCGGCGCGACGCCGCGGGTGATCGAGGTGCTGGCCCGCAGCCAGGTGTGGATCCCGCTGCCGGCCGGCGGCGATCCGGCCGGGCAGTCGCTGGACCTGCCGACCGTCGAACTGGCCGGGGACCCGTACGTGCCGGTGTTCTCCTCGCAGGAGGTGTTCCTGCAGCAGGCGCCGGGGATGGCCTTCGCGATCGCGCCGGCCTGGGAGTTCGCCCGCGGACTGCCGCTGGGCGTGGGCATCGCGGTCAATCCCGAGGCCGCGGTGGGCATCCCGGTGCCGCCGCAGGGCGTGGCGGAGCTGCGCCGCGGGCCGCGGGAGGACCGCTGGGACCAGCCGGAGGCGCCGACCGGCGGCCGGGTGGCGCTGCGCGAGCCGGTGCCGGGCGAGGACCCGGAGCACTTCCTGGCCGCCTGCCGGGCCGAACTGTCGGCGCTGCCGGGGGTGCTGACCGCGCGCCGGGCGCTGGCCAGCATCGAGGGCGAGCCGACCGTGATGTTCGTGGGCGTCCAGTTGGATCCGGCCGCCCCGGCCGACCCGGGCGCGGTGAACGAGGCGCTCGGCCGGGCGCTGGGAACCGCGCCGCTGCCGGGCGGCGTCCACCTCGTGCTGCTCGACCTCGCCGACGACCCGGTGGTCGAGTGGCTGCTCACCCGGGTACTGCCTTTCTATACGCGGATGTGAGCGGGGATCGTTCGTGAGCACGTCGCCGTGGCGGTGGCCGGTGCCGCGCCATAGGGTGCGTGCAGGCGGCTGACGGGCCGGCTGGGTTGAGGAAAGAGGCGCGGCGAGGTGGGCGCATGAGTGCGGGAGCGGGAACGGGCGGTGGGCCGGGCCCCTGGGGCCAGGCGCCGGCCGGGCGCCCGGCGGATCCGGGCGCGTTGGAGCGCGCCCTGCGCGACGTCGCGCCGGAGCGTTACGACGCGTACGAGCGGCTGCTGCACGCGCTCGCCGACGGCCAGGTCTGGATGCTGCTCTGGCACGGCACGCCGGGCAGCCCGGACGCGCAGTACGGGAACATGGAGATCAGCGGCCACGGCTACGCCCCGGCCGTGACCTCGCCCGAGCAGCTGACGGCCTCCGGCTGGGCCCGGGCCCACGAGGTCATCTCCGGGCGGGAGATCGCCGCCTCGCTGTACCGCACCCGCTGGGGCCTGTGGCTCAATCCGCACGCCCCCGGCGGCGGGGTCGGCGTGCCGTGGGCGGACCTGCGGCGGATCGCCGCGGGTCTGGACCGGCTGCCGGCCGGCCCCCTGAAGCTGAGCGAGCCGCAGGTGAACGCCCAGCAGTTCTTCGCGCTGCTGGAGCGGCAGGCCGGCGAGGTGCGCGCGGTGCGGGCGCTGCGCCGGGCCTGGGTGCAGCCCGCGGTGGGGGAGCCGTACCTGGCGATCGGCCTGGACCTCTACGAGAGTTCGCCGCCGGCCGTGGAGGCGGTGCGGGCGCTGATGCAGCGGGCGATCGCGGTGGCGCCCGAGGGGCTCGCGGTGTCCACCGTGGCGATGGCCGACGAGTACGACCCGGTGGCGCTGTGGATGCGCGCCAACGCCCGGCCGTTCTTCGACCGGGAGGCGGGGCGCCCGCCGACCGGCCCGTACCCGCCGGTGCCGTACCCGGCGCAGTCGCTGCCGGGGCAGCCGGCGCCGGGGTGGTCCTACGGCCCGCAGCCGAACGCGCCGGGCTGGGGGCAGCCGCAGGGGCCGCGGTCGTGGCCCGGATACCCGGGCCGCTGACAAACCCGGGACCAAACGCATATTCACCAAGCCGACCTGATTCGCCATCAGGTCGGCTTCGGTGCTTTCCGGACGAATTTCCCGTTCCCGAAGTCCGCCCATCTTGACATGGCTGTTACAGCCGTGTGAAGAGGGATATGCCGAAGACCGGGGAGGTGCATGCACGCAGATCACAGTTGGGCATCTGTCGCTTGTCAGGGCTGGCGCAAGCCAGTTCGCATGACAGAGAGTTCTGCGCAACGCATCGCGCGTACTGGAAACCCCACAAAGGTGAGCGCGCACGCCGACAGCTCGACCACGCGACGCCCATCCCGCGTGGTGGCAGTGCCTGTGCACGACGCACTGCCGCGCGCACCGCTCCTCCTAAGCACCTCCGCACGTCCGCAGCCGCACCGCCGAAGCCGGCGCCCGGCACCCGTGGGCCGGCCACCGTCGGCGAGGGGACCAACTGACCATGACCGCATCCGTGACCACCGCCGGGAACGAACCGGAGGCGCCAGCCACCGCGAGCCCGGCCAAGACGATCGAGGGCCGTTCCCTCGGTCGGATCGCCTGGACCCGCTTCAAGCGGGACAAGGCCGCCGTCGCCGGCGGCATCGTGGTGATCCTGCTGATCCTGCTCGCCGTGCTGTCCGGGCCGATCGAGGCCCTGTTCGGGCTCGACCCCGACCAGCCGAACACGGACCTGCTGGACGCCGACCTCGGCGGCCTGCCGCTCGGGGACTGGGGCGGGATGAGCGGGGACCACCTGCTCGGCATCGACCCCCTGCAGGGCCGCGACCTGCTCGCCCGCGTGGTCGACGGCTCGTGGGTCTCCCTGCTGGTCGCCTTCGGCGCGACCGTGCTGTCCAACACCCTCGGCACCGTGCTCGGCGTGATGGCCGGTTACTACGGCGGCTGGGTGGACACCCTGATCAGCCGGTTGATGGACGTCTTCCTGGCGTTCCCGCTGCTGCTCTTCGCCATCGCGATCTCCGCCTCGCTCCAGGGCGGCGCGTTCGGCCTGCACGGCCTCCCGCTGCACATCATGGTGCTGATCTTCGTGATCGGCTTCTTCAACTGGCCCTACATGGGCCGGATCGTGCGCGGACAGACCCTTTCGCTGCGCGAGCGGGAGTTCGTCCACGCCGCCCGCAGCCTCGGCGCCCGCGGCCCGTTCATCCTGTTCAAGGAGCTGCTGCCGAACCTGGTCGGCCCGATCCTGGTCTACTCGACCCTGCTGATCCCGACCAACATCCTCTTCGAGGCCGGCCTGAGCTTCCTCGGCGTCGGCATCCAGCCCCCGCAGTCCTCCTGGGGCGGCATGCTCGCCGACGCGAAGAACTACTACCAGGTGGACCCCCAGTACATGGTGGTCCCCGGCCTGGCGATCTTCATCACCGTGCTCGCGTTCAACCTGCTCGGCGACGGGCTGCGTGACGCCCTCGATCCCAAGAGCAACTGACCCAGCGTCAGGGCGCCTTTCCTCCTCCACATCCTCAAGGGGTTGATCTCACCCATGCGTAGGTCCCGTACCGTCGCGCTGACCGCCGCGGCCGCCGCCGTGGTCCTGGTCGTCACCGGCTGCTCGTCCAGCTCCAAGAGCGGCGACGCCAAGTCCTCCTCGGCAAGCTCCAACGACTCGAGCGGCGGCGCCGACGCGGCCACCAAGCAGATCGTCAACGCCTCGGACAAGAAGGGCGGGACGGTCACCTACGAGATGAAGGGCACCCCGGACTCCCTCGACCCGGGCAACACCTACTACGCGTACATCTACAACTTCTCGCGCCTGTACGGGCGTCCGCTGACCACCTTCAACCCGGCGGCCGGCGCGGACGGCAACAAGCTCGTCCCGGACCTCGCCGAGTCGCTGGGCCAGCCCAGCGCGGACGGCCTGACCTGGACCTACAAGCTGCGCGCGGGCCTGAAGTACGACGACGGCACCCCGATCACCTCCAAGGACGTCAAGTACGCCGTGGAGCGCTCGAACTTCGCGCCCGAGGTGAACTCGAACGGCCCGACCTACTTCCACGACCTGCTGGTCGACAACCCGACGCCGTACCAGGGCCCGTACAAGGACAAGACCGGCGACCTGAAGTCGATCGAGACGCCGGACGACACCACGATCGTCTTCCACCTCCAGCACCCCTTCGCCGACTTCGACTACCTGGTCAGCGCCCCGCAGACGGTGCCGGTCCCGCAGGCCAAGGACACCGGTGCCGACTACGTGAAGCACGTCGTGGCCTCGGGCGCCTACAAGTTCGAGTCCTACGAGGACGGCAAGCAGGCCGTCCTGGTGCCGAACACCAACTGGGACAAGAGCACCGACCCGATCCGCAAGCAGCTCGCGGACAAGATCGTGCTCAAGATGAACATCGACCAGGCCACCATCGACAAGGACCTGCTGGCCGGCAACGCCCAGGTCGACCTGGTCGGCGGCGGCGTCGACCCGCAGACCCAGGCGCAGATCCTGCGCGACCCGAAGCTCAAGGCCAAGACCGACAACGCCTACGGCGGCCGCCTGGTCTACATGGCGATCAACACCAAGGTCGCGCCGTTCGACAACGTCGACTGCCGCAAGGCCGTCCAGTACGCGATCGACAAGGTCGCCGTGCAGACCGCGCTCGGCGGCCCGATCCGCGGCCAGGTGGCCAACACCGTCCTTCCGCCGGACATCCCGGGCCACCAGGACTTCAACCTGTACGAGACCAAGGACAACAAGGGCGACCAGGCCAAGGCCAAGGACGCGCTGAAGGCCTGCGGCAAGGACGGCGGCTTCACCACCGTCCTGTCCGCCCGCACCGAGCGCGCCACCGAGGTCGCCGCGGCCACCCAGATCCAGGCCCAGCTGAAGAACATCGGCATCAACGTCGAGATCCAGCAGTACCCGCAGGGCAAGTACCTGACCGACTCGGCCGGTGCGCCGCAGTTCACCCAGGACCACAACATCGGTCTGATGATGATGCAGTGGGGCGCCGACTGGCCGACCGGCTACGGCTTCCTGCAGCAGATCGTCGACGGCCGGGCGATCAAGGCGTCCGGCAACAGCAACCTGGCCCAGCTGAACGACCCGGCCGTCAACAAGCTGCTCGACGACGCCGCGGTCAACCCGGACCGGGCCGCCCGCGAGAAGATCTACGGCGACATCGACAAGAAGGTCATGGAGTCCGCGGTCTACGTCCCGCTCACCGACTTCAAGGTCTTCCTGTACCGCCCGGACAGCGCCACCAACCTCGGGTCCAACCCGGCCTGGTCGGGGGAGTACGACTACCTGAACATCGGCACCACCAAGTAAGAGCCTGGCTCCGCATCCCTGAAGGCAGGTGAAGGCAGCGGCGCCCGCCGCCGTCCGGCAGACCCCGGACGGCGGCGGCCGCCGGAGCCGCCCAACTGTGTTTGCCTACATCATCCGCAGGATCCTCGCGGCCGCGGTGCTGCTGCTGGTCGTCAGCGCGGTCACCTTCGCGATCTTCTTCCTGCTCCCGCGCTTCGCCGGCGAGACCACCGACCAGCTGGCCGCGCAGTACATCGGGAAGAACCCGTCGCCCGAGGCGATCGCGGCGGTCAAACAGAACCTCGGCTTCGACCAGCCGCTGTACACCCAGTACTGGAACTTCCTCAAGGGCCTGGTCAGCGGCGCCGAGTACAAGTTCGGGCCGGAACCGGCCACCTGCCACGTGCCCTGCTTCGGCTACTCCTTCAAGAACCACCTGGAGGTCTGGCCGGAGATGACCAGCCGGATCCCGGTCACCATCTCGCTCGCCATCGGCGCGGCGGTGCTCTGGCTGGTCTCCGGCGTCACCACCGGCGTGATCTCCGCGCTCAAGCCGCGCTCGATCTTCGACCGGCTCTCCATGGGCGTCGCGCTGGCCGGCGTCTCGCTGCCGGTCTTCTTCACCGGCGCCCTGCTGCTGACGGTCTTCAGCTACGAGTGGCCGATCCTGGACAACCTCGAGTACGTCGACTTCACCTCCGACCCGCTGATGTGGGCCCGCAACCTGATCCTGCCGTGGATCTCGCTGGCCTTCCTCTACTCCGCGCTCTACGCCCGGCTCACCCGCGCCGGGATGCTGGAGACGATGAGCGAGGACTACATCCGCACCGCCCGGGCCAAGGGCCTGGTCGAGCGGAAGGTCGTCGTCAAGCACGGGCTGCGCTCCGCGCTCACCCCCATCGTCACCATCTTCGGCATGGACCTCGGGCTGCTGCTCGGCGGTGCGCTGATCACCGAGCAGGTCTTCTCGCTCAAGGGCGTCGGCCAGTTCGCCGTCCAGGCGATCTCCGACAACGACCTGCCCAAGGTCCTCGGCGTCACCCTGCTGGCCGCCTTCTTCATCGTCGTCTGCAACCTCGTGGTCGACCTCCTGTACGCCCTCGTCGACCCCCGCGTGAGGCTCTCGTGACCGAGCTCCAGAAGACCCCGGCGGACGCCGCGTCGCCCCCGTCGGGCGAGCCGTTCCTCTCCGTCCGCGACCTGAGGATCCACTTCGACACCGACGACGGCCTGGTCCGCTCGGTGGACGGCGTCAGCTTCGACGTGCACAAGGGGCGCACCCTGGGCATCGTCGGCGAGTCCGGCTCCGGCAAGTCCGTCACCTCGCTGGGCATCATGGGCCTGCACCGCTCCAAGCGGGCCCGGATCACCGGCGAGATCCGGCTGGGCGGCGAGGAGCTGATCGCCGCCGGACCGGACCGGGTGCGCCAACTGCGCGGCCGCGAGATGGCGATGATCTTCCAGGACCCGCTGACCGCGATGCACCCCTACTACACGGTCGGGCAGCAGATCGTCGAGGCGTACCGGGTGCACCACCCCCAGGCCTCCAAGAAGCAGGCCCGGACCCGCGCGATCGAGATGCTCGACCGGGTCGGCATCCCGCAGCCCGACCGCCGGGTGGACGACTACCCGCACCAGTTCTCCGGCGGCATGCGCCAGCGCGCGATGATCGCCATGGCCCTGGTCAACGACCCCTCGCTGCTGATCGCCGACGAGCCCACCACCGCCCTGGACGTCACCGTCCAGGCGCAGATCCTGGACCTCATCCGCGACCTCCAGGACGAGTTCGGGTCCGCCGTCATCATCATCACCCACGACCTCGGAGTGGTCGCCGAGCTGGCCGACGACATCCTGGTGATGTACGGCGGCAAGTGCGTCGAGCGCGGCCCGGCCGAGACCCTCTTCGACGCGCCCGAACACCCCTACACCTGGGGTCTGCTGGGATCGATGCCGCGCCTGGACCGGGAGCTGCAGGAGCGGCTCGTCCCGGTCCGGGGCACCCCGCCGAGCCTGATCAACGTGCCGTCCGGCTGCGCCTTCCACCCGCGCTGCCCGTACGCCCAGCTGACCGGCGGACGCTCCACCGACGAGGTCCCGGTGCTGGCCGAGGCCGCGCCCGGCCACTTCGCGGCCTGCCACCTGCCGGCCGACGAGCGGCACCGCATCTTCGCCGAAGAGATCGCGCCCCGGCTGTGAGCCCGGCCTCGTACCACCTTTCTGGAGAGAACCGATGACGGACACTCAGGCGGCCGCGATCCCCGCGCCTGCGCCTGCCCCCGAGCGCGAGCCGCTGCTGAAGGTGACCGGCCTGACCCGGCACTTCCCGATCCGCGGTGGACTGCTGCGGCGCCAGACCGGCGCGGTGCGGGCCGTCGACGGCATCGACTTCACGGTCAACGCCGGCGAGACGCTGGGCGTCGTCGGCGAGTCCGGCTGCGGCAAGTCCACCATGGGCCGGCTGGTCACCCGGCTCGACGAGCCCACCGGCGGGAAGATCGAGTTCGAGGGCACCGACATCACCCACCTGGGCGTCGGTGCGATGCGGCCGCTGCGCCGCGACATCCAGATGATCTTCCAGGACCCGTACTCCTCGCTGAACCCCCGGCACACCGTCGGCACCATCGTCAGCACGCCCTTCCGGCTCCAGGGCGTGGAGCCCGAAGGCGGGGTCAAGAAGGCCGTCCAGGACCTGCTGGAGCTGTGCGGGCTCAGCCCCGAGCACTACAACCGCTACCCGCACGAGTTCTCCGGCGGCCAGCGCCAGCGCATCGGCATCGCCCGGGCCCTCGCCCTGAGGCCCAAGATGATCGTCGCGGACGAGCCGGTCTCCGCGCTGGACGTGTCGATCCAGGCCCAGGTGGTCAACCTGCTGGACGACCTCCAGCAGGAGCTGGGCCTGACCTACCTGATCATCGCGCACGACCTCTCGGTGGTCCGGCACGTCTCCGACCGGGTGGCGGTGATGTACCTCGGCAAGATCGTGGAGATCGCCGACCGGGACTCGCTCTACCGCAGCCCGATGCACCCGTACACCAACGCCCTGATGTCGGCCGTCCCGGTACCGGACCCGCGCCGGCGCCAGCGGGCCGGCCGCGAGCGGATCCTGCTCAAGGGCGACGTGCCCTCGCCGATCAACCCGCCCAGCGGCTGCCGCTTCCGGACGCGCTGCTGGAAGGCCCAGGACGTGTGCGCCGCCCAGGAGCCGCCGCTGGCGGCGCTGAAGACGGGGCACCAGGTGGCGTGTCACTTCCCTGAGCGAAGCGAAGGGAACGACTAGCGCAGCCCCGGGCGGAGCGAGGGGAACGACTAGCGCAGTCCCGGGCGGAGCGAGGGGAACGACTAGCGCAGTCCCGGGCGGAGCGAGGGGAACGACTAGCTCAGCCCGGAGCGGAGCGAGGGGAACGACCAGCTCAGCCCGGAGCGACGACCATCGCAGCCCCGGGCGGAGCGAGGGGAACGGCCGGCTCCGCCCGACGCAGGCGGAGGGGAGGGTTCCGCACAGGTCATAGTTGTGTGGTGACCTCGCAGATCTTCCCCTCCGACGTGCAGCAGTCCCTCGACCTCGCCGGCATCTTCGTCTTCGCCCTCTCCGGCGGCCTGCTCGCCGTCCGCAAGAACATGGACATCTTCGGGATCTGCGTACTGGCGGAGGCCACGGCGCTCGGCGGCGGGGTGATCCGCGACCTGGTGATCGGGGCGACCCCGGTGGCCGCGTTCAGCAACTTCGGCTACTTCGTGACGCCGCTCGCGGCCGGCCTGGTGGTGTTCTTCCTGCACCCCCAGGTCGAGCGGATCAACCGCGCGGTGCAGACCCTGGACGCCCTCGGCCTCGGCCTGTTCTGCGTCACCGGCACCGCCAAGGCGCACGACTACGGGCTGGGCGCGGCCGCGGCCGTCGCACTCGGCATGGTGACCGCGGCCGGCGGCGGGGTGATCCGCGACGTGCTGGCCGGGGAGATCCCCTCCCTGCTGCGCTGGGACCGGGAGATCTACGCCGTCCCGGCCCTGGTCGGCGCCGCCCTGGTGGCCGTGCTGATCGGCGCCGACCGGCTCACCGGGGCCACCGGCACCGCCGCCGCGCTCACCGCCTTCGGGCTGCGGATGCTCGCCCTGAAGTACGGCTGGCGCGCCCCGCGGGCCTGGCACCGCAACGGTTCTCGCACCAGCGAGGAGTAGGCGAGCCGCCGCACGCGAGCGAGATCGCCTCGGCCGTGCAGAGCAGCTCCGGCACCATCCGGGCCAGCTCGGCCGGCCGCACCTGACTGGCCGGGGCGCTCAGCGCGCAGGCCGCGACCGTCCGCCCGCCGGTGCCCGCGACCGGCGCGGCCACGCAGGTCACCGGCTCCCGGTGCTCGGCGGACTCCGCCGCCCAGCCGCGCAGGCGCACCGCCGCGAGCTCGGGCGGCAGTTCCTCCTCGCGGGCGCCGTCCTCGGGCAGCCCGGCGAGCAGCACCCGGCCGACCGCCGTCCCGGTCACCGGCGCCCGGCGCCCGATCCGGGACGGCCGGGCCGCCCTCGGCCCGGCCACCTCGTCCAGGTAGAGCACCTCGCCGTCGTGCAGCACGGCCAGTTGGACGGTGTAGCCGCAGCGCGCGTTGAGCGCGGCCAGGTAGGGCGCGGCCACCTGCCGGACGTCGAAGTCCTCCAGTGCCCGGTCGGCCAGTGAGAGCACCCGGCCGCCGAGCCGGTAGCGCAGGTCCGGCTGGCGCCGGACGAAGCCGTGCTCCTCCAGCGTGCGCAGCAGCCGCAGCGCGGTGGACTTGTGCACTCCGAGGCTGCCCGCGGCCTGCTCCAGCGAGAGCGGTCCCTCGCCGAGAGAGCCGAGCAGGGTCAGCGCGCGGTCGACCGACTGCGACATGACGCCCCCTGGAAACTCGCTCGAGAAGTGGCCGTCAGGCTAACCGCTGGGTGGCGCAGTGGTACAAACCAGTACCGGACTCCGCCGTCCGGCCGGGGCGAGCCCGGTGGCCGGATCGGTGCACCGAGCCGGGGCCCCGACCGGATCGCCCTCTACAATCGGATGGTTATGCCATACCTGGACCATGCGGCGACCACGCCGATGCTGCCCGAGGCGATCGCCGCGATGACGGCGCACCTGGGGGTGGTCGGCAACGCCTCGTCCCTGCACGCGGCCGGCCGCCGGGCCCGCCGGGTGGTCGAGGAGGCCCGCGAGTCGCTGGCCGAGTCGCTGGGCGCCCGTCCGAGCGAGATCGTGCTCACCGGCGGTGGCACCGAGTCCGACAACCTGGCGGTCAAGGGCCTGTACTGGGCCCGCCGGGACGCCGACCCGGCCTGCATTCGGGTGCTGTGCAGCCCGGTCGAGCACCACGCGGTGCTGGACGCGGTGCACTGGCTCTCGGAGCACGAGGGCGCGTCGGTCGAGTACCTCCCGGTGGACGGGCACGGCCGGGTGCACCCCGCGGAGCTCCGCGCGGCGATCGAGCGCGATCCGGCGTCCGTGGCCCTGGTCACCGTGATGTGGGCCAACAACGAGGTCGGCACCGTCCAGCCGGTGCCCGAACTCGCCGCCGTGGCCGCCGAGTACGGCATCCCGATGCACGCCGACGCGGTGCAGGCGCTCGGTCAGGTCCCGGTCTCCTTCGCGGAGTCGGGGCTCACCGCGCTCACCGTCACCGGGCACAAGATCGGCGGACCGTTCGGCATCGGCGCGCTGCTGCTCTCCCGCGGCGCCGCGCCCGTCCCGCTGCTGCACGGCGGCGGCCAGGAGCGCGACGTGCGCTCCGGCACCCTGGACGCCCCCGCCGCCGCCGGCTTCGCGGCCGCCGCGGCGCTCGCCGTGGACCGGCGGGAGGAGCACGCGGCGGTGCTCGGCGGGCTGCGCGACGAGCTGGTGGCCTCCGTCCTGGCGGCCGTCCCGGACGCGGTGCTCAACGGCGACCCGTCGCCGGCGGGCAGGCTGCCCGCCAACGCCCACTTCTCCTTCCCCGGCTGCGAGGGCGACGCCCTGCTGATGCTGCTGGACGCCCAGGGCATCGAGTGCTCCACCGGCTCGGCCTGCTCGGCCGGCGTGCCCCAGCCCAGCCACGTGCTGCTCGCGATGGGCGTGGACCCGCTGCTGGCCCGCGCCTCGCTGCGGTTCTCGCTCGGGCACACCTCGGTGCGGGAGGACGTCGCGGCGCTGGCGGCGGCGATCGGGCCGGCGGTGCAGCGGGCCCGCAACGCGGGGCTGGCGACCGTACGGCGGTAGCGGCGGGGGTGCGGCCGTGGAGCCCGTCCGGCGGGAGGGCATGTCCGGCGGCCCCGTACGCTTGTAGTCACCATGACTGACTTCCCGGGTGCCCCGACCACTCCCTCCACCGGCCGCCTGCGCGTGCTCGCGGCGATGTCCGGCGGAGTCGACTCCGCCGTCGCCGCCGCCCGCGCCGTGGAAGCGGGCCACGAGGTGACCGGCGTCCACCTGGCGCTGTCCGCGAACCCCCAGTCCTTCCGCACCGGCGCGCGCGGCTGCTGCACCATCGAGGACTCCCGGGACGCCTGGCGCGCCGCCGACGTGATCGGCATCCCCTTCTACGTCTGGGACCTCGCCGAGCGGTTCCGCGAGGACGTGATCGACGACTTCGTCGCCGAGTACGCGGCCGGGCGCACGCCCAACCCGTGCCTGCGCTGCAACGAGAAGATCAAGTTCGCCGCGCTGCTCGACAAGGCGGTCGCCCTCGGCTTCGACGCCGTCTGCACCGGCCACTACGCCCGGATCGTCGACCTGCCGTCCGGGGAGCGGGAGCTGCACCGGGCCGTGGACGCCGCCAAGGACCAGTCGTACGTCCTCGGCGTGCTCGACGCCGACCAGCTGGCCCACTCGCTCTTCCCGCTCGGTGACACCACCAAGGAGGAGATCCGCGCGGAGGCCGAGCGCCGGGGCCTCGCCGTCGCCAAGAAGCCGGACAGCCACGACATCTGCTTCATCGCCGACGGCGACACCCAGGGCTTCCTCGCGAAGCACCTCGGCACCGCGACCGGCGACATCCTCGACGTGGACGGCACGAAGCTCGGCGAGCACGACGGCGCGTACGGCTTCACCATCGGCCAGCGCAAGGGCCTGCGGATCGGCCGCCCGGCGGCCGACGGCAAGCCGCGCTACGTGCTCGACATCTCCCCGGTGAACAACACGGTGACGGTCGGCCCCGTCGAGGGCCTCGACGTCACCGCGCTCACCGCCATCCGCCCCCGCTGGTGCGGCACCGAGCCCCTCGCCGAGGGCCGCTACACCGCCCAGCTGCGCGCCCACGGCGAGGAGGTGCCCGTCTCCGCGTCCGTCGTGGACGGCGAACTGCGGGTCCGGCTGGACACCCCGGTCCGGGGCATCGCTCCCGGCCAGGCGGTGGTGCTCTACGACGGCACCCGGGTCGTCGGCTCCGCCACGATCGCCACGACGGAGCGCCCGGCCGTCAACGCCTGAGCGAACGCGGAACCGGGCCCGGCGGCCTCCGCGAGGTTCGCGCACGGCTCAACCGGCCGAAGTCCCCGACCGCACGGCAGAGGTCCGCGCCGTGCGTCTGTCGGACGCGCTCCGGGACGCCACGGCACCGAGCATCCGACACCGCACGACGGTCGACGTCTGCTCGGCCGGATGACGCGGCCCAGGGGCGCGGGTGAGGTCGGTCATAGTGGTGGAACCGTGTGGGGTCGACCCCGCCTCACGGCCGACGACAGCCCTGGACGCCATCCGGAGGGATGCATGACCTTCTACGAGCAGCACCGCGACTTCATCGAGGAGCTGGAGCGGATCGCCCCGGACGGAGTCCGGATCGAGTGGTCCGGAGACACGCTGATCATGCAGGCGTCGCCGTCCAACATCCACCAGCTCAACGTGGCCCAGGTGCGCCGGCAGTTCGAGCAGCACGCTCCGGACGGCTACCTTCCCAGCGAGCGGAGCGAGATCGTCAGCCCGGACGTCACCAAGGGGCGCGAGCCGGATCTGACGTACCTCCCGTTGGAAGCTCTCTCCCAGCCCGGCAACAAGGCCCCCGCCGAGGAAGCCCTGATCGCCGTGGAGGTCGTCTCGCCGTCCAATCCGGGCAACGACTGGATGGACAAGCTGCGCGACTACGCCGTGATGCGGATCCCGCTGTACCTCATCGTGGATCCGCGTCAGCAGACGGTGGCGCTCTTCTCCGAGCCGGACCGGGACCGGTATCACACCCGCAGCGACCGGAAGTTCGGTGACACGATCACCATTCCGGCGCCCTTCGGCTTCGGCCTGGACCTGTCGAAGCTGGTGCCGTACCCGGACTGACGGCGGGTGGACGACGGGAGCCGGGAGCCGCCGGTCGGGAGTCTCCCGGCGTGCGCGGTAGCGGGCCGCCGTGCGAGCGGGCCTTTACTGCACCGTGCGGTACCAGCGGCGGTGCACCAGGGGTTCGACGCCGAGGACCGCCGCGCCCGCGACGGCGCCCACCACGAGCGACGGCACGCCGCCGTTGCGGAGGGCGCCGGCGCAGGCGGCGGCGACGGCGAGCGGGCGCAGCAGGGTGAGCGGGCCGAGGCCGACGACCATCGCGAGGGTGGCGGCGCGGAACGGCAGGGTGAGGTAGGCGGCGAGGGAGAGCAGGACGACGGCCGCGTAGACGGCGAGCGGGAGCAGGTAGCCCCAGCCGCCGGCGGTCAGGGCGGCGTACGCCCGCGCCCGGTCGGCGGCCGTCAGCAGCAGGAGGACGGCCGCCAGCGCCGGCGCGAGCAGCAGGACGGCCCCCACGGCCAGTCCGCGCCCGGCGGAGCGGAGGTTGCGCCGGCGCTTGCGGATGCGGGCGTCGCGTCCGGCGTAGGCGCGGAAGCCGCTGAACGCCGCGTCGACCAGGCCCAGCAGCAGCAGCGGCGCAGCGGGCGTCATCGGGCGGCCTCGCCCAGGTGTTCCGGTCCGACGAGCCGGCGCGAGGCCCGCCGCCCCAGCGCCTCCCGCAGCGAGGCCTCCAGCCACGGCCGTACCCCGAGGACCGGCCGCAGCGTGGTGCAGAAGGGGTTGGACAGCCCGCGCGGCTCGTACACCAGCGCCCGCATCCCGGGCACCGACGCGGCCCGCAGCAGCACCTCGTCGGGGTGCGCCCGCCGGGCGGAGGCGACGCCGTCGTGGCGGCCCAGCGGGTGGCGCATCCGGGCGCGGTGGAAGACCCACGCGCCGACGGGCGCGAGGCCGGTCGCGGCGAGGTCGAGGTGGCAGAACGCGAGGGCCGGGGAGGCGGCCTGGGCCTCGAAGAACCCGGCCAGCGCGTCGGCGCCGAAGTGGTGCAGGACGCCGGTGGACACGTAGACGGTCGCGGCCTCCGGCAGGTCGAAGGCGTTCCCGTGGACGAAGCGGCAGTCGAGTCGCTCGGCGCGGGCGAGGCGGTCCGCCTCGCCGACCAGTGCGGCGTTGAGGTCGACGCCGACGAGTTCGACGTCGGGGCCGAGGGCGCCGGTGGCGGCCAGCCGGCGGACGAGGTAGCCGAGGCCGCAGCCGACGTCGACCAGGCGGTACGGGCCGGACCGCCCACCGGCCGCGCGGATCGCGGTGAACAGCGGGCCGAGCAGGTGGACCAGCCGGGTGCCGATGCTCAGCTCCTCGCTGAGCCGCTGGAGTTCGGTGTGCACGCTGACGAGCAGGCGGTCCACGGCGTCGGGGTCGAGCACGCCGTCCCGGTCGGCGGGCAGCCCGGCGACGATCCGGGCGGCGCGTTCGTCGCCGTTCTCGCGCAGCCGCCGCAGGACCTCCGCGCGCCGGACCGGGAGCCGGCGGCCGTCGGCCGGGTCCACGGCGGTGATCAGGTCGGATATCTCGAGAGGTCGCACGCCGAGCACCTTAGGGGGTGGCACCGGGGAGCGGTGGCGGGCGGACGTGATAGACCGGTCGGCACTATGAACATCTGCGTCTTCTGTTCCGCGTACTCGCTCGACGACCGCTACTCCGCCCCGGCCGCCGAGTTCGCCCGGCTGCTGGGCGAGGGCGGCCACACCCTGGTCTGGGGCGGCTCGAACGCCGGGCTGATGGGCCTGCTCGCCGACGAGGTGAGGGCGGCGGGCGGCAAGCTGGTCGGCATCATGGTCGAGATGCTGAAGCACAAGGGCTACGTCGGCGCCGACGAGCTCTTCATGGCCCTCGACCTGGCCGAGCGGAAGGCCGAGCTGGCAGCCCGCGCGGACGCGATCGTCGTGCTGGTGGGCGGCCTCGGCACCCTGGACGAGGTCACCGAGGTGCTGGAGCTCAAGAAGCACGGGATGTTCGAGAAGCCGGTGGTCGTCCTCGACACCGAGGGCTTCTACACCGGCCTGCGGACCCAGCTGGAGCGGATGGACGCCGAGGGGTTCCTGCCGCGGCCGCTCACCGAACTGGTCACCTTCGCCGACACGCCCGCCGAGGTGTTCGAGCAGCTCAAGGCCTGAGAGGATCGGGGCCATGGCTGCACATCTGATCACCGGCGCCGGCTCGGGCATCGGCGCCGTCCTGGCCGGGCTGCTCGCCGAACGCGGGGACGAGCTCTGGCTGCTGGCCCGCGACGCCCGCCGCGCCGCGGAGCTGCGGGAGCGGTTCCCCGGTGCCCGCACCCTGGTCGGCGACCTCGGCGACCCCGGCAGGCTCTCCTGGGCCCTCGGGCACCAGCAACCGCCCGTCCGGCTGGACTCGCTGCTGCACGTCGCGGGCGTCGTCGAGCTGGGCACGGTCGGCGACCTCTCGGTCAAGGCGTGGCAGGAGACGCTCGCCGTCAACCTCACCGCGCCCGCCGAACTGACCCGGCTGCTGCTGCCCTCGCTCAGGCTCGCCAAGGGGCACGTCGTCTTCGTGAACTCCGGCGCCGGCCTCACCGCCCACGCCGAGTGGTCGGCGTACGCGGCCAGCAAGCACGGCCTCAAGGCGCTGGCCGACGCGCTGCGCCAGGAGGAGCACGCGAACGGCGTGCGGGTCACCTCGGTGTACCCGGGCCGCACCGCCACCGCGATGCAGGTCAAGGTGCACCAGCAGGAGGGCAGGGAGTACGACGCCGCCCGGTGGATCGAGCCGGAGTCCGTCGCCAGGGCGGTCCTCGCCGCCCTGGACGCCTCCCGGGACGCCGAGATCACCGACCTCACCGTCCGCCCCGGGCACTGACCGACCGGCGCGCGCCGCGCACTAGGCTCGGACGGGTGAGTACCGGACACCCCTTCCCCGACCTGCGCGGCGCCGCCACCGGCGTCGGCTCGCTGCCCGGCACCGACGCCCGGGAGGCCGCCAGGACCTCCACCGGGGCGCTGGAGCTGCTGCCGTTCCTGCCCGAACTCCCCGCGCGCGGCCCCGGCGCCGACATGATCGGCCGCAGCGCCGGGCTGCTGGTCGAGCTGTTCGCCCAGACCGAGCCGTCCGGCTGGCGGTTCACCGACCGCCCCGGCCGGGACACCCGGCGCGCCCGCTCCTGGCTCGGCGAGGACCTGGACGCCCTGGAGGAGTTCACCCAGGGCTACCGGGGCGCGCTCAAGGTGCAGGCCGTCGGGCCGTGGACGCTGGCGGCGGCCGTCGAGCTCAAGCACGGGGAGAAGGCGCTCTCCGACCACGGCGCCTGCCGGGACATCGCCGACTCGCTCACCGAGGGCATGCGCCGCCACCTGGCCGAGGTCCGCAAGCGCGTCCCCGGCGCGGAGGTCGTCCTGCAGCTGGACGAGCCCTCGCTGCCCGCCGTCCTCGCGGGCCGGGTGCGGACCGCGAGCGGCTTCCAGCGGCTGCGCGCCGTGGACCGGCAGGTCGCCGAGGAGGTGCTGCGGGAGCTGATCCGCGGCCTGGACGCGCCCGTGGTGGTGCACAGCTGCGCCCCGGACGTGCCCGTCCCGCTGCTGCGCCGGGCCGGAGCCGCCGGCATCTCGCTGGACCTCTCGCTGCTCACCGAGCGCCAGGACGACGACCTCGGCGAGGCGGTCGAGGGCGGCACGGTGATCCTCGCCGGTGTCGTCCCCGCCACTGACCAGGAGGTGTCGGACCCGGCCGGTAGTGTCCAGGGTGTCAGGATCTTGTGGCGCAGGCTCGGGTTCGCCCCGGAGCTGCTGGGCCGCCGCGTGCTGGTGACGCCGACCTGCGGGCTCGCCGGGGCCTCCCCGGCGTACGCGCGCAAGGCGCTGTCGCTGGCGGCGAAGGCGGCACGGAGCCTGGTGGACGACCCGGAATGAGAGCGTAGGAGGGCTTGCGGTGACGGCTGTCGAGGGCTGGGAGGACATCCCGGCGGAGGTGCGCAGGCGGCACGCCGAGCTGGCGCAGGAGATCACCGACCACCGGGCCCGGTACTACGAGCAGGACGCGCCGGTCATCAGCGACGCGGAGTTCGACGCCCTGATGCGCGAGCTGGAGGCGCTCGAGGCCGAGCACCCGGCCCTGGTCACCCCCGACTCGCCCAGCCAGAAGGTCGGCGGCGCCGCCACCGGGCTGTTCGCCGAGGTGGAGCACCGGGAGCGGCTGCTCAGCCTCGACAACGCGATGGACGACGACGAACTCGCCGCCTGGGCCGAGCGGGTCGCCACCGAGCTGCACGGCATCGACTACCACTACCTGTGCGAGCTCAAGGTGGACGGCCTGGCCGTCAACCTCACCTACGAGAACGGCCAGTTGGTCCAGGCGGCGACGCGCGGCGACGGCCGGGTCGGCGAGGACATCACCGCCAACATCCGCACCATCAAGGAGATCCCGCACCGGCTCAAGGGCGACAACATCCCCGAGCTGGTCGAGATCCGCGGCGAGGTCTACTTCCCGACGGAGGCCTTCGAAGCGCTCAACGCCTCGTTCGTGGCGGAGAACGAGCGCCGCCGCCAGGAGAACGAGCAGCGGGCCGCGGAGGGCAAGCGGCCCCGGGCGATGATCCGGCTGTTCATGAACCCGCGCAACGCCGCCGCCGGTTCGCTGCGCCAGAAGGACCCGCACGTCACCGCCTCCCGTCCGCTGCACATGGTGGTGCACGGCATCGGGGCCCGGGTGGGCTTCGACATCGACTGCCAGTCCCACGCGTACCGGCTGCTGCACGACTGGGGCCTGCCGACGGCCCGGCACAACAAGGTGGTCGGGACGCTCGACGAGGTGCGGGCCTTCATCAAGCACTTCGGCGAGCAGCGGCACTCCGTCGAGCACGAGATCGACGGTGTCGTGGTCAAGGTGGACGAGATCGCCCTGCAGGGCCGGCTGGGCACCACCTCCAAGTCGCCGCGCTGGGCGATCGCCTGGAAGTACCCGCCGGAGGAGGTCACCGGCAAGCTGGCCGAGATCAAGGTCGGCATCGGCCGCACCGGCCGGGCCACGCCGTACGCGGTGCTGGCCGAGCCGGTGAAGGTGGCCGGCTCGATGGTGCAGTACGCGACGCTGCACAACCAGGAGGTCGTCAAGGCCAAGGGGGTGCTGCTCGGCGACACCGTGGTGCTGCGCAAGGCCGGTGACGTGATCCCGGAGATCCTCGGCCCGGTGGAGGACCTGCGGGACGGCAGCGAGCAGGCGTTCGTGATGCCCTCGCACTGCCCGGAGTGCGGCAGCGAGCTGCGCCCGATGGCCGAGGGGGACATCGACCTGCGCTGCCCGAACGCGCAGCACTGCCCGGCCCAGATCCGGGAGCGGATCGCCTTCCTCGGCGGCCGGTCCTGCCTGGACATCGAGGGCCTCGGGTACGTCGCGGCCACCGCGCTGACCCAGCCGCTGCCGCCGGTGGAGCCGCCGGTGCGCAACGAGGGCGACATCTTCGGGCTGACGGAGGAGCAGCTGCTGCCGATCAAGGTGCTGGTGCGCGACCAGAAGACCGGCATGCCGAAGCTGGACGACGTCACCGGCGAGGAGAAGGAGGTGTTCTTCTTCGCCACCACCACGGGGGCGGCGAAGAAGAACACCGGAGTCCTGCTGGAGAACCTCGCCAACGCCAAGGAGCGCCCGCTGTGGCGCTACCTCAACGGGCTGTCCATCCGGCACGTCGGCCCGGTGGCCGCCCAGGTGCTGGCCCGGGAGTTCCGCGACCTGGACCGGATCTTCTCGGCCACCGAGGAGGAGCTGGCCGCCGCCGAGGGCGTCGGCCCGACCATCGCCCGCTCGATCGCGGAGTGGTACCAGGTCGACTGGCACCGGGAGATCCTGGAGAAGTGGCGGGCCGCCGGTGTCCGCTTCACCGAGGAGTTCGCGGACGAGGAGGGGGCGGAGCGCCCGCTGGAGGGCCTCACCGTCGTGGTGACCGGCACGCTGGCCGGGCACACCCGGGACGGCGCCAAGGAGGCGCTGACCTCGCGCGGAGCGAAGGTGACCGGTTCGGTTTCGAAGAAGACCGACTTCGTGGTCGCCGGTGACAACCCAGGGTCCAAGTACGACAAGGCCGTTCAGCTGGGGCTGCCGATCCTGGACGACGCCGGCTTCGCCGTGCTGCTCTCCGACGGACCGTCGGCCGCCCGGGCCCACCTGGGTCTTCCGGAGCCCGAGCGGGCCGCCGAGCCCCAGGAGGCGCCCGCCGAGGGCTGATGCGGGGCCGCCCCGAGCAACCGGTCTCCCGGACCGTGTTGTTATCGTCCTGATGCTGCGTCATCGGGTGCCGTTCAGTGAAAGCGGGCATTGTGTCACTGTGCGGCTCCCGGGAGCGGTAACGCGTTTCCGGTTGTCCGAAAGTCTGCCCACCGGGTGGACCCCGGCATACCCTGGAGCGCAACAGAGTGTCAGCAGGGGTGGGGGCACCGGCTGAGCCGGGGCTCCTCGGGGTCGCTCCATGCCCGACAGCTGTCGGTACCGGCACGGTGCCTCACCGTAAGGCGGCCTGACGGGGCGGGCCCGACGGAGGACAGGGCTTATGGATCGTACGACCGGTGGCGCGCCCACACGCCCGCCGCAGGGGGTGGCGGGTGCGGTCCTGCTGCTCGGCGTGCTGCTGGCCGGTGCGGCGCCGCTCATCCCGCTGGCCGTCCTGGTCTACCGGTACGAACCCGAGCTGCTGCCGCTGTTCGCGGTGCCGCTGGCGGTGCTGGTGGCCGCCTGGCGGATCGCCCGGGACCGCGCCCGCGACCAGCTGACGGACCCCCTGACGGACCTGCCCAACCGTCAGGCCCTGCTGCTGGCCGCGCAGGAGGCGATCGTCGAACGGGAGGACGGCTACAGCGTCGGTCTCATCCTGCTCGATCTCGATCGGTTCCGGTCGCTCAACGACACACTGGGACATACGGCCGGCGACCGGCTGCTGGTTCACATCGCCCGCCGGCTCCACCGCGCGCTGCGCTCCGGCGGCACCGCCGGCGCCACCCGGGAGTCCATCGACGACGTCTTCGTCGGCCTGCCCCGGCACTACCGGCGCGGCCGCCCGCTGGTGGCCCGGATGGGCGGCGACGAGTTCGCCGTCCTGCTGCCCGGCATCAACTGCCCGGACAGCCTGGAGCGCGTCGCCAAGGCGCTGATCGCCGAACTCGCCGCGCCGATCCGCCTGGACGGCCTGCTGCTCGTGCTGGAGGCGAGCGCCGGCGTCTGCGTCTACCCCCAGGACGCCCAGGACGCCGAGTCGCTGCTGCGCCGCGCCGACGTGGCGATGGGCCACGCCCAGCGGGAGTGCAGCGGCGTCGCCCAGTACGACGAGACCCAGGACGCCGACACCCCGTACCGGATCGGCCTGCTCGGGGACCTGCGCCGGGCCCTGGAGACCGGCGAGGTGCAGCTGCACTACCAGCCGAAGGTGGCCTTCGACGGCCGGGTGGTCGGCCTGGAGGCGCTGCTGCGCTGGGAGCGCCCCGGGCAGGGGAGGGTCTCACCGGACGAGTTCGTCGGGCTCGCCGAGTCCAGCGGCCTGATGCCCCGGCTCACCGACTACGTGCTGGAGGCCGCCGTCGGCCAGCTCGCCTACTGGCGCGACCAGGGGCTGCAGGTGCAGGTCGCGGTCAACGTCTCGCCGCGCGACGTGCTCAACCCCGGCTTCGCCCAGCGCGTCGCCGGGCACCTCGTCCGCCACCAGGTGCCGGCCCACGCGCTCCAGCTGGAGATCACCGAGCGGCTGCTGCTCGACGACTCCCGGCGCGCCGCCGACACCCTGGCCGAGCTGCGCGGCTACGGCGTCGGCATGTCCCTGGACGACTTCGGCACCGGCCACTCCTCGCTGGTGCGGCTGCGCAGCCTGCCGGTCGGCGAGCTGAAGATCGACCGCTCCTTCGTCTCCCGGATGGTCGCCGACGACCACGACGCGGCGGTGGTCCGCTGCTCGGTGGAGCTCGCCCACTCGCTGGGCCTGACCGTGGTCGCCGAGGGCGTCGAGGACGACGAGACCTGGGAGCGGCTGCACCGCATGGGCGTGGACGCCGTCCAGGGCTGGCTGGTGTCGGCGGCGCTGCCGGCCGAGCAGGCCACCGCCTGGCTGCGGGTGCACCGCACCACCTCGGCCCCGCCGGTGGAGCGCCTCGGCGCCCCGCCGCAGCTCCCGTCGGTCATCAAGCCGGTCGCCCAGCCGCTGGCCCAGCCCGCCGCCCAGCCCGCCACGCTGCCCCCGGTGCTGCCGCCGACGCTCCCGCCCGCGCTCCCGCCGAGCCTGCGGGCCGTGCCGTGCAGCCAGCCGCTGCAGGCCGCGCAGCTGGAGGTCAACGCGCCCGGCGGCCCGGACTGGGCCCGCACCAGGCCCCAGTAGCGGCCCCCCGGGAGGCCGCGGTGCCCGGGGTGACCGGGGCCCGGGATCACTCGTTGGCCGGTGGCCGGGCCGGGCCCCATAGGATGGGGTCCAAAGACCATGAGGACGGAGCGCCGAACCGGCTGCTCCTGCCCGGGCCCGGCACCGCCGCAGGCATCGCCGGGCCTCACCAGAACTCACCCTGAGGATCGCTGCATGCCTGGCATCACGCGCGAGGAGGTCGCCCACCTCGCCCGGCTGTCGCGTCTTGAGCTGAAGCCCGAAGAGCTGGACCACTTCGCCGAGCAGCTCGACGTGATCATCGGCGCGGTCGCCCGCGTTTCCGAGGTCGCCGGACAGGACGTCCCGCCGACCTCCCACCCGCTGCCGCTGACCAACGTCATGCGCGCGGACGAGGTCCGGCCGTCGCTCACGCCGGAGCAGGCGCTGTCGGGCGCCCCCGCCGCCGAGGAGCAGCGTTTCCGTGTGCCGCAGATCCTCGGGGAGGACTGACCGAGATGACCGAGCAGAGCCCCACTTCGATCATCAAGTGGACCGCCGCCGAGACCGCCGCCGCCATCGCCGGGGGCGAGGTGTCCGCCGTCGAGGTCGCCCAGGCGCACCTGGACCGCATCGAGGCCGTCGACAAGAAGGTCAACGCCTTCCTGCACGTCGACACCGAGGGCGCGCTGAACGCCGCCCGGGCCGTCGACGAGAAGCGCGCCAAGGGCGCGGAGCTGGGCCCGCTGGCCGGTGTCCCGCTCGCGCTGAAGGACGTCTTCACCACCAAGGGCATCCCGACCACGTGCGGGTCGAAGATGCTCGAGGGCTGGATCCCGCCGTACGACGCCACGCTGACCACGCGTCTCAAGGACGCCGGCGTCGTCATCCTCGGCAAGACCAACATGGACGAGTTCGCGATGGGCTCCTCCACCGAGAACTCCGCCTACGGCCCGACCGGCAACCCGTGGGACCTCACCCGCATCCCCGGCGGCTCCGGCGGCGGTTCGGCCGCCGCGCTGGCCGCCTTCGAGGCCCCGCTGGCGATCGGCACCGACACCGGCGGCTCGATCCGCCAGCCGGGCGCCGTCACCGGCACCGTCGGCGTCAAGCCGACCTACGGCTCGGTGTCCCGCTACGGCCTGGTCGCCTTCTCCAGCAGCCTGGACCAGGGCGGCCCGTGCGCCCGCACCGTGCTGGACGCGGCCCTGCTGCACGAGGCCATCGCCGGGCACGACCCGCTGGACTCCACCTCGATCGACGCGCCCGTCCCGGCCGTCGTCGAGGCCGCCAAGCTGCGCGACGTGCGCGGCATGCGGATCGGCGTGGTCAAGGAGTTCGCCGGCGAGGGCTACCAGGCCGGCGTGATGCAGCGCTTCGACGAGTCGGTGGAGCTGCTGCGCGAGCTGGGCGCCGAGGTCGTCGAGGTCTCCTGCCCGTCCTTCACCCTGGCGCTGCCGGCGTACTACCTGATCGCGCCGTCGGAGTGCTCCTCCAACCTGGCCCGCTTCGACGCCATGCGCTACGGCCTGCGGGTCGGCGACGACGGCACCCGTTCGGCCGAGGAGGTCACCGCGCTGACCCGCGAGGCCGGCTTCGGCGACGAGGTCAAGCGCCGCATCATCCTGGGCACCTACGCCCTGTCCTCGGGCTACTACGACGCCTACTACGGCTCGGCCCAGAAGGTCCGCACGCTGATCTCGCGCGACTTCGACGCCGCCTTCGCCGGGGTGGACGTGCTGGTCTCGCCGACCACGCCGACCACCGCCTTCCCGATCGGCGAGCGCGCCGACGACCCGATGGCGATGTACCTGGCCGACCTGTGCACGATTCCGTCGAACCTGGCGGGCAACGCGGCCATGTCGCTGCCGGTCGGCCTGGCGCCGGAGGACAATCTCCCGGTCGGCCTGCAGATCATCGCACCCGCGATGGCGGACGACCGCCTGTACCGCGTGGGCGGCGCCGTCGAGGCCGCACTCAACGACAAGTGGGGGCACACCCTGCTGGAGGAGGTACCGGCACTGTGAGCAAGATCGAGAAGGCCAAGGCCCAGTCCGCTTCGCTGAAGGGCTGGAAGCACAGCAAGCCCGGCCTCTGGCTGTCCATCGGCACGAGCGCCTTCGGCGCGGTCTCCATCGTCAAGGACGCCCGGAAGGCCCGCGAGGAGAACGACACCCTCAAGCTGGTCAACGCCCTGGTCGGCGCCGCCGCGCTGATCACCGGCACCGCCCTGCTGGTGCGGGAGCTGCGCCGGCTGGGCTCCGACGACGTGCTGCTGGGCTGAGCCGAGCCGAGTGCCCCGGCCCGGCCCCGCGCGACGCGGCGGCCGGGCCCGTACCTCCCGAGTCTTCAGAATTGAGAAGGGACGCTGTGAGCGTCATGAACCTGGTCTCCTACGAGGACGCTCTCGCGTCGTACGACCCGGTGATGGGCCTTGAGGTCCACGTCGAGCTCGGTACCAAGACCAAGATGTTCTGCGGTTGCTCGACCGAGCTGGGCGCCGAGCCGAACAGCCAGACCTGCCCGACCTGCCTGGGCCTGCCGGGCTCCCTGCCGGTGGTCAACGCGGTGGGCGTGGAGTCGGCGGTCAAGATCGGCCTGGCGCTGAACTGCGAGATCGCCGAGTGGTGCCGGTTCGCGCGGAAGAACTACTTCTACCCGGACATGCCCAAGAACTTCCAGACCTCGCAGTACGACGAGCCGATCGCCTTCAACGGCTACCTCGACGTGCAGCTGGAGGACGGCTCGACCTTCCGCGTGGAGATCGAGCGCGCCCACATGGAGGAGGACACCGGCAAGTCCAGCCACGTCGGTGGCGCGACCGGCCGCATCCACGGCGCCACCCACTCGCTGCTCGACTACAACCGGGCCGGCATCCCGCTGATCGAGATCGTCACCAAGCCGATCACCGGCGCCGGTGAGCGCGCCCCCGAGGTTGCCAAGGCGTACGTCGCCGAGCTGCGCGAGGTCATCCGCTCGCTGGGCGTCTCCGAGGCCCGGATGGACAAGGGCCAGATGCGCTGCGACGTCAACCTGTCGCTGCGCCCGAACGGCACCGAGACCTTCGGCACCCGCTCGGAGACCAAGAACGTCAACTCGCTGCGCAGCGTCGAGCGGGCCGCCCGGTACGAGATCCGGCGGCACGCGACGGTGCTCTCCGACGGCGGCAGCATCGTCCAGGAGACCCGCCACTTCCACGAGGACGACGGCACCACCACCTCGGGCCGGATCAAGGACAACGCCGAGGACTACCGCTACTTCCCCGAGCCGGACCTGGTGCCGGTGGCCCCCGCCCGCGAGTGGGTCGAGGAGCTGCGCGCCGCCCTGCCGGAGCTGCCCCGGGTGCGCCGGGCCCGGCTGCAGGCCGAGTGGGGCCTGTCCGACAAGGACATGCAGGCGGTGCTCAACGCCGGTGCGGTGGAGCCGATCCAGGAGACCATCGCGGCCGGTGCCCCGGCCGACCAGGCCCGCAAGTGGTGGATGGGCGAGTTGGCCCGCCGCGCCAACGAGACCGGCACCGAGCTGACCGAGCAGCCGATCACCCCGGCGCAGGTCGCCCGGGTCGCCGCGCTGGTCGGCGAGGGCAAGCTGAACGACAAGCTGGCCCGCCAGGTCATCGAGGGCGTGCTGGCCGGCGAGGGCGAGCCGGACGAGGTCGTGGAGAAGCGCGGCCTGGCCGTGGTCTCGGACGACTCCGCGCTCGCCGCGGCCGTCGACCAGGCCATCGCCGAGAACGAGGCGATCGCGGCCAAGATCCGCGACGGCAAGGTCCAGGCGGTGGGCGCGCTGGTCGGCGCGGTCATGAAGGCCACCCGCGGGCAGGCGGACGCCGCCCGCGTGAAGGACCTGATCCTGGAGCGGCTCGGCGTGGAAGGGCAGTAGTCCCCCGGCCCGCCCGGAGCGGCGGGGCTCCGGCTGAGGCTCCGCCTAGGCCGTGCGCCCTGCGTTCCTAAGGAAACTAAGGCATCTAAGGCCCCTAAGTAAGGTCTAAGGCCCGGTCTCACCTCCGTATAGGGGTGAGGCCGGGCCTCAAACCTTTCTCCGGGCCTGATCTAAGGCATCCGGGCCCCCGAAGATCCGGCACGCTCCCGATGCGGCACCCCCGTCTGGGAGAGGAAGCTCTTACCCGACAGCGAAACGCAGTGACCACACAGGGGGAACCGAAGTGATCGAGTACGAGATCATCCAGCAGCAGGCCCACGAGCTCGAGGCCCGCGCCGAGCACGAGCGCCTGGTGCGCGAGGCCAAGCTGGCGAGCCGTTGGCGCCGCCGTCCGGTCGCCGCCCGCTTCCAGCGGCGCCCCGTGCGTCAGCCCGAGTGCTGACGGACCGGCACCGCGGCGGTGCCCAGGGAGTTCCGGAGGGGGAGGCGCTGCAGGGGAGCGCCTCCCCCTCCGGGCGTTCGCGGCGGGAGATAACCCCTCCTCCCGCCGCCACCGGCTATGGCATGCTCGCCTCCATGCAGCAGATATCGGTCAGTCCCGTCTTCGTCGGCCGCGGCAGCGAGATCACCGAACTGACCGACGCGCTGCGGCGGGCGGGCACCGGCAGCCCCCAGGCCGTCCTCATCGGCGGCGAGGCGGGCGTCGGCAAGACCCGGCTGCTGGAGGAGTTCCTGCACCGGGCCTGCGGCACCGGAGCGGTCACCACGCTCGGCAGCTGTCTGGAGGTCGGCGCCGAGGGCCTGCCCTACGCGCCGCTGGCCGCCGCGCTGCGCCGGCTGCACCGCTCGCTCGGCGCCGAACTGGAGGCAGCCGCGGCCGGCAGCGAGGGGCACCTCGCCCGGCTGCTCTCCGAGTTCGGCGAGACGGACGGCGAACCCAACGACGAGTACGGCCGGGCCCGGCTGTTCGAGCACACTGCGAGACTGTTCGAACGGCTCGGCGCGGAGCGCACCCTCGTCCTCGCCGTCGAGGACCTGCACTGGTCCGACCGCTCCACCCGCGAGCTGCTGGCCTTCCTGGTGCGCACCCTGCACCGCTCCCGGGTGCTGCTGGTCGCCACCTACCGCACCGACGACCTGCACCGCCGCCACCCGCTGCGGCCCTTCCTCGCCGAGCTCGAACGGCTGCGCACCGTCCAGCGGTTGGAGCTGGAGCGGTTCGGCCGCCGGGAGGTCGCCGCCCAGTTGGCCGGCATCCTCGGCACCGCCGACCCCGACCGCCAGCTGGTGGACCGCATCCACCGGCGCTCGGAGGGCAACCCGTTCTTCGTCGAGGAGCTGGCCACCGCCTTCCAGGACGGCTGCGGCGCCGGGCTGACCGACTCGCTGCGGGACATCCTGCTGGTCCGGGTCGAGGGACTCTGCGAGGAGGCCCAGCGGGTGGTGCGGATCGCCGCCGAGGGCGGCTCCCACGTCGAGCACGCGCTGCTGGCCGCCGTGCTGGAGGACGACGAGGAGGAGCTGATCGAGGCGCTGCGGGCGGCCGTGGGGGCCAACATCCTGCGCCCGGACAGCGAGGGCGACGGCTACCGGTTCCGCCACGCGCTGGTCCGCGAGGCGGTCTCGGACGACCTGCTGCCCGGTGAACGGCACCGGATCAACCGCAAGTTCGCGCTCGCCGTGGAGGCGCGGCCGCACCTCGTCCCCGGCGACGCGCTGCCCGCCCGGCTGGCCAACTACTGGTACCAGGCGCACGATCCCGCCCGGGCCCTGCCGACCGCCCTGGAGGCCGCCCGCGCGGCCCGCCGCCGCAACGCCTTCGCCGAGCAGCTCGGCATGCTGGAACGCGCCCTGGAGCTGTGGGACATGGTCTCCGAGGAGGTGCTGGCGCACACCCTGCGCCCGTACGACTGGGCCGAGACCTACCCGCCCGGCGCCTGCGACCAGGCCCCCGCCGACGGGGACTGCGACCGCATCCAGCTGGTCGACGTGCTGGCCGAGGCGGTGGTCGCGGCCCGGCGCTGCGGGGACCGCGAGCGCGGCCTGAGCCTGGCCAAGCGCGGGATCCGGCTGGTCGACGAGTCCGAGCACCCGGCGCGCGCGGCCTGGTTCCGGATCAACCGGGCCCGGATGCTGGGAAGCCTGCGCCGCTCCGGGGACGACGAGGAGATCGCCCGCGCGCACCGGCTGGTCGAGCACCTGCCGCCGTCCGCCGTGCAGGCCGAGGTGTTCGCGATGGCCGCCGCGACGGCGCTGCTCAAGACGGCGGGCCCGGAACACATCGCGTTGGCCGAGCGGGCGATCGGGATCGCCCGGCAGGTCGGCGCGCACGCGGTCGAGGTGCACGCCCGGATGACCCTCGGCGGCCTGCGCCACGGCGTGCAGGGCGATGCCGAGGGCGGGCTCGCCGAACTGGTCGCGGCGGTCGAGGCGGCCCGCGGACTGGGCGTACCGGACCTCCTGCTGCGCGGCCTCAACAACCTGGCCAGCGTGCAGCGCGAGCTGGGCCGGGCCGAGGAGGCCGTCCGGCTGGCCCGGGAGGGCCTGGACTTCGCGGACGGCAACGGTCTGCTGCGCAACATCGGCACGATGCTCACCGGCAACCTGGTCGAGGCGCTGCTCGACCTCGGGCGGACGCAGGAGGCCGCCGAGGTGCTCTCCGCCTGCGAGCTGACCAGTCTGAGCGGCACCCACGCCGAGTTCCTGGACCGGCTGCGCGGCGAACTCGCCCTGCTGGAGGGGGACCTGCCCGCCGCCGCGGCCATGCTGGCGCAGGCCCGGGCGGCCAACCGGGTCGGCCAGGCGCAGCACAGCGTGCCGATCGGCCGGCTGGCGCTGCGGATCGCCGCGTACGGCGGGCGGCCGCTGGAGGCCCGGGCCGAACTGCTCGCCGCGCTGGCCGGGGACGGGCGGGTCGGCCACGATGCCGACGTCTACCCGCTGCTGGTGGAAGCCGCCGGGGCGGAGGCGGACAGCCGCGGCCTGCCGGAGGCCGAGGAGGGGCGGGCCGGGGCGCTGGCCGCGATCGCCGCGGCGGCCGCCGAACTGCGCCCCCGGGTGCCGCTGCACCACGGCTGGGCCCGGCTGCTGGACGCCGAACTGTCCCGCGCCCGGGGCTCGGACACGCCCGGGCAGTGGGCGGAGGCGGTCACCGTGCTGCGGGAGGCCGGGCTGCCGTACCCGCTGGCACTCGCCCTGCTGCGGGCCGGTGAGGCCGAGGTGCACGCCGGGCGGCGCGAGGCGGCGGCCGAACTGCTGCGCGAGGCGGCCGAACTGGCGGCCGGTCGGAGCGACCGGGTGCTGGGGGCGCGGATCGGCGCCCTGGCCGAGCGGGCCGGGCTGAACCTGGCCCCCGCGGGACAGCCGGCCGCCGCACCCGCGCCGACCGGGGCTCCGGGGGAGTCCTTCGGCCTCACCCCCCGTGAGCGGGACGTGCTCCGATTGCTCGCGCGCGGCTGGACCAACCGGCAGATCGCCGAGGAGCTGTACATCTCTCCGAAGACCGCAAGCGTGCACGTGTCCAACATCCTCGGCAAGCTCGGGGTGGGCGGTCGCGGCGAGGCGGGCGCGCTGGCCCACCGGCTGCGGCTGTTCCCGGACGATCTGGCCCCGGTCGGCCGCTGAAACCGCAGGTCGCCGCAGGTGCCCGGAGCGGCGGCGACCGGGCCGGGCAGGGGGGCCGAGCGCCGTCGCGTGCTCCCGTGCGCGCCGCGTGAGCCCCTGCCCGCGCGCCGCCGCCAACCGAGCCGATCCGTCGGAATCCGGTGCACCCACCCACCCCCGCGCCATTACTCTAAGTTGAATGCGCGTGTCGTTGAGTGACGGAATTGGTGTAGGGTCCCGACCGGGAGCATCGGTGCGGTGCGGCGCCCGGAAGGCCGCTCACCCCCTGGGCCGCCGTCCTGACGGCGCGCCAGGTCACCGCGTACGGCCGAGATGTGCGCGGCCGGTGGCCCGTGGTCGGGGCACCGGGCCCCGGGCCGGAGGGGGAGAGGCCGAGTGAGCTCCACCGACACGGTGCTGCCCGGGGCCGGACGGCCGGACGTACCGCCCGCCGACACGTCCGCCCCCGAACCACCGGAACCCGCCGCGCGCGGCCCGCTGCACCGGCTCCTGGAGAGCCGCACGCTGCCCGGCCTCGCCCTGGGCGGGCTCTGCCTGGCCTACGCGCTGGGTGCCGCCGCGGGCTGGGGCTCGCGCCAGCTCTCCATCTTCATGGGCGACTTCGGCCTGGCCGCGGCGGCCCTGGCGGCCGCGCTGTCCTGCCTGGTGTACGGCTGCACGGTCGGCGGCCACGCCCGCCCCGCCTGGCTGCTGTTCGGCCTCTCCTCGCTCACCGTCGCCTTCGGCAACGGCACCTGGGGATGGTACGAGCTGGTCGAACGCACCGCGCTGCCGCCCGACTCGCTCGCCGCGTACGTCTTCCTGCTGTTCGCCCCGCTCGCCATCACCGGCGTCCTGGTGCTCGCCCAGCGCCCGCGCTCGGCGGCCGGCTGGCTCTGCCTGCTGCTCGACGGCTGGCTGATCGCCGGCTCGCTGTTCACCCTCAGCTGGAGCCTGGCGCTCGGCCGGATCGCGGCCGGCGAGGCCGGCTCCCCGCTGCGCATCGCCCTCAGCCTGGCCTACCCGGTGCTGGACATCCTGCTGGTCAGCCTCGTCGTCGGCCTGCGCTTCGGCGGCCGGGACGGCAACCGGGCGGCCGTGCACACCGCGATGCTGGCCCTCGCCGTCACCGTGCTGTGCGACGCCCTGTTCACCTCCCCGCAGCTGCGCAGCACCTACCACTCCGGCGAACTGCTGGACGCCGGCTGGTTCTCCGGCAGCCTGCTGCTCGCCTGGGCGCCGTGGTCGCAGCGCTGGCGGCGGCCGCTGCGCGAGCACCCCTCGGCCGGCGGCCTGCCGCGCCGCCGGGTGGCCACCACCTTCAGCGCGATCACCCCGTACGCGGCGGCCGCGGTGTGCACCGCAGGGATCCTCTACAACGCGCTCGGCGGGCGCCAGCTGGACCGGGTGGTGGCCGCGGCCGCCTGCACCGTCGGGCTGGCGCTGATCCTCCGGCAGGGCGTGATGCTGCTGGACAACCTGTCGCTGGCGCAGGAACTCGCCCACAAGGAGGCGCACTTCCGCTCCCTGGTGCAGGGCTCCAGCGACGTCATCATGATCGCCGGGGCCAACGGCGTGCTCTCGTACGTCTCCCCGGCCGCGCTCGGCGTCTACGGGCGGGACCCGGAGGAACTGGTCGGCGGCAACCTGCTGGACCTCGTCCACCCGGAGGACGTCGACCGGGTGCTCTCCGAGGTCCGCCGCTACCTCGCGCGGGTGCGGCTCACCGCCCACCGCACCCCGGGCACCGCCGAGCCCTCGGCCCGGGTGGAGTGCCGGATCAGCTCCGGCGCCGGCGAGTGGCTGCACGTCGAGTCGACGGTCAGCCGGCACCGGGACGGCCTGCTGCTCAACAGCCGGGACGTCACCGAACGCGTCATGCTCCAGGCCCAGCTCCAGCACAACGCCTTCCACGACCCGCTCACCGACCTGCCCAACCGGGCGCTGTTCACCCAGCGGCTGCGCGGCGCCCTCGGCGCGCGCGGCCAGCAGGGCGAGACGGGCGCCGGGATCGCCGTGCTCTTCCTCGACCTGGACGGCTTCAAGGCGGTCAACGACTCCGCCGGCCACCAGGTCGGCGACGAACTGCTGGTGCAGGCCGCCCGCCGGCTGCAGGGCGCGGTGCGCAGCGGGGACACCGTCGCCCGGTTCGGCGGCGACGAGTTCGCCGCGCTGGTGTGCGGACCGCTCGGCCGGCTCCAGGTCCAGGAGCTGGCGGAACGGCTGCGGGTCGCGCTCTCCGCGCCCTACTGGATCAGCGGCGCCGAACTCGGCGTCGCCGCGAGCATCGGGATCGCCTTCGGCACCCCCGAGCGGGGTCCGGCCGCCGACCCCAGGGCCGCCGCCGACGAGCTGATGCGCAACGCCGACCTCGCGATGTACCGGGCCAAGTCCGAGGGCAAGGGCCGGGTGGTGCTCTACAGCCCCGCCATGCGGGCCGACCTCGAGCGCCGCACCGAACTGGAGGAGCGGCTGCGGATCGCCGTCCGGGAGGGTGGCTTCACCCTGCTGCACCAGCCGGTGGTGGACCTCGGCAGCGGCACGGTGGTCTCCGTGGAGGCGCAGGCCCGCTGGCGGTCGGCGGGCGGCCTGCTGCTGACCCCGGCCGAGTTCCTGCGCTCGGCCGAGCACGGCGACGCGGCCACCCGGTTCTCCCGCTGGCTGGTGCACGAGGCGGTGGCGGCGGCCGCCGACCGGCGGGCCCTGTCCGGCCGGGACCGCGGCGGCACCGCGCCCGTCCCGGTGGCGGTGCGGCTGTCCGTCGAGCGGCTGTGCTCGCCCGGCCTGTACGAGACGGTGGCCGCGGCGCTGCGCGACAGCGGTCTGCCGGCCGGCGAGCTGGTGATCGAGGTGGCCCGGATGGGCCCGGACGGGCTCGCCGACGAACTGGGCCGCCGGCTGGCCGCGCTGCGGCGGCTCGGGGTGTCCACCTGGCTGGCCGGCTACGGCGCCGGGAGCGGCTCGCTGGGCGCGCTCGCCAGGCTGCCCTTCGACGGGCTCAAGCTGGACCGCTCGCTGGTGCAGGGCCTCGGCGAGTCCGCGCTCAGCAGAACCCTGGCCGGGCACGCACTGCGGCTCGGCCGGGACCTCGGGATGACCACCGCCGCGGAGGGGGTGGACCTGCCCCGCCAGCTCCACGCGCTCCAGGAGCTGGGCTGCCGCCAGGCGCAGGGATCGGCCTTCGCGCCGTCGCTGGACGAGACCCGGCTGCGCCGGGCGCTGGCCCGGCGCGGCTACCCGCTGCCCAAGCCGCAGGGCCCGCTCCCCGGCCGTCGCGGCCACGCGGCCGCGGACCCCCGGACGGGTGGCCGTCCGGACGCCCCGGCAGGCCGTGGCGTAGATCACCAAGGAGCCCCCCAGCCGCACCGCGGGGCGTGTGACCTGCCGGAACGCCGGGCCGTGGCCGGTCCAGGGCTCGGTCCGCATGGCGAGACGGTCATCCCACCTGCTTGACATGCCACCCCGGGCAGGAGGATGGTCGTTGCCATGCGCACCCGAATTCTCGTACTTGGCGGGCGCGTCGGCTGAGTGGGCTCGCACGCCCTGCTCGTGACAGACCGACGCGCCACCCCTCGCATGCCCTTGGGCACGAGGGGTTTTTTGTTGCACTGACGCTGTTCCCCTCCCGCAAGACCCCTGGCCCGACCGCCCCACGACGTCCGATTAGTCGGATTCGCGCGGGACGATTGAGGCAGAGCCGGCGATCGGCCCGGACCGGGACCCCACCCTCGCAGCACCGGGGCCCGCAGCACCGGACCGGCAAAACCCGAGAAGAGACAGGCAGATGACTGAGCACGCCGCATCCCCCCGCCGCGGGGACAACCCGGCCGCCCACGCTCCCGCGCCCCAGCACGTCGCCGAGACCATGACCGGAGCCCAGTCGCTCATCCGCTCGCTTGAGGCCGTGGGAGCGGACACCGTCTTCGGCATCCCGGGCGGGGCCATCCTGCCCGCGTACGACCCGCTGATGGACTCCACCAAGGTGCGCCACATCCTGGTCCGGCACGAGCAGGGCGCCGGCCACGCCGCCACCGGCTACGCCCAGGCCACCGGCCGCGTCGGGGTCTGCATGGCCACCTCCGGGCCGGGTGCGACCAACCTGGTCACCCCGATCGCCGACGCCTACATGGACTCCGTCCCGCTGGTCGCGATCACCGGCCAGGTGTCCTCCAAGGCGATCGGCACGGACGCCTTCCAGGAGGCGGACATCTGCGGCATCACGATGCCGATCACCAAGCACAACTACCTGGTCACCGACCCGGCCGAGATCCCCCGGGTGATCGCCGAGGCCTTCCACATCGCCGCGACCGGCCGCCCCGGCCCCGTCCTGGTCGACATCGCCAAGGACGCCCTGCAGGCCACCACCACCTTCCGCTGGCCGGTCGAGGCCGCGCTGCCGGGCTACCGCCCGGTCACCAAGCCGCACGCCAAGCAGATCCGGGAGGCCGCGAAGCTGCTGGTCGGCGCGAAGCGCCCGGTGCTCTACGTCGGCGGCGGCGTGATCAAGGCGCAGGCCACCGCCGAGCTGCGGATCCTCGCCGAGCTGACCGGCGCCCCGGTCGTCACCACCCTGATGGCCCTCGGCGCCTTCCCGGACAGCCACCCGCAGCACCTGGGCATGCCCGGCATGCACGGTTCCGTCCCGGCCGTCACCGCGCTGCAGAAGTCGGACCTGCTGTTCACCCTGGGCGCCCGCTTCGACGACCGGGTCACCGGCAAGCTGGACAGCTTCGCGCCGTACGCCAAGGTCGTCCACGCGGACATCGACCCGGCCGAGATCGGCAAGAACCGCCCGGCGGACGTGCCGATCGTCGGCGACGCCCGCGAGGTGCTGGCCGACCTGATCGTCGCCGTCCAGGCCGAGTTCGACGCCGGCCACAAGGGCGACTACGCGGACTGGTGGGAGAAGCTCGACGAGTGGAAGCGCACCTACCCGCTGGGCTACGAGCCGGCCCCCGGCGGCGAGCTCTCCCCGCAGCAGGTCATCGAGCGGATCGGCCAACTCGTCGGCTCCGACGCGATCTACGCCGCGGGCGTCGGCCAGCACCAGATGTGGAGCTCGCAGTACATCCGTTTCGAGAAGCCCGGCACCTGGCTCAACTCCGGCGGCGCCGGCACCATGGGCTACGCCGTCCCGGCGGCGATGGGCGCCAAGGCCGGCCGCCCGGACACGCCGGTCTGGGCGATCGACGGCGACGGCTGCTTCCAGATGACCAACCAGGAACTCGTGACCTGCGCCCTGAACGGCCTGCCGATCAAGGTCGCGGTCATCAACAACGGTTCGCTGGGCATGGTCCGGCAGTGGCAGACGCTGTTCTACAACCAGCGCTACTCCAACACCGTGCTGCACTCCGGCCCGGACCACGACGGCATCGAGCCGCCGGCCCAGGGCACCCGGATCCCCGACTTCGTCCTGCTGTCCGAGGCGATGGGCTGCGTCGGCCTGCGCTGCGAGCGCCCCGAGGACCTGGACGCGGTCATCAAGCAGGCGATGGAGATCAACGACCGTCCGGTCGTCATCGACTTCATCGTCCACCAGGACGCCATGGTCTGGCCGATGGTCGCGGCCGGGACCAGCAACGACGAGATCCAGTTCGCCAAGGGCGTCCGGCCCGACTTCGGCGACGACCTCGACTGATCCGGCCGCCCGCCCGTCGCCCACCGCCACCCTTCTTGGGACCGGCTACGCCGGACACCCGCCCGTCGCCCACCGCCACCCTTCTTGGGACCGGCTACGCCGGACACCCGCCCGTCGCCCACCGCCACCCTTCTTGGGACCGGCTACGCCGGACACCCTCTGTGCGACTGAGGAACCACATGTCCAAGCACACCCTCTCCGTCCTGGTCGAGAACAAGCCCGGCGTGCTCGCCCGCATCGCCTCGCTGTTCTCCCGTCGGGGCTTCAACATCGACTCCCTCGCCGTCGGCCCGACCGAGCACCCGGACGTGTCCCGGATGACGATCGTGGTCAACGTCGAGGACCTCCCGCTGGAACAGGTCACCAAGCAGCTCAACAAGCTCGTGAACGTGATAAAGATCGTCGAACTCGACCAGTCCGCTGCGATCCAGCGGGAACTGGTCCTGGTGAAGGTCCGCGCCGACAACGAGACGCGGTCGCAGATCGTCGAGATCGTCCAGCTGTTCCGGGCCAAGACCGTCGACGTGTCACCCGAAGCGGTGACGATCGAGGCCACCGGCAGCTCGGACAAGCTGGAGGCCATGCTCCGGATGCTGGAGCCGTACGGCATCAAGGAGTTGGTCCAGTCCGGCCTGGTCGCCATCGGCCGCGGCGCCCGCTCCATCACGGACCGGTCACTGCGCGCCCTCGACCGCAGCGCGTAAACGGCGCCGTCCCAAACCCCGAGCAAAGACCCCACACCCCGCCCGGTGCGCCTACCGTAGGACCCGCGCACCAGGCGACAACACGCAAGGAGATGTGCCCCCGTGGCCGAGCTGTTCTACGAAGACGACGCCGACCTGTCCATCATCCAGGGCCGCAAGGTCGCGGTCATCGGCTACGGCAGCCAGGGCCACGCCCACGCGCTGTCCCTGCGCGACTCCGGCGCCGACGTCCGGGTCGGCCTGAAGCCGGAGTCCAAGTCCCGCGCCAAGGCCGAGGAGGCCGGGCTGCGCGTGGTCACCCCCGCCGAGGCGGCGGCCGAGGCCGACGTCATCATGATCCTGGTGCCGGACCCGATCCAGGCCGACGTCTACGAGGCCGACATCGCCCCGCACCTGAAGGCCGGCGACGCCCTGTTCTTCGGCCACGGCCTGAACATCCGCTTCGGCTTCATCAAGCCCCCGGCGGACGTCGACGTCTGCATGGTCGCCCCGAAGGGCCCGGGCCACCTGGTCCGCCGCCAGTACGAGGAGGGCCGCGGCGTCCCCGCGATCGTCGCGGTCGAGCAGGACGCCTCGGGCAACGCCTTCGCCCTGGCGCTGTCGTACGCCAAGGGCCTGGGCGCCACCAAGGCCGGCGTCATCAAGACCACCTTCACCGAGGAGACCGAGACCGACCTGTTCGGCGAGCAGGCCGTCCTCTGCGGTGGCACCGCCGCCCTGGTGAAGGCCGGGTTCGAGACCCTGGTCGAGGCCGGCTACCAGCCGGAGATCGCCTACTTCGAGTGCCTGCACGAGCTGAAGCTGATCGTCGACCTGATGTACGAGGGCGGCCTGGAGAAGATGCGCTGGTCGGTCTCCGAGACCGCCGAGTGGGGCGACTACGTCACCGGCCCGCGCATCATCACCGACGCCACCAAGGCCGAGATGAAGAAGGTCCTCGCCGAGATCCAGGACGGCACCTTCGCCAACACCTGGATCGCCGAGTACAAGGCGGGCCTGCCGAAGTACAACGAGTACAAGAAGGCCGACGAGGACCACCTGCTGGAGACCACCGGCAAGAAGCTGCGCTCGCTGATGAGCTGGGTCAACGAGAAGGCCTGACCCCTTTCCGGGCCGGTCCGTTCCGCAACTTCCTTGTACAAGTAGGCTGCTCCCGTCCGGGTGATTTCGCCGGACGGGAGCAGCCTGGTACCGGGCCCGTCGATACACTCCGAGTGCGCGTCAGGCTCACAGCGTCGTGCGTCTACCTACGCGGCATGCCACCTTCCCCGCCCTCCACGCCACCTACGTGCGCCGGGGAACCGGACAGTTAAGGACAACACTGTCGTGAGCACTGCGACCACTGTGAAATCCGGCGTCGTCCTGATCGCCGAAGAGCTTTCGCCCGCCACCGTCGACGCCCTCGGCCCGGACTTCGAGATCCGCCACTGCAACGGCGCCGACCGCACCGAGCTGCTCACCGCGATCGCCGACGTGGACGCGATCCTGATCCGCTCCGCCACCAAGGTCGACGCCGAGGCGCTGGCCGCCGCCCGCAAGCTGAAGGTGGTGGCCCGGGCCGGCGTCGGCCTGGACAACGTCGACGTCTCCGCCGCCACCAAGGCCGGCGTGATGGTCGTCAACGCGCCGACCTCCAACATCGTCACCGCCGCGGAGCTGGCCTGCGGCCTGCTGATCTCCGTCGCCCGCAACATCGCCCCGGCCAACGCGGCGCTCAAGGGCGGCGAGTGGAAGCGCAACAAGTACACCGGCGTGGAGCTGAGCGAGAAGACCCTCGGCGTGGTCGGCCTCGGCCGGATCGGCGTCCTGGTCGCGCAGCGGATGTCCGCGTTCGGGATGAAGATCGTCGCGTACGACCCCTACATCCAGGCCGCCCGCGCCGCGCAGATGGGCGTCAAGCTGGTCTCGCTGGAGGAGCTGCTGGAGGTCTCGGACTTCATCACCGTCCACCTCCCCAAGACCCCGGAGACCATCGGCCTGATCGGCGACGAGGCGCTGCACAAGGTCAAGCCGACCGTGCGGATCGTCAACGCCGCCCGCGGCGGCATCGTGGACGAGGAGGCGCTCGCCAGCGCCCTGCGCGAGGGCCGGGTGGCCGGCGCGGGCCTGGACGTGTACGCCAAGGAGCCGTGCACCGACTCGCCGCTGTTCGCCTTCGACAACGTGGTGGCCACCCCGCACCTGGGCGCCTCCACCGACGAGGCGCAGGAGAAGGCCGGCATCGCCGTCGCCCGGTCGGTGCGGCTCGCGCTGGCCGGTGAGCTGGTGCCGGACGCCGTCAACGTCCAGGGCGGCGTGATCGCCGAGGACGTGCGGCCGGGTCTGCCGCTGGCCGAGAGGCTCGGCCGGATCTTCACCGCGCTGGCCGGCGAGGTGGCCGTCCGGCTGGACGTCGAGGTCCGCGGCGAGATCACCCAGCACGACGTGAAGGTGCTCGAACTGTCGGCGCTGAAGGGCGTGTTCGAGGACGTGGTGGCGGAGACGGTGTCCTACGTCAACGCCCCGCTGTTCGCCCAGGAGCGCGGCGTCGAGGTGCGGCTGACCACCTCCAGCGAGAGCCCCGAGCACCGCAACGTGATCACCGTGCGCGGCACCCTCGCGAACGGCGAGGAGATCGCGATCTCCGGCACGCTGTCCGGTCCGAAGCAGATCCAGAAGATCGTCGGCGTGGACGCCTTCGACGTGGACGTGGCGCTCACCGACCACATGGCCTTCTTCAAGTACGAGGACCGCCCCGGCGTGGTCGGCGTGCTCGGCCGCCACCTGGGCGACGCGGGCGTCAACATCGCGGGCATGCAGGTCGCCCGGGACGGCGGCAGCGCGCTCGCCTCCCTCACGGTGGACAGCGAGATCCCGCACGACGTGCTGGCGGCCATCGCCGCCGAGATCGGCGCGCGCTTCGCGCGCTCGGTCGACCTGGGCTGACGCCCACGGCCCAGCAGGGCCCGGACCGCCGTTCCGACGGCGGTCCGGGCCCTGTTGCGTGCTCCCCGGCGGTCGCCGTCTCAGATACTAGGAAATCCGAGTATTCGTGCAGACACGGCCGGGGCGGGGCCTTACGGTGGAAGAGCCATACGGTGTGCCGCACCTGTAGCCAGGGTCCGCGGCCCGTGTGCACGTGCGCCCTCCGGGCAGGCGACCCCTGCCCCGCGCTCCCACCGCCGCCCGCCGCCGCCCCGCCCGGGGCGTGCCGCGCGGCACCCGTCGAGCCTCCCTTCGCGCTCGCCCCGCGCAGCGCCGCTTCCAAGGAGCCCGGTATGTCCCCCACCGCTGACCGCCGCACCACTCCCGCCCCCGCCGCCCCCGTCCGCGCCGTGCGCCGCCGCCGGGCCGCCGAGCGCAACCCCTTCGCCGCCGCCGCCCTGCAGCGCGCCCTCGACCGCCGGGACAACGGCGGCGTGACCGGCCACCACTGACCGGCCGCCACTGACCTGCCGACCGGTGGCGTTCATCGGCCTACTAGGCCGGTCGGGCTGACGGCGGGTCACTCCGACGGGTGCAACTGGAGCCCGTCCGGGGGAAGTTGCTCGCCCCCGCCGGCGCGATCATCCTAATTTGGGGCCCCCGGAAGGGTGATCGACGTCCGCGCGGGCGGGCGTCAGCGACACGCTGCGCGGATCAGTCCCCCCGGCCGGGGGAGAGGGCCCAGTGCGTCTGCCACCCGTTCGCCGACCGATCGCCCCGATCGGCCTCACCCTGGTCCTGCTGGCGGCGGCGTTCGTGCCCAGCAGTGCCGCGTTCGCCGCCGCCCCGGCGGCCGGCGCCCCGTCCACCGCGGGGCCGCCGGGCCGGGGCCGCACCGCCTCCGTCCTGCTGGAACTCACCACCGAGGCGGCCGGCCCCGCCTGGCAGCGCGCCGCCGACACCGCCCGGCGGGCCCAGCGCACGCCGGAGGCCGTCCGCGCGGAGGCCGCCGGCGCCGGAGCCGCCCAGCGGCGCCGGGCCGGGGACGCCCTCGACCGGCTCGCCGACGCCGTCCACCGAACCGCGCCCGCCGCCCGCGAGCTCTACCGCACCCGCACCCTGCTCACCGGCCTCGCCGTCAGCGCGCCCGCCGAGCGGCTGCCCGCGCTGCGGGCGCTGCCCGGCGTCCGGGCCGTCCACCCGATCGTCAACAAGCAGCGCGACAACGCCTACTCCGTCCCGCTGACCGGTGCCCCGAAGGTGTGGGAGGGCGACGCCGCCCTCACCGGGAACACCGGCCGGGGCGTCCGGATCGGGATCATCGACAGCGGCATCGACTACACCCACGCCGACTTCGGCGGCCCCGGCACCGAGCAGGCCTTCCGGTCGGTCGAACGCGGCAAGCCCGCGCCGGCCGCCCTGTTCCCGAGCGCCAAGGTGGTCGGCGGCAAGGACCTGGTCGGCGACGACTACAACCCCGACCCGTCCTCCCCGCAGTACCAGCCCGTCCCGCACCCCAGCGACAACCCGATCGACTGCGTGCGCAACGGGCACGGCACCCACGTCGCCGGGACGGCGGCCGGGTACGGCGTCACCGCCGACGGCCGTCCGTACACCGGCCCCTACCGGGCCGGACTCGACCCGGCCGCCTTCAAGGTCGGCCCCGGCGCCGCCCCCGGCGCGCAGCTGTACGCGATCCGGGTGTTCGGCTGCGACGGCGCCACCGACCGGCTCGCCCAGGCGCTCGACCTGGCCGCCGACCCGAACGGCGACGGCGACCTCGGGGACCGGCTCGACGTGGTCAACCTGTCGCTCGGCAGCCGCTTCGGCAGCCCCGACGACACCGACGCGCTGGCCGTCGACCAGCTCGCCGCGCTCGGCACCGTGGTGGTCGCGGCGGCCGGCAACGAGGGCGACGTGTACGGCGTCGGCGGCAGCCCCGGCACCGCCGCCCGGGCCGTCACCGTCGCCGCCTCCGTGCACGGGCACGCCGACGTCGACGGCATCACCGTGCTGGCCCCCGCCGCGCTCGCCGGGGTCGTCCCCGGCCACTGGAGCGAGCGCTACCGGGGCTGGTCCACTGCCGACGTGAGCGGCGCGCTCGCCGTGCCCGCCGACCAGGCGGACGGCTGCACGGCCTTCAGCGAGGCGGACCGGCAGCGGCTGAAGGGCAGGATCGCCCTGCTGACCTGGCACACCGCCGACGCCGACCGGGCCTGCAACTCCGGCCCGCGCGCCGACCACGCCGCCGACGCCGGGGCGGTCGGCGCGCTGTACGCCGCCGACAGCGACCATCTGGCCGAGATCTCCGGCAACGACCGGATCCCGGTCGTGCTGCTCGCCCGCGCCGACGGCGAGCGGCTGCTGAAGGCCGCCGCCGCCGGGGACGTCCGGGTCCGGCTCGCGGCGCCCGGCAACCCGCTGCACGGCTCCGTCGCCCAGAACCAACCCTCCCGGGCCGACACCCTCACCGACTTCAGCTCCCGGGGCATCGGCGTGCCGGGCGTGGTCAAGCCCGACCTCGCGGCCCCCGGCGAGACCATCTGGTCCGCGCTGGTCGGCAGCGGCAGCGGCGGCCAGCGGGAGAACGGCACCTCGATGGCCGCCCCGCACGTGGCCGGGCTGGCGGCACTCGTGCGCGCCGCCCACCCGGACTGGCCGGTCGAGCAGGTCAAGGCCGCGCTGATGAACACCAGCACCGACACCTGGCTCGGCGACGACCACACCGGGCCGGTCTACGGACCCGAGCGCACCGGCGCCGGCCGGGCCCGGGGCGACGCGGCGGTCCGCACCCCGGTGGTCGCCTACGCGGCGGGGGAGGGCGCCGAGCCGGGCAGCGTCGGGGTCTCCTTCGGCCCGGTCGCCGTCGGCGGCCCGACGGCGCTCGGGCGGCAGATCGAGCTGCGCAACCACTCGGCGTCCACGCTGAGCTACCGCACCGGCTACGCGCCGGCGACCCGACTGCCCGGGGCCTCCTACCTGGTGACGCCCGCCCAGGTGGACGTCCCGGCGGGCGGCACCGCGCGGGTGACGGTGACGCTGTCCGTCCCGGGCGCGCTGGGGCGCGTGCCGGACCCGACCATCGACACCCGGCAGGGCGGCAAGGCGCGCAGCTACCGGGGCGAGCTCTCCGGGCAGGTGCTGTTCAGCCCGGTCGGCGACGCCGCCCTGCCGCAGCTGCGGGTCCCGGTGTTCGCCGCCCCGCGGCCCGCCGGCGACCTCACGGCGACGGCCACCGCCCGCACCGCCCGGGGCGGCACGCTGGTCGCCCTCGGCGGCAGCGCGGCGCCCGGCGAGCGGCCCGGGCTGGTCACCGCCCTCGCGCTCGGCGGCGAGGCCGCCCGCTGGCCCGACTGCCCGCCGGGCGGCGGCACGGCCGTCGGTGCCGGCTCCGGCGTCCGGCCCGAGAGCGAGGCGCAGTCGGCCGACCAGCCGCAGGACGTCTGCGTCGAGCACCCCGGCGACCGGGCCGCCAACCTGCGGGCGGTGGGCGCGACCGCCGACGCCGACCAGCTGTACGTGGGCGTGCGGCTGTGGGCGCCGGCCGCGACGCCGGTCGGGCTGTACGGCACCCGGGTGTCGCTGGACACCGACGGGGACGGCGCCACCGACGTCCTCCTGGTGGCCGACCGGCTGCGCGGCAGCGACGTGCTGGTCTCCCGGGCCCTGGACGCCCGCACCGGCGCCGAGCTCGACGTCCAGCCGCTCAACGCCCACTGGGGCGACACCGACACCGAACTGCTGGACAGCGACGTGCTGGTGCTGCCCGTCCGGCTGAGCGCGCTGCCGGGCGTCAGGCCCGGCCGCAGCACCGTCCGCTACGGGGTCTGGACCGGCCTGGCGACCCCCGACCGGCCCGACCCGGCCGACGCCTACTCCGCCATCGGCCTGCGCGGCACCCGCCCGACCGTACCGCTGGACGTCCTGCACCCGGCCCTCGCCGCCCGGACCGGTCTCGACGGCCCCGCCGCCGTCCTCGCGCCGGCCGGCCCGGGCACCGTCCTCACCGTGCAGCGGGCGCCGGGCGACACCTCCCGGCTCCTGCTGCTGCACCACCTCAACCCGGCGGACCGCAGGGGCCAGGTGCTCACCCTGCCCTGACCCCCGGCCCGGCGAACCCGGGGGCGGCCCGCCGAGCGCCGGCGGGCCGCCCCCGTCACGTCCCGTCCGCCCCGCGGGCGGCCCGTCGGCGGTCGCGGCGCGGGGCGCGGGTGGGGCGGCGGGAGAGCCGGGCGAAGACGGCGACCAGGACCGGCACGGCGGCCGTGGCGGAGCTGACGGTGAGGCCGTCGGTGAGGCCCGGCGGGCGGAAGGCGCAGGCCAGGTGGGAGGCGCCGGCGCCCAGCGGGACGGCGAGCATGCCGAGGACGGAGCCGGGGGCGGCGGCGCCGCCGTCCACGGAGCAGGACCAGCCCTCGGTGGCGGGGACGGAGACCAGCGCGGTGCCGGCGGAGCCCGCCGGGAGCGTCGCGCCGAGGGAGTGCCCGCCGGCCTCGACCCGGGTGGCGCCGGTGGCGGTGAGGCGGGTCACGGCGGCTTCCAGGGCACCGGCCCGCAGGCAGCCGATCGGGCGGGCGGGGACCTGGCTGACGGCGTCCGAGCGCAGGGTCACCCGGACCACGCCGTCCGCCGGTACGGTTCCCAGCCGGTGGACCGCCACCGCCGTGGTGGGCTGTTCGCCGTCGCTGCGGTAGCTGGTGCCCAGTCCGCTGACCGTGCCCCGGTACCAGACCCCGTGGAAGTAGGCCGTCCCGCCCGGCGTGCAGGTGGCGGAGAACATCGTGCCCTCGCCGCCGCCCGGCACCG
Organism: Kitasatospora sp. NPDC048194; assembly: GCF_043202455.1. Lineage (NCBI taxonomy): Bacteria > Bacillati > Actinomycetota > Actinomycetes > Kitasatosporales > Streptomycetaceae > Kitasatospora > Kitasatospora sp. NPDC048194. Next base: position 553,473 of record NZ_JBIDAK010000001.1, read on the forward strand.
ACCAGCCGCTGGTGCCGTGCAGGGTCGGCGCCGAGCCGCCGGCCGGGACGGGCAGCGGGGTGTCGTAGACCTGGCTGCCGAGCAGCGACTCCTGCCGGGACCAGACCGAGGAGGTGTCCGTCCGGGCGCCCGGCGGCAGCACGGTGACCAGCGGCGGCGCGGCCGCCCGGGCCGGGGTGAAGCCGTCCGGGGGCGGCCCGTCGTCCAGGTGGGCGCGGACCGCGAACAGCGCCCGCCCGACCGGGTCGGTGACGCCGGCGACCTGCCGGCCGCCGGCCGTCCAGCCCGCACCGAGGTCGTGCAGCAGCAGGGCAGCGACGGTGGGCAGCGAGCCGCTCGCGTAGCCGCCGCCCTGGCCGTCCAGGAGCAGCGGATCGTTGGCGGTGAAGGCGTGCGGGCCGGGGTCGCTGCGGCCGGCCGGCCAGTCGGTGCCCGCCCGGACGGCCGCGTACCCGGCCCGGACGGCGGCCGGGGAGACGGTGTCGGCGGGGGCCGAGGCGAAGGCCGCGTACCCGGACCAGACGGCGTTGCCGAGGACCGCGGCGCCGAGCACCCAGGTGGCCGCGGTGGTCGCCCGGCGGTCGGTGTGCCGGCGGTCCAGCACCGCGAGCGCGGCCGGCAGGACGACGGCGCCGACGCCCAGCACCACCCAGGTGGAGGCGGGGACCGACTGCCGGCCCGCCGCCAGCCCGGCGACCACCGCGACCACGGCGGCGCCGCCCAGCAGAGTGAGGAGGTCCGGCCGGTGGGCCAGTGACACCCAGCCGGCCAGGACCAGCAGCCCGCTGAGCGCGAAGGCGACGCGGTACGGCCCGCCGGCCGGGATCGCCAGGCCGTGCCAGACCACCACGGTCGGGGTCCACAGGAACCCGAGCACCACCAGGACCAGCGCCGTGCACCAGACCGCCCGCTCGCGCACCCGCACCCGCCGGTTGAACGGCAGCCCGCACACCAGCAGCAGCCCGAGCACGCCGATCGCCACGTCCGGCAGCGGCCGGCCGCCCTGGACGGTGGGCAGCAGCCGGGCGAGGTGCCCGCCGAGGCCGGCCGGGCCGAGCGGCAGCACCGGCGACTCGGGCTGGGCGCCGCGGGCCGCACGGACGGCGACGAACAGCACGGGGGAGGCGAGCAGCACCCCGACGGTGGTCGCGGTGACGGCCCGGCCGGTGGCCCGGGCCCGGTGCCGGAACGGCCGGGGGGTGGCGAACAGCCGGACGGCGAACAGGAGTCCGGCCGCCAGGGTGGCCAGCGCGGCGGTGTACAGGTTGCCCGCCCAGGCGAGCGCCACGCACAGCGAGCCGGCCACCCAGCGCCGCTCGTGCAGGCACCAGTCCCCGACCAGGCCGAGCAGCGGCAGCGAGACCAGGCCCCAGAGCCACATCGGCGCGGCCCCGCCGACGTCCAGCACCCAGGCGCAGAGCCCGTACCCGACGGCGGCGAGCGCCCGCAGCCGCCGGGGGCCGGGGTGGAGGCGGCCCAGCAGGTGCGCCATGAGCGCGGTGGCGAGGCCGATGGTGGCCAGGGCGACCAGCAGGACGGCGAGCCGCCCCTGGTCGCGCGGGAGCAGCACGGTGAGCCAGGAGAACGGATTCATCAGGTAGGCGAAGAAGTCCGCCAGGAAGGGGACGCCGTAGCCGCTGTTCCAGTTGAACAGCAGGTCCCCGGTGGTCCGCCCGTGCAGCAGGTCCCACAGGTGCGCGTGGTAGGGCACCGCGACCTCGCCGGCCCCGGCCGGCCACCGCCCGCTCAGCGCGGCCGCCAGCCCGTACCCGCCCACCGCCAGAGCGGCCGCGCCCGCGCAGACCGACACCTCTCGCCGCCGCTCCGTCCTCACGCACGCGCCCCGTTTCTGCCAGGAACCCCGGATCACGCCACCTTAGGCGCGCCCCCGGCGCACTTCTGATCACCCGCGCTCCCTCGGAGGAGTGGCGTCCGAGGAGGCCTTGCCGAGTAGCCTGGGAGGGCCGCCAGGATGCCCTTATGGGAGGAACCATGAGCATCGAGCCGTACCCCGACTGGATCCGCCCTCCGGTCGACGGCTACGTCGCCGAGGACCTGGACCGGCTGCCGGATCTCCCGCCGCACACGGAGTTGCTCGACGGGAGCCTGATCTTCATGAGCGCACAGACGAAGTTCCACATGCGGACGCTGCGCAGGTTGGAACGGGCCCTGGAGGGCGCTGTCCCGGCGGGATGGGAGGTGTGGCGGGAGATGACGGTCAAGCTGAACCGGCGCGACCGGCCCGAGCCCGACCTCATCGTGGTCGACGAGCGCGGCGACACGGGGCCGAGGCAGACGATGTGCGAAGCGGAGGACGTGCTCCTGGCCGTGGAGGTGGTCTCACAGGAGTCGCAGGAACGGGATCGCGACACCAAGCCCCGAAAGTACGCGGCGGCCGGCATCCGGCACTTCTGGCGGGTGGAGAGTGACGGCGAGGGGCGCCCGGTCGTCTACGTGTACGAGCTGGATCCGGCCACGCGGGCCTATGGCCTGACGGGCATCTACCACAAGCAACTGAAGGTCGACCAGCCGTTCCCGATCGAGATCGATTTGGTCTGATCGTCCGGATGCTGGACGCGAGGTGTCAGGGACTGGGACGGCGGAGTAGGGTCCGACCATGTCTCGCACCATTCGTCTCGCAGTTGTCCCGGGTGACGGCATCGGCCAGGAAGTGGTGGCCGAAGGCCTCAAGGTCCTGGAGGCCGTGCTCGCCTCCGACGTGAAGCTGGAGACCACCGAGTACGACCTCGGCGCCCGGCGCTACCACCGGACCGGCGAGACGCTGCCGGACAGCGTGCTGGCCGAGCTGAAGGCCTTCGACGCGATCCTGCTGGGCGCCATCGGCGACCCGAGCGTGCCGTCCGGGGTGCTGGAGCGCGGGCTGCTGCTCAAGCTGCGGTTCGCCTTCGACCACCACATCAACCTGCGGCCGGGCCGGCTGTTCCCCGGCGTGCGGTCCGCGCTGGCCGGCGAGCCCGAGATCGACTTCGTGGTGGTCCGCGAGGGCACCGAGGGCCCGTACGTCGGCAACGGCGGCTCGCTGCGCACCGGCACGCCCCACGAGGTGGCCACCGAGGTCAGCGTGAACACCGCCTACGGCATCGAGCGCGTGGTGCGCGACGCCTACCGCCGGGCCCAGGCGCGGCCGCGCCGCAAGCTCACCCTGGTCCACAAGAACAACGTGCTGGTGCACGCCGGGCACCTGTGGTCGCGGATCTTCGCCGAGGTCGGCCGGGAGTTCCCGGAGGTCACCACCGAGTACCTGCACGTCGACGCGGCCACCATCCACCTGGTCACCCAGCCGCAGCGGTTCGACGTCATCGTCACCGACAACCTGTTCGGCGACATCCTGACCGACCTGGCCGCCGCCGTGACCGGCGGCATCGGCCTCGCCGCGAGCGGCAACATCAACCCGAGCGGCGAGTACCCGGCCATGTTCGAGCCGGTCCACGGCTCGGCGCCGGACATCGCCGGCCAGGGCAAGGCCGACCCGACCGCCACCGTGCTGTCGGTCGCCATGCTGCTGGAGCACCTCGGCTACGCCGCCGAGGCCGCGAAGGTCGAGGCCGCCGTCGCGGCGGACCTCGCCGAGCGCTCCGGCACCCGTTCCACCTCCCAGGTCGGCGACGCGCTCGCCGCCCGAGTATCCGGCTGACGGCCGGATCGCCACAAGGTCCCGGCCGCACGGGCCGGACCGCACAACCGCAGCTTGCAGCTCCCCGGGGAGCGGATGGCTGTTCGGCACGGCCCTCTGGATGCGAATATCGACAGTGGGCCGTGCCGTCGCGCGTTCGTTCCCGCGTCCGACCGCGGGAACGTTCCTTCGGCGGGGCGGCCCCGATCCAACCCCACGGTGAAGGAAACAGCCATGAGCACGCCCACCCAGGCGCCCATCACGTTCGACCTCAAGCCCTCCGCCCACCCGCTGCCCGCAGCGGAGCGCGAGGCCCGGCTGACCAACCCCGGCTTCGGCCGCGTCTTCACCGACCACATGGTGACCATCAGCTGGACCGAGGGCCGCGGTTGGCACGACGCCCAGCTGGTTCCTTACGCGCCGGTGGAGATGGATCCGGCCAACATGACGCTGCACTACGGCCAGGCGATCTTCGAGGGCCTGAAGGCCTACCGCCAGGCCGACGGCTCCATCGCGACCTTCCGCCCCGAGGCCAACGCCCTGCGCTTCCAGGCCTCGGCCCGCCGCCTGGCGATGCCGGAGCTGCCGGTGGAGACCTTCGTCGAGGCCGTCGAACTGCTCGTCCAGCAGGACCGGGACTGGGTCCCGAACGAGCCGGAGCAGAGCCTGTACCTGCGTCCGTTCATGTTCGCCACCGAGGTCGGCCTGGGCGTCCGCCCGGCCGACTCCTACCTCTTCATGATCATCGCCTCCCCGGCCGGCGCCTACTTCCAGGGCGGCATCAAGCCGGTCTCGGTCTGGCTGTCCAAGGAGTACGTCCGGGCCGCGCCCGGCGGCACCGGCGCCGCCAAGTGCGCGGGCAACTACGCGGCCTCGCTGGTCGCCCAGGCCCAGGCCGCCGAGAAGGGCTGCGACCAGGTGGTCTGGCTCGACGCCGCCGAGCACCGGTGGATCGAGGAGATGGGCGGCATGAACCTGTACTTCGTCTTCGGCGAGGGCAAGGACGCCAGGATCGTCACCCCGGAGCTGTCCGGCGCCCTGCTGCCCGGCATCACCCGCGACTCCCTGCTGCGCCTGGCCTCCGACCTCGGCTACGCCGTCGAGGAGCGGAAGATCTCCACCGACGAGTGGCAGCAGGCCAACGCCGACGGCACCCTCACCGAGGTCTTCGCCTGCGGCACCGCCGCCGTGATCACCCCGGTCGGCTCGGTCAAGTCCGCCGCCGCCGACTGGACCGTCGGCACCGGCGAGCCCGGCCCGATCACCATGGAGCTGCGCCGGGCCCTGCTCGCCATCCAGGGCGGCCAGGCACCCGACACCCACGGCTGGCTGCACAAGATCGTCTGACCGCACCCGCCCGGGCGCCCCACCGCACCGGGGCGCCCGGAGCCGCGACCCCGGAGCGTTCTCCCGGCGCCCGGGCCGCCCCCGCCCGGCGGCCGTTCCGCATCGCGAGACGGCCGGGCCGGATCCTGGAGGCTGTGTCAGACTGCGAGCGTGTCCTCGCTTTCGCTGATTATCGGCAGCAGGCGCGCCGGTCCGCAGTGACCGCTTCCGCAGGACCCGATGCGGAGCGACCACGAGCGTCCAGACCCGCGCGCAGACCTCTCGCACCCGCGAGGGGTCTTTTGCTTTTCGGGCCCAGCCCCCGACGAGCACTGCCACCGGACCGGCCGACGGCCCTCACGAGGGGCCGGGGACACCGGGACCGCGCGCGGGATCCTGGACAGTGGAGCCGGGACGAGAAATCCGGCAGAGCAGTACGAACCTCCCCGAAACGGAGAACCAGAGGTCATGACCGAGGTCAGCCGTACCGACGACAGTTTCCACGTGTTCGACACCACCCTGCGCGACGGCGCGCAGCGGGAGGGCATCAACCTCACGGTGGCGGACAAGCTGGCCATCGCCCGGCACCTGGACGAGTTCGGGGTCGGCTTCATCGAGGGCGGCTGGCCCGGCGCCAACCCGCGGGACACCGAGTTCTTCGCGCGCGCCGCCGCCGAGCTGGAACTGCGCAACGCCGAGCTGGTCGCCTTCGGCGCCACCCGGCGGGCCGGCGGCAAGGCGGCCGACGACCCGCAGCTCGCCGCGCTGGTCGCCTCCGGCGCGCCCGTGGTGACCCTGGTCGCCAAGGCCCACGACCGGCACGTCGAACTGGCCCTGCGCACCACCCTGGACGAGAACCTGGAGATGATCCGGGACAGCGTCGAGTTCCTGCGCGCCCAGGGCCGGCGGGTGTTCATCGACTGCGAGCACTTCTTCGACGGCTACCGGGCCAACCGCGCGTACGCCCTCGCGGTGGTCCGCGCCGCCCACCTGGCCGGGGCGGACGTGGTGGTGCTGTGCGACACCAACGGCGGGATGCTGCCGGCCGGCGTCCGGGAGACCGTCGCCGAGGTGCTCGCGGACTGCGCCACGTACAAGCCCGGCGCCCGGATCGGCATCCACGCCCAGGACGACACCGGCTGCGCGGTGGCCAATACCCTGGCCGCGGTGGACGCGGGCGCGACCCACGTCCAGTGCACCGCCAACGGCTACGGCGAGCGGGTCGGCAACGCCAACCTGTTCCCGGTGGTCGGCGCGCTGGAGCTGAAGTACGACCGGCGGGTGCTGCCGGCGGGGCGGCTGGCCGAGATGACCCGGATCTCCCACGCGATCGCCGAACTGGTGAACCTGGCCCCGTCCACCCACCAGCCGTACGTCGGCTTCTCGGCCTTCGCCCACAAGGCGGGCCTGCACGCCTCCGCGATCAAGGTCGACCCGGACCTGTACCAGCACATCGACCCGGAGCAGGTCGGCAACACCATGCGGATGCTGGTCTCCGACATGGCGGGCCGGGCCTCCGTCGAGCTCAAGGGCAAGGAGCTCGGCTACGACCTCTCCACCGACCGCGACCTGGCCGGCCGGGTGGTGGCCAGGGTGAAGGAGCAGGAGAACCTCGGCTACACCTACGAGTCCGCCGACGCGTCCTTCGAGCTGCTGCTGCGGGACGAGGTGCGCGGCAACCGGGACCGCTTCTACACCCTGGAGTCCTGGCGGACCATCAGCGAGCAGGGCCCGCAGGGGGTCTCCGGCAACGAGGCGACGGTCAAGCTGTGGGCCAAGGGCGAGCGCCGGATCGCCGTCGGCGAGGGCAACGGCCCGGTCAACGCGCTCGACCAGGCGCTGCGGGCGGCCCTGGAGGGCATCTACCCGCCGCTGTCCACCTTCGAGTTGGTGGACTACAAGGTCCGCATCCTGGAGGGCCAGCACGGCACCGGCTCCAAGACCCGGGTGCTGATCGAGTCCACCGACGGCACCGCCACCTGGTCGACCGTCGGCGTGGCCGACAACGTGATCGCCGCCTCCTGGCTGGCGCTCGAGGACGCGTACACCTACGGCCTGATCCGCGCCGGGCTGGAGCCGACCGAGTAGCCGTCCCGACCTCGCCGGGGCCCCAGGGGACTTCGCCGAGTCCCCTGGGCCACGGGCGGCCCGCTCACCGGAGTCGGGCGAGGAGGGCGTGTTCGACGAGGGTGATGAGGGCGCTCTTGGCGCTGTCGCGGCGGCGGGCGTCGAGGGTGATGATGGGGGTGGT